>NZ_CP016313.1 GCF_001880325.1 Thermus brockianus
GACCTGATTCGGCAACGGAAAAACCCCACCCACCAGATGACGGAAAAGGGAAGGGCCATAGAGGAGGAAAGCTTCCGCCTGGTGGACCTCGAGGCAGGCCCCCACGGCTTTTCCCCTTTGGAGTGGCCCCTCGTGCGCCGGATGATCCACGCCACCGCCGACTTTGAGTACAAGGAGATCACCCGCTTCAGCCCCGGGTCCGTGGAAGCAGGCCTCCGCGCCCTCCAGGGAGGGGCCCGAATCTTGGTGGATGCCCGCATGATCGCCTGCGGTTTGAACCCCGAGCGCCTCAGGCTTTTCGGGAATGAGGTGGTGGAGCTTCTTTCCCATCCCGAGGTGGTGGCGAGGGCCAAGGCCACGGGGGGCACCCGGGCGGAGGCGGCGGTGCGCTACGCCGAGGAGAAAGGGCTTTTGGAAGGGGCCATCGTGGGCGTGGGCAACGCCCCCACCTTCCTCCTCGCCCTGGTGGAGGCGGTGAGGCGGGGAGCAAGGCCCGCCCTGGTGCTCGGCATGCCCGTGGGCTTCGTAAACGTCCTGGAGGCCAAGCAGGCCCTGATGGAGGCCCCCGTCCCCTGGATCGTCACCGAGGGGCGGAAGGGTGGGTCCACCCTGGTGGTGGCCGCCCTCCACGCCCTCCTGCGCCTGGCAGCGGACGGGGGCGTGGACACCTCGAGGGCTTACCGGGAGGGCTAGATGGTCTACCTCATCGGCATGGGCGCCCGGGGACGAGAAGGGCTTAGCCTCCTTGCCCTGAAGCGGGTGGAGGAGGCCGAGGTCCTCATTGGGGGAACGAGGCACCTCGCCCACTTCCCCGAGCACGGAGGGGAGAGGATCCCGGTGAAGGGCCCCCTGGAGGCCCTTTTGGACCTGGCAGAGGAGCGGGTCAGGGCGGGCAGGCGGGTGGCCTTCCTGGCCTCGGGGGACCCCCTTTTCCACGGCATTGGCAGGCGGGTCCTGGAACGCTTCCCCGAGGCGGAGGTCCACCCCGCCCCCACCGCCTTCCAGGAGGCCTTCGCCCGCCTGAGGCGGCCGTGGGACGAGGCCCGCTTCTTCTCCCTCCACGGGAGGCCCCTGGGGGGCGTGCTCCTGGAGGTGGCCCTCTCCCCCCTCTCCGTGGTCTACACCGACCCCGAGAACACCCCCAACAAGGTGGCGGAGTCCCTCCTCGCCATGGGGGCAGGCCCCTTCCGGGCCCACGTGGCGGAAAGGCTCGGGGAGGCGGACGAGCGGGTGCGGAGCTTCCCAAGCCTGGAAGCCGTGGTCCAGGAGCGCTTCTTGGACCCCAATGTGCTTGTCCTCGAGGCCCAAGGCCCCCTCCCCCCCCGTCTAGGCTTCTTCCCCGATGAAACCTTTGAGCAGCGGATCCCCAAGCGGGGCCTCATCACCAAGCGAGAGGTGCGGCTTCTGGCCTTAGGCCTCCTCGCCCTTCCCCCAGACGGCGTCCTCTGGGACATCGGGGCAGGCACGGGGAGCGTGGGGATTGAGGCGGCAAGGCTCGCCCCGTGGGGACAGGTCTACGCCGTGGAGAAAAACCCCGAGTCCTGGCCCCACATAGAGGAGAACGCCCGCCGCTTCGGCGCCCACAACCTGGTCCTGGTGCGGGGAGAAGCTCCCGAGGCCCTCAAGGGTCTTCCCGCCCCCCATGCCGTCTTCGTGGGGGGAAGCGGGGGGGAGATGCGGGGAATCCTATCGGAAAGCCTGAAGGCCCTCCGGCCCGGCGGGAGGCTGGTGGTGGCGGCCATCACCCTAGAAAACCTCCTGGAGGCCTACGGCTTCTTCCGGGAGATGGGCCTGAAGGTGGAGGGCATACAGGTGCAGGCGAGCCGGGTGGTGCCCCTCGGACCCTACCGCCGCTTGGAGGCGCAGAACCCCACCACGTTGCTCGCGGCCACGAAGGAGGGCGCATGAAGCTCTACCTTCTCGGCGTGGGCCCTGGGGACCCCGAGCTCCTCACCCTAAAGGCCCTTCGGCTCATCCAGGGGCTTCCCGTCCTCTTCTACCCCGAGGAGGAGGGGCGGGAGTCCCTGGCCCTGCGAGCGGCGAAGCCCCACATCCCCCCCGGCAAGCCCCTCCTGCCCCTACCCCTCTTCACGGGCCACGATCCCCAAGCCCGGGAGAGGGCACGTAGGCAGGCGGCGGAGACCATCCGGGAAGCCCTCGCCCGCTATGGGGAAGGGGGCTACCTGGTCCTGGGGGACAGCCTCCTTTACGCCTCCCCTCTCAACCTCCTCCCCCACCTGTCGGGAGTAGAGGTGGAGGCTGTCCCGGGCATCAGTGCCCACCAGCTGGCGGCCTCCCGCGTCCTCCGGCCCATCGCCTTGGGGGAAGGAGGGTTTGCCGCGGTGACGGGGCTCAAGGGAGTGGACCCTAGCGGATTAGACCGCTTCCAAAGCGTCTTCGTCTACAAGGCCAAGGACCTGGTTGGCCTAAGGGAAGCCTTTCCCGAAAGGAAGGGCTTCGCCTTCCTGCGGCTTGGGATGGAAGGGGAAAGGATCTTGCCCCTGGAGAGGGCCTGCGAGGTGGAGAGGGACTACTGGACGCTGGTGGGCCTATGGCGGGAGGAAACATGAGACCCGTGGTGCACGTGGTGGGCGGGGGGCCGGGGGACCCCGAGCTCCTCACGGTGAAGGGGGCCCGGCTCCTCCAGAAGGCCCGCCTCGTCCTTTTCACGGGAAGCCTCTTCCCCGAGGCGGTGCTTGGGGAGCTGGCACCCAAGGCCATCCTCCGGGACTCCAAGGGGATGGTCTTGGAGGAGATCGTCGCCCTCCTCGCCGAGGAAGCGCAGCGAGGCCCTGGGGTGGTACGGCTCCACTCGGGGGACCCAGGGCTTTACGGAACGCTTCTGGAGGAGAAGGAGGCCCTCGAGGGCCTGGGCGTGGAGGTGGAAGTGGTGCCGGGGGTCACCGCCGCCTTCGCCCTCGCCGCCCGGGCGGGCCTCGCCCTCACCGCCCCCGAGGTGGCCCAGGCGGTGGCCTTCACCCGGCTTGGGGTGCGCACCCCCATGCCGCCCGGCCAGGATCCCAAAGCCCTCGCCCGCCCCGGCCTCACCCTAGCGGTCTACCTCTCCGGCATGCACCCCAAAAGGCTCGCCCGGGACTTGCAGGAGGCGGGCCTGCCCGCGGACACCCCCGTCCTCTTTGGGCACAGGGTGGGGCAAGCGGGGGAGGAGGTAGGGCTCACGGACCTGTCGGGCCTCGCCCACCTTCCCGCCCGGGACACCACCGTCTTCCTGGTGGGGGAGGCCCTGCGGGCGAGGGGGGTGCGGAGCCGGCTTTACGACCCGGACTTCCGGCACCGGTACAGGAGGTGAAGATGGGGGAACTCTACCTGGTGGGCATGGGTCCAGGCGACCTCCCCGGCCTCACCCTGAGGGCCAGGGAGGCCCTGGAAAAAGCAGAAGTGGTCATCGGCTACAGCACCTATATCAAGCTCCTGGAGGAGATGGGGCTCCTTGGGGGCAAGGAAGTGATGCGCAAGGGGATGACGGAGGAGCTGGACCGGGCGGAGGAGGCGCTGGAACGGGCCCTCGCCGGGCAACGGGTGGCCCTGGTCTCGGGAGGGGACCCCGGGATCTACGGCATGGCCGCCCCCGTGCTGGAGCTCATGGAGGAGCAAGGCTTCCGCCGCGCGGACGGGGGCATGGGGCTCCCGGGGCGCTTCGCCCTTGGGGAAAAGAGCCTGGTCCTCGAGGTCATCCCCGGGGTCACGGCGGCCAACGCCGTGGCGAGCCTCTTGGGAAGCCCCCTAAGCCACGACACCTGCCTCATCAGCCTCTCCGACCTCCTCACACCCTGGCCCCTCATTGAGCGGAGGCTCCACGCAGCAGGCATGGGGGATTTCGTGGTGGTCCTCTACAACCCCCAAAGCAAAAGGCGAGACTGGCAACTGCGGCGGAGCGCCGAGATCCTCCTCGCCTTCCGCCCCAAGGAAACCCCCGCCGCCCTGGTGAAGAGCGCCTACCGCAAGCGGCAGGAAGTGACCCTCACCACCCTGGAGGGCCTCCTCTCCGCCGAGGCGGGGATGCTCACCACGGTGGTCATCGGCAACCAACAGAGCCGCTTTTTTGAGGGAACCTTCCTCACCCCGAGGGGCTACGGGCTCAAGTACCACCTGGAAACAGGCGAGCCCTTTCCCGGGGAAACCCCGGGCCTCTCCCTAAGGAGGCGGGATGCCTGAGCTTGGCCCCTTAAGGCCCGAAAGGGTGGCGGTCTACACCCTGACCCTACCGGGGCTTAAGGTGGCGGAGGCCATCCACCGGGCCCTTCCCGGGAGCACCCTCTACGTGGCGGGGAAGTACCGGGGGCTCTTGGAGGCCCACTTCTTTGACGAGCCCATCCGCCAGCTCCTGGAACGCACCTGGCCCCTCCATGACGGACATGTTTTCGTCATGGCAGCGGGCATCGTGCTGAGGGCCATCGCACCCCGCATCCTGGACAAGCGGGTGGACCCGGCGGTCCTAGTGGTGGACCTTAAGGGGCGCTACTTCATCCCCCTCCTCGCCGGCCACCTAGGCGGGGCCAACCCACTCGCCCGCTACCTGGCGGAGGCCCTAGGAGGAGAGGCCGTCCTCACCACGGGCACGGATAGCCTGGCCCTCCCCGCCCCCGATCTCCTGGCCAAGGCCCTTTCCGCCCGGGTTCCGGACTGGGAACCCCTTAAGGAGGTGTCTGCCCTTTTGGTGGACGGGAGGCCCGTGGGCTTTTACTCGGACTGCGTGGACCTAAGTCCCCTTGCCCGCTACCCCTCCTTGCGCATCCTCCCAAGCCCCCACCCCGAGGGGGTGGAGGCCATGGTCCTCTTCACGGTGAACAAACCCTTCCCCCTCCTCGTGCCTGCCCTCTTCGCCCATCCCCCGGCCCTGGTCCTGGGCCTCGGGTGCAACCGGGGAACCCCCTTGGAGGAGATCCGGCGGGAGGTCTTCCGCTTCCTCGAGGAGGGCGGGTTCGCCCGGGAGGCCCTGGCCCGGATTGCCACCGCTACCCTCAAGCAGGACGAGGCGGGGCTTCTGGCCTTTGCCGAGGAGATGGGGCTTCCCCTGGGCTTCCACCCCCCTGAGGTGCTCAACGCAAAGCCCATCCCCAACCCCTCGGAGGTGGTCTTCCGGCACACGGGGCTCTACGGGGTGGCGGAGGCGGCCGTCCTTGCGGAAGGGGCAAGGCTGATCGTGGAGAAGACCAAGCGGGGCAACCTCACCCTAGCCCTCGGAGTCCTGACCCTGGCCCTTCCGGAGGAGGCCTTGCCGTGATCCTCCTCGTGGCCCATGGCTCCCCCGACCCCCGGGCCCAAGCCCTGGCCCAGGGCCTTCGCAAGGGGCTCGCCCGGCGGCTCGGGGTGGAGGTACTTTTGGGCTTCATTGAGCACCAGCGGCCTACCCTCCTTGAGAGCGCCCTGGCCTTGGGGGAGAGAGGGGGCGGGGTAGTCCTCCCCCTCCTCCTCCTTGGGGCGGGGCACCTCAAGGCCGACCTCCCCTTAGCCCTGGAGGCGGCCCAGGTCCGCTACCCAGAAGCCCGCTTCCTCCTGGCCCGCCCCTTGGGGACCCATCCCGCCCTGGTGGGGTTGTGGGCAGAGCGCTTGCGGCGGCGGGGAGCTGGGGCGGAGGATGGGGCCATCCTGGTCCTCCGGGGGGGCACGGATCCCGGGGCCAACGCGGAAGGGGCCGCCCTGGCACGGCTTCTGGAGGAACGTGCCGGTCTTCCCGTGGTCCCCGCCTACGCCACCAAGGCCCGCCCCACCCCCAAGGAGGCGCTCCTGCGCCTCGCCGGGCTTAGGCCGAAGCGGGTCTTCCTTCTCCCCCACCTTTTCTTCCGCGGGGTGGTGGAGGAGAGGCTCCTTGGCCGGGTCCAGGGGCTTTCCCTGGAAGTCCTACCCCCCCTTATGGGCCATCCCGCTCTCCTCGAGGCCCTGGCGGACCGCTACCGGGAGGCCTTGGAAGGGGGCCACGCCCCCTGCGACACCTGCCGGTTCCGCTTCCCCATAGGCCGCTTTGCCCCCCGGCGGGAAGCCCAGATTGCGGGCCTTCGTGCCCTTCGCCATGCCCTCTTCGCCCCGGGACGCCACCCCCACGGACCTTTCACCCACCTCCTCCTCTGCACGGGGGAAGCCTGCCGGGAGGGCGGGGCTTTGGCCTTCCTCCGCGCCCTAGAGGAGGGGCTAAGGGACCTGGCCCCCCTGGTCCAGCTCACCCCCACCCCCTGCCTCGGGCGGTGCGGGAAGGGGCCCATCCTCGTGGCCTATCCCGAAGGGGTCGTCTACGGAGGGCTCGGGCCAGGGGACGTACTCCCCCTACGGAGGACCCACCTGGAAGGGGGGGAGGTTTTCGCTCCCAGACTCTTGGAGGTGATCTAGATGGCATGCCATGAGCTCTCGGCCCTTAGGATTGCTTTGGGAGAACTTTTGGAGAAGGATGCGCATGACCTCGCCCACGAACGGGAGGAGCTCGCCCCCGTCCTAGAGGGGCGGCCCGAAATCCGGCGCCTCTCCGAGGCCAAGACCCTCCCCGCCATGGAGGCGGCCCTCCGGGAGGCCCTCCTCCACCTGGAGGAGCAGGCCGCCCGGGCGCCCGAAGAACCCTACTGGCGCGGCCTCCTCCTCACGGCAGAGGCCGCCCTAAGCCGCCTCCAGGCCATGAGGCGGGAGATGGAGGCCCTTTACGGGGACCTGGACGCCCTCCACCACCGCCTCCATCGCCTCTTCCCGAGAAAGCGAGGATGAGGGGCAAGGTCTACCTAGTGGGAGCGGGGTTTGGGGGGCCCGAGCACCTCACCCTGAAAGCGCTCAGGGTCCTGGAGGCGGCGGAGGTGGTCCTTCACGACCGCCTAGTCCACCCCGGGGTCCTGGCCTTGGCCAAGGGGGAGAAGGTCTTCGTGGGCAAGGAGGGTTATGGGGAAAGGACCTCCCAGGAAGCCATCACCGAAAGGCTCGTCGCCCTGGCGCGGGAGGGGAAGGTGGTGGCGCGGCTCAAGGGAGGGGACCCCATGGTCTTCGGTCGGGGCGGGGAGGAGGCCCTGGCCCTGAAGCGGGCGGGTATCCCCTTTGAGGTGGTCCCCGGCGTCACGAGCGCCGTGGGGGCCCTGAGCGCCCTGGGCTTTCCCCTCACCTTCCGTGGCCTTTCCCGAAGCTTCGCCGTGGCCACGGGACACGACCCCCGCCTGCCCCTCCCCCTGGCGGATACCCTGGTCCTCCTCATGCCCCTCCATGCCCTTGAAGGCCTAAAGGCAAGGCTCTTGGAGCGGTATCCCCCCGACACGCCCCTCGCCCTCCTGGCCCGGGTAGGTTGGCCGGGCGAAGAGGTGCGGCTCGGCCGGGTCCGGGACCTGCCGGGCCTTGGAGCGGGCCTCCCCTCGCCGGTCCTCCTGGTGGTGGGGGAGGTGGTGGGGCTTTACGAGGAGTTGCGGTGAGCCTCCTCCTCGCCCTCCTCCTGGACGCCCTCCTGGGCGAGCCCCCCGCCCGGCTCCACCCCGTGGTCTGGATGGGGCGGTACCTGGCGTGGGCCTGGGGGCGGGTGCGGGGGTTCGGGTCCGGTGCCTTCTACTGGACCTTGGGCGCCCTCCTCTTCACCCTCCCCGCCCTCCTCCTGGACCTCCTCCTCCGCCCCCTGGCCTGGGGAGGGCTCCTCCTTGGCCTCCTCCTCAAACCCCTTTTCAGCCTGCGCATGCTCCTCGCCGAGGTGGCGGGGGTGGAGAGGGCCCTAGGGGAGGGCCTAGGGGAAGCGCGGAAGCGGCTATCCGGGCTGGTGAGCCGAAGGACGGGGGACCTTTCCGAGGAGGAGGTGCGGGAGGCGGCCCTGGAAACCCTGGCGGAAAACCTCTCCGATAGCCTCGTCGCCCCCCTCCTCTACTACGCCCTCTTCGGGCTTGGCGGGGCCGCCCTCTACCGCTACGCCAACACCGCCGACGCCATGTGGGGCTACCCCGAGCACGGGGCGCGGGGCGCCTTCGCCGCCCGGGCGGACGACCTCCTCAACCTCCTCCCCGCCCGCCTCACGGGCCTCCTCCTCTGCCCCCCGAGGCTTTGGGGAAGGCTTTGGGAAGAGGCCCGCAAAACCCCCTCCCCCAACGCCGGCTTCCCCATGGCCGCCTTAGCCCTCGCCCTGGGGGTCCGCCTCAGGAAGCGCGGAGCCTACGCCCTGAACCCCGACGCCCCCTCCCCAACCCCCCGCCACCTCTCCGCGGGGCTTCGCCGCGTGGGGCTTCTCGGGTATGGGGTGGGGGTGGCCCTGGGGGTGGCGCTCCACCTCCTCGGCCGGTAGGCTGGGCCAAGGTCTTGGGAGGGAGGATACCTATCATGGAGGGCATGCTGGACGATGTGCTAAGGCCCATCCACGGCGGGCCCGACGGGGGGCCTGAGCCCCTCTACGACTTCTCCACCAACGCCAACGCCCTGGGGCCCAACCCCGTGATACTCGCCTACCTCAGGCGGGCCGACCCGAGCCGCTACCCCGACCCCCTCTACCGGAGGCTCCGCCGGGCCCTGGCGGAGGCCCACGGGGTGGCCCCGGAGCAGGTGGCGGTGGGCACGGGGACGAGCGAGCTCATCCACCGCCTGGCCCGCTGGAGCTACCTTAGGGGCCCCATCCTCCTCCTGCCCCCCACCTTCAGCGAGTACGCCCGGGCGGCGAGGGCCCTGGAGCTTCCCCTGTGGGAGGCGGGAAGCCCCGAGGAGTTCCTGGACCTCCTCCCCAAAAGCTCCCTGGCCTTCCTCTGCGTGCCCAACAATCCCACGGGAGAGGTCTACCCCTTCCTGGAGGAGGCGGCGGGGCGGGCCGGGGGCGCCTTGGTCCTGGACCTGGCCTACTACCCCCTCCTGGAAGCCCCGCCTCCCCTCCCTCGGAAGGCCTTCTGGCTCGTGGGCCCTAACAAGGCCCATGGCCTCACGGGGGTGCGGGCGGGGTACCTGGTGGCCCCCCTGGATCTCACCCGTTTCCAGCACCTCGCCCCTTCCTGGCCCGTTTCCGTCTACGGGGAGGCCCTCCTCCTGGGCCACCTGGACCCGGAGGCCCAGGCCTGGCTGGAGAGGGTCAAGGGGGAGCTCTTCCGCCTCCGCCGCCGCCTGGCGGAGGGGCTAAGAGGGTTGGGCCTCGAGGTGCGGGAAAGCCCCGCCAACTTCCTCCTCGTCCGGGTGGGCCGGGCCACGGAGGTGGCCCTGGCCCTGAGGGAAAGGGGCATCCGGGTGCGGGACGGCACGAGCTTCGGCCTTCCCGAGTGGCTTAGGCTCTCGGCCCAAAGGGAGGAGGCCATCGCGGCCCTCCTGAAGGCCCTGGAGGAGGTCCTCGCCGGGGCGCCGGTGGACCAGGGCGCCCCAGGCCCCTAGGGGGGAGGTGCGGGTTGCGGGCCAAGGCCCTTGCGGTCTGGGGCACGGGGAGCGGGGTGGGAAAAAGCCTCTTCGTGGCGGGGCTTCTTCGCCACTTCCGGAGGCTTGGCCTCAAGGCCGCCCCCTTCAAGGCCCAGAACATGGCCAACCACGCCCGGGTGGTGGCGGGTGGGGAGATGGCCACGGCCCAGTGGCTCCAGGCCCGGGCGGCGGGGGTGGCGCCCGAGGTGCGCATGAACCCCGTGCTGGTGAAGCCCTTCGGGGAGCGGGGGGCCCAGGTGGTGGTCCTGGGGAGGGTGGACCCCTTCCTCTCCTCCCTCCCCTGGAGGGAACGGAAGCCCCACCTGGAAGCCCCCGTCCGGGAGGCCCTGGAGGGGCTTCTGGCAGAGTACGAGCTCGTGGTCCTGGAGGGGGCGGGAAGCCCGGTGGAGCGCAACCTCTGGCCCGACCTCCCCAACCTCCAGGTGGCGGCGTGGGCGGGGGCCAGGGCCCTCCTGGTGGCGGACGTGGACCAAGGGGGGGCCTTGGGGGCCCTCTACGGCACCTGGGCCCTCCTGGGAGAGCACCGGGAGCGGCTTTTAGGCTTCGCCTTCAACAAGTTCCGGGGGGACCTTTCCCTCCTTAAGCCCGCCTACGGCCTCCTGGAGGCGTGGACGGGGGTGCCCGTCCTGGGCACCCTGCCCATGCTCCCCCTGGAGCTTCCCGAGGAGGACGGCTTCCGCCACCGCCTTCGGGGGGGAGAGGGGCCCAAGGTGGCCATCCTCCGCTACCCCCACGCCGCCAACCTGGACGAGTTCTGGCCCCTCGCCGAGCTGGCCCGCGCGGTCTACGCCGAAACCCCCGAGGAGGCGGAAGGGGCCGAGCTCCTCATCCTCCCGGGAAGCCGGCTTCCCGCCCGGGACCTCCCCTGGCTTAAGGCCTTCCTCCCCCTCCTCCGGCGCCACGTGGAGGCGGGAAAGCCCCTCCTCGCCGTCTGCGGCGGGGCGGAGATGCTCTCGGAGGTCATCGCGGACGAGGAGGGGGTGGAGGAGCAGGGGGTCTTCCCCGGCCTCGGCCTCCTCCCCTACCGGGTGCGCATGCGCCGGGAGAAGCGGGTGAAGGCGAGGCGGGTGCCCCTTTCGGGGTTGGCGGGCTACTGGGGGAGGCTGAACGGCCTCGAGGCGGAGGGCTACGAGATCCACCACGGGGAGGGGCTTCCCCTCATCCACCAGGAAGGAAGCCTCCTCGCCACCTGGCTCCACGGCCTCCTGGAAAACCCCGGGGTGCAACGGGCCCTCTTCGGCCGGGAGGCCCGGGCCCTGGACGAGGCCCTGGATAGCCTGGCGGACGCCCTGGAGCGCCACCTGGACCTCCCCCGCCTCCACCGGGCCCTGGGCCTTACGGGGAGGCTCTGGCAAGGGGTAGCCCCCCAAAGCCCCGACCCGCCCCCCAGGCCCGGCCTCGTCCTCCTCCTGGGCGGGGCGAGAAGCGGCAAGAGCCGCCACGCCCAGCGCCTCGCCGGTCCCCAGGCCACCCTCATCGCCACGGCGGAGGCCCGGGACGAGGAGATGGCAGACCGCATCCGGCGCCACCGGGCGGAGCGCCCCCCCACCTGGGAAACCCTGGAGGAACCCCTGGACCTGGCGGGGGCCCTGGGGCGGGCCCGCCACCCCGTGGTGGTGGTGGACTGCCTCACCGTGTGGGTTTCCAACCTCCTGGAGAGGAACCTGGACCCCTTGGCCGAGGTGGAGCGTTTCCTGAAGGCGGTGGCGGAAAGCGGCAAACGGGTCATCGCCATCTCCAACGAGGTGGGGATGGGCATCGTCCCCGCCAACGCCCTGGCCCGCCGCTACCGGGACCTCCTGGGCGGGGTGAACGCCCGGCTGGCGGAGGAGGCCGAGGCGGTCTACCTCCTGGTGGCGGGCCAACCCCTCCTCCTAAAGGGCGGGGAACCTGTGGCCCAGGCTACACCGGAGGGGCACCCTGGCCCGGAGATGTAGTTTAGACAAAAGTTAGACAAAGCACCCGCTGCTAGGCTAAGCGTGCCCGATAGGGCAAGGAGGTCCTTATGCGCAGGTGGTTTCCCCTTCTCCTGACGGTTTTGGCCGGGCTTTCCCTAGCCCAAGGGGCCATGGTGCGGGTGGCCCACCTCTCCCCCGACGCCCCCGCCGTGGACGTTTTGGTAAACGGCCAGCGGGCCATCCAAAACCTGGCCTTTAAGGAAGTGACCCCCTACATCCCCCTCCCCGCCGCCCGGGTGCGGGTCCAGGTGGTGCCCGCCGGGCAGGAGGGCCCCGTGGTCATTGACGCGGAGCTGGACCTGCGGGACGGCGTCTACTATACCGTGGCCGCCACGGGCTTCCTGGCCCAGATCCGGCCCCAGGTGTACACGGACGCCCTGGCGGGCCTCTTCCCCCGGGCGGGCTACGCCCGCATCCGGGTGGTCCACACCTCCCCCGACGCCCCCGCCGTGGACGTGGCGGTGAAGGGCGGGACTGTGCTCTTCCCGAACCTCCCCTTCCCCCGGGCCGGCCAGTACCTGGTGGTCCCGGCGGGGCGGTACGACCTGGAGGTGCGGGTGGCGGGCACGGCCACCGTGGCCCTGGAGCTCCCCGGGGTGGTGCTGGAAAGCGGCAAGACCTACACCGTCTTCGCCGTGGGAAGCGTCCAGGCGGGTACCCTCACCGTTGTGCCCGTGGTGGACGCCGCCGCCTTGGGCGGAAACCGCTAGAAGGGGTCTTTGGCGCCCCCAGGGCTTCCTGGGGGCTTTTCCCATGGCCCTTCCCCCCTGGCTCCTCCCCCTCCTCGCCTGCCCCCGGTGCGGGGCTCCCCTCGAGGGCTTCCGCTGCGCCCCGTGCGGGGTGGGCTACCCCTTAAGGGGTCCCTTTCCTGACCTGCGGGCCGGGAAGGAGCGTCTCCCCCTGGCCCTAGTCAACCGCTTCCCCCCCACCGCCTGGCTCTACGATGCCTGGCGGGGGCGGTCCACGGGCCTCCTCTCGGGAGGGGCCCTCACCTTCGCCGAGGAGATCGCCCACCTCCGGGCGTGGCTCCTCCCCACGGGGGGGCCCTTCCTGGACGTGGGCACGGGAACGGGGGTTTACCGGGAGGCCCTGGGGGAAAGGGCCGTGGGCATAGACCCCTCCCCCGCCTTCCTCCGGGTGGCCGCCCGGCGCCGGCCCGGCCCCTACCTCCTCGCCCACGGGGAGGCCCTCCCCTTCGGCGCGGGGGTGTTTTCCGGGGTGGCCATCGGGCCCACCTGGAACGAGTTCCAAGACCCTAGGCGGGCGGCCCTCGAGGCCAGGCGGGTGCTCCGGAAGGGAGGAAGGCTTTTTGGGATGCTCCTCCTGGGCCCGGGGCCCTCCTTTGGGCTTTTCCGGCCGGGTGGGGAAAAGGTCCTTTCCCTTCTCCAGGAAGCGGGCTTCCGGGCCGAACTCCTCCGCTTTGGGCGGCTTGGCCTGGTGCTGGCGGAGGCGTAAACCCTTCGCCTTTGGAAGGGCGTCCCCACAAGGGGAAAGGACGGCCGAGGGGGTCATGACCACCCGGGGGGCTCTTCCCGGGAAGTGGGCGCGAAGGTGGCCCCGCACCCAAAGCCCGGCCATCCCTCGGGCCACCATGGGGGCATGCGCCCCCTCGCCCTTGGCCTCCTCCTGGGCTCGGCCTTGGCGGCCTCCTACCTGGGCCTCCCCGGCGCCGACACCGGGCGCCCGGCCCTGGACCGGAGCTACGCCCTGGTCTACCGGGCGGAAAATCCACGGGCGGTGCTCCTCCTCGTCCGGGGCCTCCTTGGGGGGAGCACCAACTTCGCCCTCCTGGCGGAGCACCTACGGCGGGAAGCCCCTTGGCTGGAGGTGTGGGCCTGGGAGCGGCGGGCCAACGGCCTGGAGGACCGCAGGGGCTTCCTGGGGGAAGACCCCTTGGCCTACTACCAAGCCCTCCCCGAGCCCGACCTCTCCCCCCTGCGGGACTTCGGCCTAGAGGTCCACCTGAAGGACCTGGACCTGGCGGTGGCGGAGGCGAGCAAACGGGCCCCCGTGGTCCTGGCCGGCCACTCCCTGGGGGCGAGCCTGGCCACCCTCTACGCCTGGGCCCACGGAGAGAAGCTCCTGGGCCTCGTCCTCCTGGACGGCACCTTGGGGCTTGTGACCCTTTCCCGGGAGGCCTTCCTGCGGGGCCAGGAAACCCCTTTGGGCCCCCTCCCCGGCCTGGAGGACCTCCTCTCGGGGCGGGCAAGCCCCGTCTTCCGGCTCCCAGGACTCTCCCCAAGGGACCTCGCCCTGGCGGAGGCGGAGGCCTTCCTGGCGGGGAAGCGCCCCGAGGAGCCCGTGCCCTTTGGGCCCTACCGGGCCACCCGGGAGGCCAAGGCCCTCCTCCGGGTGGACGACCACTACAGCCCCTTCCCCCTCTTCAGCGTGAGCGCCGGCCGGGCCTGGGCCCGGGAGGGGTTGAGCCTCCTCGGCCTCCTCCAGGGCAGGCTCACCCTCACGGTGCGGGGCCCTAGGGCCGGGCCCATCCGCTGGCGGGACACGGGGGAGGCCACGGACCCGAGGGCCTTCCTCAAGGCCTTCGCCCGGGAGGAGACGGGGTTTTCCGAGTGGTACTTCCCCTACCGCCTCCTCCTGGAGGTGGCGGGCTACCCCTACGTGCGGCCGGACCTGAAGCCTAGACCCCTGCCCTACCCCGTCCTGGCCCTGGGGGCGGGCCGGGGCCTCGTGGACCGGCCCGAGGCCTTCCGCCTCCCCGAGCTCTTCCCCGAAACCCCTAGCAAGGCCCAGGTTCTCCCCGGCCTCACCCACCTGGACCTCCTCACGGAGCGGGAGGGTAGGACGGCCCGGGCGCTAAGGGATTACCTAGAACTCCTCCTAGGCCCAAGTAGGCCAGGGCCAGCCGGGCCGCCCTGAGCCCGGAAAGGGCGGCGGCGGGGATGCCCTGCCCGGGGAAAACCCCCTCCCCCACCCGGAAGGCGTTCCGCAGGAGGCGCACCCGGGGGAAGCGGAAGGGGTGGGTCTGGGGGATGCCCCCCACCCAGGCCCGGCCGGCGAAGCGCCGGTAGGTGAGGGGGGTGGCGGCGAAGAGGAGGATGGCCTCCCGAAGCCCGGGGAGGAGGGCCTCCCCTAGCGCCAGGGCCTTGGCCTGCCAGCGGGCCTTGGCCCTCCGGTAGTCCTCCCCCTCCAGCCCCGCCCACAGGGCCAAGGGGGTGTGGAGGGAGAGGCTGAAGAGGGTCCTTTCCCCTTCGGGCCGCAAGGAGAGGAAGGCGAAGGGCCTTTCCCGGGCGTTTTGCCGGTAGTAGGGAGGGCTAGCCCGGAAGGGCAGGACCCCGTAGACCACGAAGGCCCCCCAACCGTCCCCGGGAACCCGCTCCGGGAGGCCCAGAAGGGGCTCGGGGGGGACGTTGAGGACGAAGACCTCCCCCGCCACCACCTCCCGCTCCCCCCGGCGCCGGCCCCCGTAGACCACCTCCACCCCGTGGGCCCGGCCCTCCCGGTGGAGGAGGCGCACCGCCCTGGCCTTGTAGCGCACCTCGAGGCCCCCCGCCAAGGCCTCGGCCAGAAGGCCCACGTAGGGGGGAAGGGCCGCCCCCAGGTGGGGCAGGTCCAGGCCCAGGGCGGCGTAGAGGGCGTAGGGGTCCTTCGTTTGGGCGCTGATGAGGAGTTGCGCCTCGAGGAAAAGGCGGAAGGCCGGGTCCTCCGGGGCCCGCCTCGAGGCCCGCGCGAGGAGGTCCGGCAGGAGGGGGAGAAGCCCGGGGAGGGTGCGGAGGAGGAGGGGCGCCTCCTCGGGTTCGGGGGGCCAGGGGAGGCGGGGCGCTAGGGCGAGGAGGCGCTCCGCCCGGTCCCGCTGCCAGGCCCAAAAGGGGAGAACCCCCTTCCCGAAAAAGTCCACCTGGGCCTCCCGCTCCGCCTCCCGCCCCACGGGCCGGACGAGGGGGCCCCGGGGGAGGAGGACCTGGAGGAGGGGAAAGCCCTCGGGAAGGGGCCTGACGGGGGGCTCCACCCCCGCCGCCTCCAGGGCCAAGGCCAGGGGAGCGCCGGGGGCGAGGCCCGTGAGGAGGGTGGCCCCCGCCTCAAAGCGGAAGCCCCGGTGATGGAAGCTTCCCGCAAGCCCCCCCGGGTAGGTGTGGGCCTCCAGCACCACCACCTCGAGGCCCGCCCGCTTAAGGACCTGGGCCGCCACCAAGCCCCCGATCCCGGCCCCCACCACCACCGCCCGCACGTGCCCCAGACTAGGAGCCCAGGGAGGGAAAAACCTTTGCCCAGGCTATACTGGAAGCGGTGCGGCCCGAGGCGGCAAACCTCCTCGCCCAAGCCCGGGAGGATCGGGTCACGGCGGAAACCCTCCAGGGAACGGGTACTCCGCCGCCGTCTTCGCCCAGCAGGCGGGGGAGAAAGCCCTAGGGGTGGAGCGCCTGCGCACCTATCCCCGGTCCCACGATCTCCTGGCCCTCGCGGAGGGCCTGGGGGCTCCCGAGGGGGTGCGGGAGGCAAGCCGCCCCTTCACCCTGAGCCGCTACCCCGACGTGGCGGGCACCCTCCCCGCCCGGCTCTATGGGAAGGCCCAAGGGGAGGCGCGCCTCGAGGCGGCCAAGGAGGTGCTCTCATGGGTGGAGGCGAGCTTGCGCCCCTGAAGGAAGCCCTGCGCCAAGCCCCCTTCCCCATCGCCCTGGCCCTCCTCTTCGGCTCCCGCGCCCGCGGGGACGCCCTTTTGGAAAGCGACTACGACCTCCTGGTGGTCTCCCCCGCCTTCCGGGGGATGAACTATCTGGACCGGCTCCTCCTCCTCCACCGGACCCTTCCCTTGCGGCACGTGGACTACGTGGCCCTAACCCCCGAGGAGTGGGCCGCCCGAAGGGAGGAGCTCGGGGTAGTGGGGGAGGCGGCCCGGGAGGGGATCGTCCTCCTGGAAAACCCTTCCCCGCCACCATCCCGGTAGACGGGCGGGGCTAGGCTAGGCCCATGCGGGTCTTGGTCACCGGCGCCACGGGCTACGTGGGGGGAAGGCTGGTGCCCCGGCTTCTGGAGAGGGGCCACCGGGTGCGCGTCCTCGTCCGCGACGCCCGCCGCCTTGGGGGCCGCCCCTGGGCGGAGCGGGTGGAGGTGGTGGAGGGGAGCCTCGAGGACGAAGGGGCCCTCCTCCGGGCCCTGGAGGGGGTGGAGGCCGCCTACTACCTGGTGCACGCCATGCTCTCGGAGGCCCGCTTCCAGGAGGCGGAGGAGCGCCAGGCTACGGCCTTCGTCCGGGTGGCCCAAAGGGTAGGGCTCCCCCACGCCATCTACCTGGGGGGGCTCCTGCCCCGGAAGGGGCGGCCTTCCCCCCACCTGGCGAGCCGGGCCCGGGTGGGGGAGATCCTGCGGAGAGGGGTGCCCACCACGGAGTTCCGCGCCGGGCCCATCGTGGGCTCGGGCTCGGCCAGCTTTGAGATGGTCCGCTACCTCACGGAACGCCTCCCCGTGATGGTGGCCCCCCGCTGGGTCCTGAACCCCGTCTCCCCCATCGCCATCCGCGACGTCCTGGCCTACCTCCTCCAGGCCCTGGAGAAGGGGCCCTCGGGGGTGGTGGAGGTGGGGGCCCCGCCCCTTTCCTTCAAGGCCATGATGGAGACCTACGCCGAGGTGCGGGGGCTCAAGCGCCTCATCCTCCCCGTGCCCGTCCTGGCCCCCAGGCTTGCGGCCCTTTGGGTGGGCCTCGTCACCCCCATCCCCAACCGCCTGGCCCTGCCCCTGGTGGAGGGCATCCTCCACCCCCTGGTGGCGGACACCGCCCGGGCCAAGGCCCTCTTCCCCGAGGTGGACCCCATCCCCTACCGGGAGGCGGTGGCCCTGGCCCTGGAGCGCACCGCCCTGGGCGAGGTGGAAACCCGCTGGTCGGGGGCCCTCCAGGGGCGGAGCTACTTCCTGGAGGACCGGGAGGGGGTTATCCGCGAGGTGCGCACCCTCCCCGTCCAGGCACCCCCCGAGGCCGTCTACCGGGTCTTCGCCTCCTTGGGGGGCGAGCGGGGGTGGCTCGTCTGGGGCTGGGCCTGGGCCTTGCGGGGGCTCGTGGACCGGCTCCTGGGGGGCCCGGGCTTACGGCGGGGCCGGCGCCACCCCACCCTCCTCCTCCCCGGGGAGGCCGTGGACTTCTGGCGCGTGGAGGCGGTGGAGCCGGGCCGCCTCCTCCGCCTCAGGGCGGAGATGCGCCTGCCCGGGAAGGCGTGGCTGGAGTGGCAGGCCCTTCCCGAGGGGGAAGGTTGCCGCCTGGTCCAGACCGCCTACTTCGCCCCCGTGGGCCTCACGGGCTTCCTCTACTGGTGGGCGCTCTACCCCATCCACGCCCGCATCTTCAGCGACCTGGCGCGGGCCATCGCCAAGGAGGCGGAACGGCAACGGGAAGCCCTCGCCTAGCCTTGGCCCAGGCTACAAAGGGCTTCCTCCTCCTTCCCTAGGCTTGAGGCATGCGCGTCCTGGTGCTTGGGTCCACGGGAGGCTTAGGGGGAGCCTTGGCCTGGGCCCTAAGGGGGCACGAGCTATTTCTCTCCGGCCGGCGCCCGGGGCCCCTGAGGGCGCTGGCGGAGGAGGTGGGGGGTAAACCCATCCCCGCCGACCTCTCCGACGAGCTGGAGGCCCAGGCCCTCCTGGAGGAGGCGGGGCCCTTGGACCTCCTCCTCCACGCCGTGGGCGTGGCGGGGCGGGCCCCGGTGCGGCAAACCCCAAGGGACCTCCTGGAGGGGATGCTCCAGGCCCACCTCCTCACCGCCCACCACGTCCTCAAGCACGCCCGCTTCCGGCCTGGGGCCCGCGCCGTGTTCTTCGGGGCCTATCCCGCCTACGTGCGGTTTCCTGCCTTCGCCGCCTACGCCGCCGCCAAGGGGGCTCTGGAAGCCTACCTGGAAGCGGCCCGCAAGGAGTTCCGCCGGGAAGGGGTCCATCTCGTCCTGGTACGCCTTCCCGCCGTGGCCACGGCGCTTTGGAACCCCCTCGGGGGCCCGCCCAAGGGGGCCCTCGCCCCCGAGGAGGCGGCCCAAAGGGTCCTGCGAGGGGTCCTGGCCGAGCCCCCGCCCGAGGTCCTGGAGGTGTAGCCGTGGGGGCCCGCTACACGGCCCACTTCTACCCCATGCGCCTCGCCCTCCTCGCCGTGGGGGATAACTTCATGCCCATGGCCTGGTGGACCCCTGTGTCCAAAGACCCCTTCCGCTTCCTCCTGGCCGTGGACCGGAAGAACCACACCCTAGGCCTCCTCCGGGAGCTCGGCGAAGGGGCCCTCTGCTTCCTCCCCTGGGAGGCGCGGGCCTGGGTGGTGCGGGCGGGCTACCTCTCGGGGCGGCGCGTGCGCAAGGCGGAACGGTTGGGCGTGGCCCTGAGGCCCGCCCAGGCCCTGGCCCGGACCCGGGTTCCCGAGGGGGCGCTCGCCGTCTTTGAACTCAAGGTGGCGGAGTGGCCCACGGACGGGGACCACGCCCTCTTCCTGGGGGACGTGGTCCACACCGAGGGAAGCCCTGAGGCCAAAAGGCGGCCCATCCTCTTCCTGGGCTTCCGGGACTTCGCCACCTTGGGGGAAACCTGGAGGTTCCGGCCATGAGAATGTGGACCGCTTTCCTCTTCCTCCTGGCCTTCGCCCAGGCCCCCTACGCCGTGGAGGGCGTGGCCCGCTACCGGGGCTACTACCCCCTGGGGAGCTGGGAGGGGGTGAACCCCACGGCCCGGGGGGAGGTCCAGTGGGACGGGGAGCGGGCCTCGGGAAAGGTCTGCCTGGAGCAGGCGGCTTGGGACTCGGGGATCGGGGAAAGGGACAAGAAGGCCCTGGAGATCCTCCGGGCAAAGGAGTACCCCGAGGCCTGCCTCTACCCCAAGCGGGCCTCCTTCGCCGGGGCCCGGTTCGTGGTGGAGGGGGAGCTCTCCCTGGCGGGCCGCACCCGCCCCGTGCGCCTGGAAGGGGAGCTCCGGCAAACCCTCGAGGGCTACCGCTTCCAGGGCCGCTTCACCACCCGCTTTTCCGAGTGGGGCCTGGAGCGGCCCCGCTTCCTCTTCCTGGAGGTGCGGGACGAGGTGGAGGTCTTCCTCGAGGCGGAGGTCCGGCGGTGATCCGCCTGGGCTACCCCTGCGAAAACCTCACCCTAGGGGCGAGCACCAACCACACCCTGCGCCTCGCCTCCCTCACGGAGGAGAGGGTTCGGGCCAAGGTGGCGGAGAACCTCCGTGACCTGGAACGCATCCTCCGCTGGAACGCCTCCCATGGCTTCGGCCTCTTCCGCATCGGCCAGCACCTCATCCCCTTCGCCTCCCACCCCGCCTTCCCCTACCCCTGGGAGGGGGCCCACGGGGCCGAGCTCGGCCGCCTCGGGGGCCTGGCCCAGGCCTTGGGCATACGGCTTTCCTTCCACCCGGGGCAGTACGTGAACCCGGGAAGCCCCGACCCCCGGGTGGTGGAGCGCTCCCTGGCGGAACTCCGCTACTCCGCCCGCGCCCTCACGCTCCTCGGAGCGGAGGACGGGGTCCTGGTCCTCCACCTGGGCGGGGCCTACGGGGACCGGGGGCGGGCCCTCCGGCGCTTCGTGGAAAACCTGAGGGGGGAAGGGGAGGTCCTCCGCTACCTGGCCCTGGAGAACGACGAGCGGCTTTGGCCCGTGGAGGAGGTCCTTGAGGCGGCGGAGGCCTTGGGGGTGCCCGTGGTGGTGGACACCCTCCACCACGCCCTCAACCCCGGGCGGCTCACCCTGGAGGAGGCCCTCCGCCTCGCCTTCCCCACCTGGCGGGGAAGGCCCAAGGTCCACCTGGCAAGCCAGGACCCGTCCAAGCGCCCCGGGGCCCACGCCTTCCAGGTCTCCGAGGAGGATTGGGAAAGGCTCCTAAAGGCCCTCCCCGGCCCCGCCGACCTCATGGTGGAGGCCAAGGGGAAGGAAAAGAGGCTCCCCCAGGGCGCCCTGGCCCTAAGAGGGGCTAGGGGAGGAGGACGGGCCTAGTTCCCTCCCAAGAACGCCCGCGAGGGCCTTACCAACGCGAGCCTATGGGCGAAAAGGGGAAGCCAACAGCGCACCTCTGGCGGGAAGGGGACGGGTGGGGGGCGCCGAGGCACCCCCTCCCCTACCGGCAGGGGAAGGGGCTAAAGGGCCCTTGGCTCCTAGCCCTCTCCCCAAAGGGAAGCCCCGGGAGGTTTGGGAAGGGGAGGCTTGGGAGCCCGAGGGGGTAGGGGTGCCCCTCCCTAGGGAAACTGCCCCAGGCACCCCCCAAAGCCTCCCCCACCCTGGGCGTCCCGGGAAGGGGTTGAGGCGCCCGGGCCACGGCCCCACCGAGGAAAGCCCAAGAAGCCGCCACCCGGACCCTCAGGGGAGCAAGGCCTCAAGCTCCCTGAGCAACCCTTCCACCAGGCGCCGCCTTTCGGAGGGAAGGGCCTCGAGGTCCAGGCGGCTGAGCCTGGCCACCACCTCCCGGTACCAGGGCCTCGGGGCCCCCTCCCGCTTCAGGGCCTCCCGCACCTTGGCCTTTAGGTCCCGGAGGGAAAGCCCCGCCTTCGCCTCCTCCAGGAGGGCCCTCCGGAGGGTGTCGTCCTTCACCTTCTTCAGTTCCAGGGCGGCGGTGTAGGGGATGGAACCGGCCTCGAGGGCCTCCTTTAGGTCCTCGGGGAGCCCTAGGAGAGGAAGCCGGTTTTGCACGAAGGACTCCCAGGTCATGCGCCCGAGGAGGCGGAAAACCTCCTCCACCTTCTGGGCCTCAGGGTTCCCCATAACGTTATGGGGAACTTTCCCCCTGGCTTCGTCACGCATCCGGTGGAGCAGGCTCACCACCTCTTCCCTGCTCTTCCCTAGCTCCAGGGCGAGGAGGTCCAGGATCCCCACCGTCTCCTCGTAGGGGTTCAGGTCCTCCCGCTGGAGGTTCTCCATGAGGGCGATGGCGGAGGCGGCCTTCTCGTCCACCTCCAGGACCACCACCGGCACCTCCGTGAGGCCCGCCATCTGGGCCGCCCGGTACCGCCTCTCGCCCGCCACGATCTCGTACTTGCCGCCCTCCAAGGGGCGGACCAGGAGGGGCTCCAGGACCCCGTGGGCCCGGATGGACTCCACCAGGGCCTGGAGGGAGGCCTCCTCAAAGCGGCGCCGGGGCTGGGGACGGGGTACGAGTTCGCCCAGGAGGGCCACGGAGGAGGCGGGGCGCTTGGCCTCCTCCACCAAGCCCTTGAGGTAAGCCCGGATGGCGCTCACGCCACCACCTCCTCAAAGCGGAACACCTGTTCCAACAGGAAGTCAGCGAGCCGGGCGATCTCCTCCGCCGCCTCCTTGTCCCCCGTGAGCTGGATGGGTACCCCCTCCTCCGTGGCCCGGCGGTGGGGGCCCGGACGATAGGCGATGCGGGGAGCCACGGGGGCGACCTCCTCCAACTCTTGGATGGTTTCCAGGACCCGGTTGTCCCCCGCGGTGCGGGCATCGTACTTGGTGGGGATGAAGGTGCGAATGATATGGCTCCGCCCAGCCACCGCCTCGGGGTCCACCTTGCGCAGGGCCTCCCGGTACTCCTTGGCCACCCCGATCACCGCCCTCAGGGCCTGCACCCCCTTGGCCCCGGTTTCCACGGGGACCAGGAGGCCGTCCCCCGCCAAGGCGGCCATCACCGCCAAGGAACCCAAGGAGGGGAGGGAGTCCACCAAGACCAGGTCGTAGCCCTCCACCCTCTCCAAAGCGGTGCGCAGGGCCAGGGCCCCCAGGGGCTTCCGGTCTAACTCCAGCTCCCCCACGGCCAGGTTCACGGAGGCGGGGATGAGGTGGAGGTTCCGGCCCACCTCCCTGGGCGCCGGCAACAGGTCCTGGCGGATGACCCGAAGGAGCGTCTCCTCGTCCTGGACGCCGCTCGGGTCCACGCCTAGCCAGGCGGTGAGGTTGGCCTGGGGGTCGGCGTCAATGAGGAGGACCCGGTACCCCCTCGAGGCCAGCTCAAAGCCCAGATCCCGGGCCAAAGAGGTCTTCCCGGCCCCGCCCGCATGGGTGAAGAGGGTGTAGACCTGCGTCCCCCGCTCGGGGCCCTCCACCTCCTCGGGAATGTACCAATAGTGCCCGAGGCGCATGGCCTCCACCCGGCCCTCCTTGATCCACTTCCGGGCCAGGCTCTCCGAAATCCCCTCCTTCCGGGCCCACTCCGTGAGGGGAACCAGCCTTTCCCGTTTCATGAGGGAAGGCTACCAGGAAAGTGCGCGTTTGCGCAAGGGGCGGGTGCGGGCCGCCTCACCCGGCCGGGATGCCCCCCGGCACCGGCCAAGGGCGCACGGCCCCTAAAGCGTCCTTTCCGGGAAAGGCCCAAGGGGTAGGCCCGGCGAAGGGGCACCGTCTCCGTCCTCGGGGCGTGGACCCCGGATGGACTAGGTGGCCCCAGGCGCAGGAGCACGGCCTTTGCCGCTTTCCAAAGAGGCCTTTTGGGCCGAAGCCGCCACCTCCCAAAACCCGTATTCCACGGAAAAGCGGCCGCGGCCCAAGCCCCGCCGGGCATCGGGCCCCGGCTCCTCTCCCCGGCCTCCGGGGCACCCCGCCCCCTAGCGCCGGGCAAAGGCGGTCACGAAGACGATCTCGCACGCCCCTGCCCCCGTGTCCTGGCGGGTGGTGGAGGTCCGCCAGAAAAACCCATCCGGCCCGTACACGTTCACCAGATAACCCGCAAAGCGCACCACCTGGCCCGGCCGTGCCCGGGCAAGGGCCCCTTCCACCCCTGGACTGGCGGGGATAAGGTGCATGTTGGCGCTGCTTTCCCCTATCTCCCCAAGGGGAATGGGGGGTTCTCCGGAACCTGCGTAGAAGTAGAAGCGGTCCGCCTGCCAGATGCGCATGCGGCTCAGGACGGCGGTGTCCGACATCCTGCCCCAGCCCAGGGCGAAGTCCCACGGGGCGATGGCCGCCCCCCGGTCAAAGCGGTAGCGGCGCTTGCTGAGAAGCCGGGCCTCCAGGGCAAACCGGGCCACGGGCTCCAGCCGGTAGGCGCCCTTCACCAGGACGCGGGGGTCCTCCGGCCCCAAGGGGCTTTGCGCCGGGGGGTGGGGCGCCAGGACCCCCGGGGGCGGGGGCTTGGGCCGCCCCCAAAGCCACCCCACCCCGAGGGCGAGGGCCAGGACCAGGAGGAGCCTACCCATCCCCCTCCCCCAAGGGGAAGACCTTGGCCCGCCCATAGCCCAAGGCTGTCTTGGCCCCCACCCCGGCGAAGAAGGCAAACCGGCCCAAGGCCCAAAGCCAAAGGCGTTCCTCCTCCGTGGCCCTGGGGAGGTGGTAGACCACCCGGCCCACAAAGCCCGCGGCGTCCACCTCCGTCTCCGCCTTAAGGGTGCGCCCCTCTAGCCAGCGCACCGTGGTCCTCTCCAAAAGGGCCTCCCGCACCCCCTCCGGGGCCTTGAGGGGCCCGAAGGCCTCGAGGCGCCTCAGGAGGCTCTCCATCACCAGCCTCGGCTCGGGCACGGGGTAGTGCACCCCCTTGCGCCGGAAGAAGGTGGGGGCGTGGAAACGCAGGGGAAGGTCTGGCCCCCCGGGGTTTTGGAAAAGCCTCGGGTAGGTGGTGATCCCTGCCCAGGGGTGCCCCTCCTGGAGCACCGCCTTCAGGCGGAAGGGGGAGCCCAGCCGCACCTCCTGGCCCTCGAGGGCGAAGAGGAGAGGGGAGAGCCGGGCGTAGAGCTCCTCCACGAGGAGGCTTATCCGCGCCCAGTAGGCCCCCTCCTTCCCCCCAAACCCCAAGGCGAAGGGGTTTTCCCCCTGGTCGTGTACCCCAGGGGCCACCTCCCGCAGGAGGCGGTAGAAAAACCCCCGTAGGCCCAGGGGCTCGGGAGGCGCCTCGCCCTCCAGGAGAAGGACCACCGCCGCCAAGACCACGGGCCGATTCTACCGGGCCCCCGCCCTGTGCATCCGTCACACGCGCGGGGAAGCCCCCCGGATATACTCCTCACAGCATGCGCAACGCCCTTAGCGTGGCCCTGGCGGCCTTGGTCCACGATGTGGGCAAGCTCTACTCCCGGGCCCACTGGGGGGAGCATCCCGAAGGAATGCCCGACCGCACCCACACCGCCCACACCGCCCGCTTCGTCCTGCGCCATGCCCCTCTCTGGGAAAGGGCAGGGGTAGGGACCAGCTGGCTCGCCCAGACGGCGAGCCGCCACCACGAGGGCTGGCGGGACCGGCCCCTCTACCAGCCCAAGACCCCGGAGGAGTGGTGCGTGGCCCTGGCGGACACCTACGCCTCCCAGGAGCGGGAAGGGGAGGGGAGCGGCACCCCCTCGGAGGTGGCGCTAAAGCCCATCTTCTCCCGGCTCCGCCTGCAGGGGAAGGAAGGGGAAGAGGACCTCGGCCTAAGCCCCGTCCACGGCCAGGGGACCGGCCTCACCCCGGGAAGCCCTTACCCAAGCCGCACCCCCAACACGGGCAAGGACGTCTACCGCCGGCTGGTGGAGCGCCTGGAGGAGCGGCTCAAAGGGCTGGTGCAAGCCCCCGCCCTAAGCCCGGAAGGCCTCCTCCTGGGCCTGGCGGCGGCCCTCCAGGAAACCCTCTCCCTGGTCCCCGCCGACACGCAAAGCGAGCCCGACGTCTCCCTTTACGATCACCTCCGCCTCACCGCCGCCATCGCCCACGCCCTCTGGCTTTACCATGGGGGGAACCCCTCCGTGGAAGCCCTCCGGCA
Organism: Thermus brockianus; assembly: GCF_001880325.1. Taxonomy (NCBI): domain Bacteria; kingdom Thermotogati; phylum Deinococcota; class Deinococci; order Thermales; family Thermaceae; genus Thermus; species Thermus brockianus. Next base: position 24,894 of record NZ_CP016313.1, read on the forward strand.
GGACGGGGAGAAGTTCCTGCTGGCGGTGGGGGACATGGGGGGGATCCAGGGCCACATCTACCGCATCGCCGGGGCGGAGACCGGGGTGGGGGGCATCGCCAAACGGCTTAGGGCGCGGAGCCTCGAGGTGAGCCTGGCGGGGGAGGCCATGGCCCTGGGCCTCCTCTTCAGGGTAGGTCTCACCCCCCTAAACCGCATCCTGGGGGCGGGGGGCAAGTTCTACCTCCTCCTCCCCAACACCCCTGAAGCCCAAAAGGCGCTGGCGGAGGCCCGGGGGGCCTGGGAAAAGTGGGCCTTGGAGAACGGGGCAAGCCTCCTCCCCTACCTGGCCTGGGTGCCCCTAAAGGGCGAGGACTTCCGCCGCTTCCCCGCCGCCCTCCAACGGGCCCACCGCGCCCTGGCGGAGGCCAAGCTCAGGCCCCTTTCCGCCCTCACTCCCACGGAAGCGGTAAGGGAAGCCCTTAGGCCTTGCGCCGCCTGCGGCCTAAGGCCCGCCCGGAAGGACGAGCCCGGAAGCCTCTGCTTGGGGTGCGAAAGGGAGCGGGAACTGGGCGGGCTCCTTCCGCGAAGCGACCGGGTGGGCTTCTTCCCCGATGGGGCACCGAAGCCCTTCCTCCCCTTCCCCCCCCTGAAGGCGGCCCTGGGCCAAGGGGGTTTTGGGGCCCCGCCGCACCACACCTACCGGGCCCGGGCGGACTTCGCCCCGGACGGCGCCCCCTTTGAGGTGAAGCCCCTTCTGGGCCACCTCCCCACGGTGGGCCACGCCCTCAGGGCCAAGGGGTGGAACCTGGAGGAGTACGGGAAATGGGCCAGGGAGGAAGGCCTTTGGGACGAAGAGGAAGGCCTCACCAAGGACCGCCCCCTCACCTTCTCCGAGCTCGCCCACCTCTCCCAAGGGGTTCCCTACCTGGGCGGCCTCCTCCTGGACGCCGACCGCATGGGGGAGGCCTTCGCCACGGGGTTTCGCAGGGAGGAAAAGGACCTCGCCACCCCAAGCCGCATCGCCGCCCTCTCCCGGGCCCTGGAGTGGTTCTTCAGCGTGGAGGTCCTGGAGCTCATCCAAAACCCCTCCCGGTACGGAGGCCTCCTCGGGTGGAACGACTTGGAGGCCCAACGCAAGGCCGAGCGCTACCCCCTCCTCTACAGCGTCTACTCGGGCGGGGACGACCTCTTCCTCCTGGGGCCTTGGGACGCCCTTTTGGACTTCGCCCTGGACCTGGAGAGGCTTTACCGCCTCTACACCCGCCACCCCGCCCTCACCCTCTCGGGGGCCTTCCTCCTCTTTCCCCCCAAGACCCCCGTGCCCCAGATGGCCCAGGCCCTGCAGGCGGCGGAGAAGCGGGCCAAAGGGGAGGGGCGGGGGAGGCTTTTCCTCTTCGGCCTGGCGGTGCCGTGGGAGGAATTCCCCGCCCTCCGCGCCTGGCAGGAGGGCCTACGGCGCTACCTCCAGGGGGAAAGGGTGAGCAAGGCCCAGGCCTACCGGTGGCTTTCCCTGTGGCAACGCTTCATGGCGGCGGACCTGGACGAGGGGGAGCGCATGGCCTACAAGCCCCTCCTGGCCTACGCCTTGAGGCGGGTACGGGAGAAGGACGAGGAAACCTGGAAGGGCTACTTAAAACTCCTGGACCATATGGACCCCGCCTGGCGCTACCTGCCGGTCTGGGTCCAGTGGGCGCTATACCTGGAAAGGAGGGCGTGAATGCCGGCGTTGGAGTTCTATCGGGATCGGGAAAAGGGCATCCTGGACCCCACCATCTTCGCGCGAGCGCAGGAGGTGGCCAAGGAACTGGTAGAGGAAGGAAAGGTAAAGTCTAGCCAGTTCCGCAACTACTTTGCCGAGCTCAGGGCCCTGGAAAACCGCTTCCAGAAGGAGCGGAAAGAAGAGGACGAAGCCCTGGCCTTCGCCCGTCTGGTGCCCCAGCTGGAGCTCTTGAAGGCCAAACTCGCCTACAACACCCGTTCCCAGGGGCCTCTAAGAGAAGCGCATCGTTTCGTTCGCTTCCTCAACGAGGCCCTTGACAGCGGCAAACGGACCCCGAAGGACTTTGAAGCCATGATGAAGTACGTGGAGGCCGTGCTGGCCTATTTCTACGCCTTTGGCAAGAAAGACTGAGAGCCCCCTTTTCGGATATTCACCTGCGTACTCACCTCACGCCACCGCCCGCAACACCCGGGTGATGGGCAGACCCGCCTGCCCAAGAAGCTGGGCCACCACGCTCCAGGCCATCACCCAAGCTTCCACTTGCAGGGCCACCGCCTTCAGCCCCCGTACCCTCCCCACCGCCCCCACCAGCCCCATCGGCCCCTTCAGCAGACCAAAGACCGTCTCCAGCTCCCACCGCCGCCCCAAAAGCCTCCGGTACGCACCTCTCCCCCGCCGCCGCAGGTTCAAAAGCCGCCCCCTCCCCTTTGGCCTTCCCCGTCTCCGGTTATGCCCCGTCACCAGAAGCATCCCTCGCCTCCTCGTCAACCGAAAGTTGGCTTCCCCCTCGTAGGCCGCGTCCGCCACCACCACGGGGGGCTTCTCCCCAGGAAACCTCTCCACCCCCCAGAGCATCCCCCGCCCCACCGGGGAGTCGTGCCATGAGGCCGGGGTCACCCGTAGGGCCAGCACCTCCCCCGTGTCCAGGTCCACGAGGAGGTGGAGCTTGTACCCATAAACCCAGCCCCCATCCGAGCCCACGCCCCAAGCCGCCTCCCCATCCGACCTCTGGGCGGGGAGAAGGGTGGCGTCCATGGCCAGCACCCGCCTCCCCCGGCCCACCCGCTTCCCTCCCCGCAGGAGGGGCCAGGGTAGCTTCCGGCTCCGCTCGCTGAGGGTGGCAGAGGAGGGAACGCGCTCTAGACCGAGGCGCTTGCGGAGCCTAGGGTTGCGGGCCAGTTCCCGGCGCATGCGTTCGCTGGAGAAGCCCAGGAGGGCGCGGACCAGGTGGAAGAGAAAGAGGCTGAGGTCGGAGAAGGTCCTGGGCCTGCCGGGTTTTCTCTCCCCTTCTGGCAAGCGGGCTTGGAGCCATGCCTGGAGCAGGGGGACCAGTTCCTCCAGGGGCAGGGGTAGGATGGAAGGGGGCGTCTGGTGTTCTTCCACAGCTCACCAAGCGCCCCCTTTTCCTTTGCTGTCAAGGGTATGCATGAATATCGAAAGGGGGAAGAAAGACTGAGAGGTGCGAAATGAGGTTGCAAAAGCTCCTCCGCATCCAGGCCATCCTTCTCGCCAAGACGGGCCTTCGCATCGGGATGAGCCGGGACCAGATGGCCATCGGCGACCTGGACAACCCCGTGATCCGCAACCCCCTCACGGACGAGCCCTATATCCCGGGCTCTAGCCTTAAGGGCAAGCTTCGCTACCTCCTGGAGTGGAGCCTGGGCGGGGACTACATCCTCAAGGCCAAGGACAAGCACGTCTACGCCTCCCCCGACCCCAAGGACCCCGTGGCCCGCATCTTCGGCCTCGCCCCGGAAAACGACGAGGAGTCCATGCAAGTCGCAAGGGAACGGGGCCCCACGCGGCTTCTCGTGCGGGACGCCTACCTCACCCGGGATTCCAAAGAGGAGCTGGAGAGGACCATCTCCCGTGGCGGCTACCTCACGGAGATCAAGCAGGAGGTCTTCATCCCCCGCCTTGGGGGCTTCGCTAACCCCCGCACCACGGAAAGGGTGCCCGCGGGGGCGCGGTTCCACGTGGAAATGGTCTACCGGGTCCTGGATCCCCTGGACGAGGAGCACTTCCACCGCTATGTCCTCCGAGCCCTGGAGCTCCTGGAGCTGGACGGCCTCGGGGGGCACATCAGCCGGGGTTACGGCCAGGTGTACTTCCTCCACCCGGACAAGCCTTTGGAGGACCAGGAAGGCCAGCCCCTAAGGGAGCGGCTCAAGATCACCTAAGTGAGCCTGGCATGAGGGCCACCGCCTACTACCTCCGCTTTAGGGGGCCGGTGAAGGCCCTGCCCCGGGCCCCCACCCTCCTAGGGCACCTCTTCTGGTGGTACCGCTACACCCACGGCAAGGAAGCCCTGGAGGAGCTCTTGGAGCGGCTACCCAGCCTCCCTTTCCGCCTTTCCAGCGCCTTCCCCGAGGGCTTCTTACCCCGGCCCAAGCTGCCCCCGGTGCTGGTGGAGGAGACCGAGCTCCGCAAGCGCCTCAAAAACCTGGCCTTCCTGAGCTTCGCCACCTTCCAACAGGTGGCGGAAAGGGGAGAGGAGGCCCTCCTGGACGCCCCTGAGGTGCGGGAAAACATGGGCCCTAGGCTTGGCCGCCCCCTCCGGCGCCTCCGGGTGGGGATTGACCGGGCCACGGGTGGGGCCAGGAAGGGGGTGCTCTTCGCCCAAGACCTCTTCTTCCCCGAGGGGCGGTACGCCGTCTACGCCGTGGGCACGCCCCCCTTTGACCTCCTGGAAGGGCTTCGCTTCGTGGGGGAGATGGGGTATGGGGGGCTTGCCAGCGTGGGGGCGGGGTGGTTCCACGTGGAAGGGCAGGAGCAGGTGGACCTCCCCGAGGCGGGAAATCCCACCGCCTACGCCACCCTGGCTCCAGGACCCCTGCAGGGGGCCCTCTACTACGAGCTGGAGCCCTACTGGGGCCGCCTGGGCGGGGGGTACGTGGGGGCCAAGCCCTTCAAGCGGCCCCATGTGCGCACCAAGGAGGGCAGCGTTTACCGGGAACCCACCCTAACGCTTCTGGACGTGACCCCGGGCGAATCGCCAGAGAACGGGGTGAAGGTCCTCGAGGTCCTGCAGGTCTTTCCCTTGGGGGTGCGGGTATGAGCTTCTTGGAAGCCTATAGCCTGGAGCTAGAGCTCCTCTCCCCCGTCCACGTGGGCACCGGGGAGACCTACCCCGCCTACGCCTACGTGCCCGACTTTGAAGGGAAGCGGGTCCACCTTTTGGACCCTTCGGCCCTCCTCCTCGCCCTCTCCCCGGAGCGCCGGGAGGCCTTCCTGCGCAGGGTGGCCGAGGGTCCCAAGGGGGCGCAGGACGTCCTCCGCCACCTCTACCGGGAGGGGCAGATCCCCCGCGAGGCCATCCTGCGCACCCTCCCCGCCAGCAAAGCCTTCCTGGACACCATCCAAGGGGCCACGGAGGAGGCCCTCCTGGAATACCGCCCCCTGCCCTATAGCCCCCGGGGGCCCTACCTCCCCGGCTCCAGCGTGAAGGGTGCCCTGCGCACCGCCTGGCTCTATTGGACTCTGGTAGAGCGGAAAGCGGTGCTGGAGTGGCGGCAGGGAGCCTGGCAGTGGCGGAAACCGGGCCCCGAGGAGGACGCCCTCATCCGGCCCCCGCGGGAGCTTAAGCTATCCCACAACCAGGACTTTGAAGGAGCCGTCTTGGGCTACCTCGTCCCCAAGAACGGGCGGACGAGCCGGGACCTCTACCGGGACCCCTTCCGCGCCGTGCGCCTCACGGACTCGGATCCGGGGGAGGGCTTCCTGAACCGCATCGGCGTCTTCCATCCCAAGGGGGCCCTGGACCGGACCATCCTCCTGGCGGAAACCTTCCGCAAGGGAAGCCGCTTCCGCTTCCGGTTCCGCTATCAGGCGGGGCTTGCCCAGCACGGGGGGGTGGCGGGGCCTGTACCCCCCAAGGCCTTGGTACGGGCGCTGAGGGAGTACTACGGCCACGTGGCGGAGTGGGAAAGGGGCTACGCCGAGGAGTACGGCCTTGGGCGGGCCCTCGAGGTCTACCAGGAGCTGGAGCGCCGCCTCAAGGACCCCGAAACCTTCCCCTTGCGCGTGGGCTTTGGCTCAGGGACGCTTTCCCTGCGCCTCGCCCTCCTCCTGCCCGAGGACTACCCCGAGGCCCAGGAACCCAAAACCCGCAAGACGGCGGGGGCCCCAAGCCCCCGGGACGGCTACCCCTTAGGGTGGGCCGTGGGACGGTTGGTTCCCCATGGAACGTGACCCAAAGAAGCTCATCCTCTCGTTTCTCGGCACGGGAAACTACCAAGAGGTTCCCTATACCCTGGACGGCAAAGCGTACCGCACGCCCTACACCCAAGAGGCCCTGGCCCTACACTTCCCCGAGCACACCCTCAAGGTCCTCCTCACCCAGGCCGCTCGGGATAAACACGGGGAGGCCCTGGCCGCAAGGGTGCCCTATGAGCCCATCCCCATCCCCGACGGGCGTACCGCCGAAGAGCTTTGGGAAATCTTTCGCGCCATCGTGGAGGCTGTACCCCCGGGAGCAAGCCTCATTATGGACATCTCCCACGGCTTCCGCTCCCAACCCGTGCTGGCCTTGGCGGTGCTCCACTTCCTCGGCGTGGCGAAGGACGTGCGGGTGGAACGGGTGGTCTATGGGGCCCTTCGGGAGGACGGCCTAGGGGAGTTTTTGGACCTCACCCCCTTCCTGGAGCTCCTCGCCTGGACCCAGGCGGTCTCTGACCTCAAGCGCTATGGCTTCGGAAAGCCCCTCGCAGAGCTCTTAAACTCCCTGCACCGGGCCACCTGGCAGGCGGAAGGGAAGGGGGCCAGGAAGCTCGCCCCTCTGGGGAATACCTTGGAAAACCTGAGCACTTCCTTAGAGCTCCTCCGGTTGCAGGAGGCGAGCGAGCACGCCCGGCAACTCCTGAATACCTTAGGAGAGGTCCGGAAGGATCTGAAACGGTTTCCTTCCTCCTGGCCCCTGAAGGCCTTTTTGGAAAGTTTGCGTGAGCGTTACCAAGGCATCGCCACGAAGGACATCTTCACGCAAGGGGGCCTCGAGGCCCAAGCCAATATGGTAGAGCTCCTCCTTTCCACGGGAAGCCTCGCCCAAGCGCTGGCGCTCATGCGGGAAATGATGGTAACCTGGGTCTGCTTGCAACAAAACCTAGACCCCTTGGAGGAGCGGCAAGTAGGCGAAGCGTTCCTCGGCTCGTGGCAAAAGCGGGCCCAGCGGGGCTCAACCGACCAGAAGGCCCACCTGGGTACCCTTTGGAACGAACTCACCAACGCCCGGAACGACGTGGCCCACGCCAGCATGCGGCCCAACCCCACGCCCGCAGAAACGCTGGCCAGCAACATCCACGGGTTGTGGCGGGAGCTTAAAGAGCTACTCCTTAAGACCTAGCCCTCAAACCACCGCATAAGCCTCGTCCCGCACCACGGGGCCTACCCCCAGGACCTGCACCTCCCCCTGTACCGGGTAAATCCGCAGTGCGTCCTGGGATAGGTCCAGGACCTTTCGTGCCCTGGTCTTAAGGTCGGACAGGAGACTGTCGTCCAAGTAGCACTCAAACACGGAAAGTTGGACCCTTTCCCCATAGCTTTTCAAGAGATTCGCCAATTTCACCCGGCGCGTGTCGTCAGGGATGTCGTAGGCAATGGCATAGAGGCGCTTGGGCATAGAATCAAGAATACAACAAAACGCAATCCCCTTACGGGGAAGCATCTCTTGCAACATGGTGGTTGGCAAAAAGACATATCAGGGTTCTATAGCCGTATCAATCCCCTTACGGGGAAGCATCTCTTGCAACCGGTTTTGGCGGTTAGGCGTTCTAGTTGGGAAGAGCTGTATCAATCCCCTTACGGGGAAGCATCTCTTGCAACGGGTCCTGTTCGCTAGCGGTATCGGTTTGCTTATGGTTGGTATCAATCCCCTTACGGGGAAGCATCTCTTGCAACAAGTGATAGACGCCTTCCTACAAGGAAAGATGGGTGAAAAGAGTATCAATCCCCTTACGGGGAAGCATCTCTTGCAACTAGCTTTTTGGAAAAAGGTGGATTTACCATCCTGGACAGTATCAATCCCCTTACGGGGAAGCATCTCTTGCAACATAGCAAAAGCGGGGCGGCTTCTATCGCCCTTTCGGTGTATCAATCCCCTTACGGGGAAGCATCTCTTGCAACTCGTTCCCGGAACCCCCTTGGGCGGGCGAAAGACGGCGGGGGTATCAATCCCCTTACGGGGAAGCATCTCTTGCAACGGCAACCCCTTAGGAATAGCGTCCTGGAGGGCACGCTTTGGAGGGGGTTTTCTGAGAAAGATGAAGTCTGGAATATGCACACGCCGTATAAGGGCCATTTTTGGAGGTTTATGCCGTTAGGAAGGCGCATGGGAAAGGGGCGATGAGAAGGCAAAAGCGCATAAAGCCCTTCTGCAAGGGGAAAACTGCTTGTCAAGATGCCCCCCGGCGGGTGCCGGTACCCCCATTCTAGCACTTCACCGTAACGCTTGACGCGGTCCAAAAAAGGTGGAAGAAGGCCCTCCAAGGGCTAGCTATACCATGAGAAAGCGAAAAACGTGCGCTTTCCATCGTGTCAAGTACCCTCTAGCTTCGGAGGTAGAAGGGGGTGTACGTTCCCCGCCCCAAGATGGCCCCCTTAAGCCGGCTTGCCTGGACCTCTATGAGGTCGGCGTAGCTCTTGCGGAAGCCTAAGGGGTGGGTAGCCTCCTCCAGAAACCGCTCCTCCAAAAGCCCCAGGAGGACCCTCCGCCCTTCGGAGTTCAGGTAGACCCCGCCCTCCCGCGCTTCCCCATGAGCGGGTGTGAGAAGGCCTTGGCGAAAGGCGCGAAGCACCACGTGGTCCACCACCGGCACCCTGAACTCCTCCATCAAGTCCAGAGCTAGGGCTGGGCTCCGGCGGCCCTCCGCATGGAGATACCCCACCTCAGGATGCAACCCTGCCAAGCGCACCGCCAACTGGACCCGGGCCAGGAGCACGGCGTACCCGTACGAGAGGGCGGCGTTCACCGGGTCCTGTGGGGGCCTCCGGGTGCGCCCTCGTAGCCCATAAGCCCCTAAAAGCCTCTCTAGCCCGGCAAAGTAGACCCGTGTAGCCTGGCCCTCCGCCCCCAACAGGGCCTCTTTGGAAGCCGCTTCCGCCACGTCTTCCAAGACCGCAGCCAGCCTGTCCGCCTCTTCAAGTCCGTACCGTTTCAAAAGCGCCCTGGCCGAGCGGAGCTTGCCTGTGACGAAGGCCCGGGCCAGAGGCAACGGCGAGGCGGCGAACTGTGCCCGAAGGTGGGTGGGGTCTGGCTCGGGGAAGGCCCCCGCCACGCCGTGGAGAAACCCCTCCAGGCTCAGAAAAAGGATGGGCACCCCCTGGCGTAGGAGGAAGACCAGGGCAGGGGTAGAAAGCCGCACGTTGCCCCACACCGCCACCCGCCGCACCTTGCGGGCCGGGAAGTCCGCAAGCACAAGGCCGCCCTCTTCCAGGACAAGCCGCCCCTCCCGAAGGCGCAAGGTGGTCCCTTGCTGGGCGAGGTGCAGGGTCATCAGAACCTGGGCCAGGGAGGTAAGGGGGTAAGCCTGGGGTCTAGGGACGAGAGGAACTCCAAGAGGCGCCGGTAATCCTCCTCGCCCACGGGCTTTGTGCCGTGGGCCAGGATGCTCTCGTGCCGCCGGTTCAGAAGGGCCTGGAGGCGGTTTTTCTCCCCAAAGAGCCGTTGCGTCAGGGTTCCCTGCTGGCCGAAGGCGAGATCCAGCTCAAAACCCGCTTCCAGGAGCTCCATGAGGCCCCTAGGCCGCAGGATGCGGTCCCGCAAGGAAGGGGGAAACCCCTGGGGCCAGGTCCTTGGGTCCTTAAGGAGAAACCCCAAACGCTCGTGCACGTCCGCCTCCACCGCCAGCTCCAAGGCGCGGTAAAGCCGGGCCAAGGCGTCATCGTAGCGGCCCAGGGCTGCCCGGCGTTCGGCGTTGGCCAAAAGGTCCTGAAGGAGGGGAAAGGTGGGCCTGCCCTCCGCCTCCACAATGGCCCTCAAGTGGGGAAGGAGGCTTTCCAACCCCTTTAAGACCCGTACCTTCGCCCCATGCCCCCAGGCCTCGGCCACCGCCAGGGCCACGGGCAAGCTAGGGGAGAGGTGGCCCCAGGCCTGGGCGTGGCGGAAGCGGTCCCACTCCATAAGCCCCAGGACCACCTCCCTTAGGGCGCTATAAAAGCGCGTTTCCGAAGGGCTCAAGGGGCGTTGCAGGAGCGCCTCCAGCTCGGTGAGGGCCATGCCCAGGTTCAGGGCGTTCCAAGCCCGGGTGAAACCCGCCCACTCCCTCAGGCCCAAACGGGCTGTGGGGTCCTCCAGGAGGCGCACCCGCTCCGCCCCCGGTAAGACCCGGCCCGTCTCCCGGTCCCGCCTCTCCCCGCCCACGTAGCTGAAGACCACCCCCCGCCCCGTGAGGGCCAAGACAAGCCCCGCCGCCATGGGCTTGGTGCCCCCCGTGAGGTCGGCCACGATGGCCGTGGCCTCCCACTCCAGGGCCTTGGCCAAAGCCTTGAGAGCCACCTGGTAGGCCTTTAGGAGGCTTTCCGTATCCTCCACGAGGAGGGTGTGGTGCCGGAAAGACCCCCCGTAGTCCCGCACCAGCTCCGCCGCCACGGGGTGGGAGTCCTGGCTTGCCAGGAAGACCACCCCCTCCGGGGCGTGGTGGGCCAAGGCCTCCTCCAGGGGCGCCCGGGTGGTACCCACCGTAAGGATGAGGACCCGCATGGGTCCATTATCCCAAGACCACGGGGCGATGCCGCATGGAACCTATTCCCAGGGGGAAGACAAGCCCCAAACCTTTCCCTCCCCGCTTTTTGTCTACATTCCACGATAGCCCCGGAACGGGGGCTTCGTGCGCCGTTATATAAACCTACTCCAATCAGGCCGGCGCTGATGTTGTTCTCTTTAAAAGTCTGGAAAAAAATAACTATTGATTTATTGATGATCAACAACAGGGGCGGGGGGTGGCGGGGCGAAAACCCCCTCCAGCACGCAAGTGGGGGTCCAAAACTCCCCAAGTCTTCCGATAGAACTCCCCAAGTCTTCCGATACCAACTCCCCAAGTCTTCCGATAGTGCACCCCCCAAACTCCCCAAGTCTTCCGATAGCAATTCCCCAAGTCTTCCGATACCAACTCCCCAAGTCTTCCGATAGTTCACCCCGCCAAACTCCCCAAGTCTTCCGATACCGGGCGGGGCAAACTCCCCAAGTCTTCCGATACCCGGGCGATGCGGGAATTGGGCCTTAGGTAGGGGAAAAGGGCGGGGTTTGGCCCCCCGCCGCCTCGCCAACTCCCCAAGTCTTCCGATACCTCTATTTGTCCAGCCCCATCCGGAAACTTTGGACCCATTCCTCCAAAGTCCCCTGGGCTGCCGCTTCCTTGAGCTCCTCCACCACCCGCTTGGGCTCCAGAACCCCCGTCTCCATCAGGCGGGTGAGGTCCTCGAGGTCGCCCACGGAAAGCCGGGAGCGGAGGAGGAGCTGGGCCACCTGGAGGGCCCGGCGCACCTGGGCCTCCTTGGGCATGCTCTGCCACTCCCGCTCCGCTTCTTCCTCTATCCGGCGCGCCTCCTCTTCCTCCACCTTGGCCTGGACCCTGCGGGTGCTCGGGGGAAGGGCTCGAGCGTACTTGCCGCTTTCGTCGCGGATCACGTCCACCAGGAAGCCCTGCTTGTTCTTGGGCTTGTACCCGGAGGCCAGGATGCTCCGGTACCGTTCCAGGCGGTCTTTGATGTGGGCTAGGGAATAGCGGCGGGCCAAGGAGTAGGCGCTGGTGAAGGAGAGGCCTTCCGCCATGAGGAGCTCCACCGCCTCCATGTCGGGGACGCCGCCCGCCTCCTCGCCGAAGACGTAGACGATGGTCTGGTTCTGGCCCCGGCCGATGTATTCCACGGACTGGAGGTAGCGCCGCTCCATCAGCTCTTCGTGGGCGGGCTCGAGGGTCCGCCGCACCTTGTCGGGGCGCTTGTGGACGATCTTGCAGGCGGCGGCCCACTCCATGAGGTTCACCTCAAACCGGGTGAGGGGGGTTGGGTTTTCGGGGGAGAAGCGCTGGGCGTCCAGAAGCCGGTAGAGGGCCCGGCTCAAGGGGCGGCGGAGGCTCGCCATGAACTCAATGTCAATGGGCTTCACGTAGTTTTGCTTCAGGGAGCGCACGATCTCCTTGGCCAGGGTGATGCGGAGGACGCTTGCCCGGTCCAGCTTGCCCTCCGCCGAGGAGGTGTACTCCAGCTTTTCTATGTAGCGGAAGGTGACGCTCTGCCACCGCCCATCCGCCCGCCAGGCCTCCGAGAGGACGTAGGTGGCGGTGGTGAGGCGCATGAGGCTCTCCTTGAGGGCCTGGTAGTAGTAGCCCGAGGTGTCCAGGCCCATGAGCTTCAGGATCTGGTAGGGGGTGGCGGTGAAGGTCCCGTCCTCGGGGCTTCCAGCGTTGAAGTAGAGGGCGATAAGGGCGAGGGAAACCTCGTTGTCCAGGCCGTGGGGCACGCCGCCCACCTTCTCGCTGGCGTAGCAGGCGAGCTTCACCGGCTTGCCCAGAAACTCAAACTCCTCCTCCCAGGAGGCGTACCCTTCCGGAATCCGTTCCTGGATGGAGATAAGCCCCAGGCGGGCCACGTTGGCCTCGTCCAGGTGTTGCGCCCGGGCCAGGACCTCCTTCTTGGAAGGGCGGCTTGCGGCCATGTTCCGGTTCATTCTACCGGAGGGCAGGGTTATGGTATAAGGCTTCCATGCTTCAGGAGCACGAAGGGTGGAAGCAGGTACAAGCGGCGTGGGCCCAGTACAAGGAGGCCGTGGCGGCGGGGGGAAACCCCCAGGCCCTGTACCAGGAGATGGTCTGGCCGCACCTTCTGGCCCTTTGGCGGGTGGCGCCCCCGGTCGTTCCGGAGCGGATGCCCTTTCGCGCCTCCCTCCACACCTTGGGCACGAGCCCCGAGGCCACGGCCTTGGCCATCCTGGGCACGGGGGCGCGGGAGGTCTACGTCCTCCACACCGAGGAAAGCCGCCGCTTCCTGGAACGCCTGCGCCAGGATACGGGGGTGGACATCTACCCCATAGAGATTGGCAAGAGCGACGTGGCCGCCATCTACCGGGAGGTGCGGAGGCTTTTGGAGCGCTACCCGGAAGACCCCGTGGCCCTGGACGTGACGAGCGGCACCAAGGCCATGAGCGCTGGGCTTGCGGCGGCGGGGTTTTTCTTCCGTCGCTTCTTCCCCGAGGTCAAGGTGGTCTACGTGGACAACGAGGACTACGACGTGGCCCTGCGACGGCCCCGGGCGGGCTCGGAGCGGCTTATCGTCCTGCCCGATCCCCACGAGGTGGGGGGAGAGGTGGACTGGCTCTTCGCCTCCGAGCTCTATGGAAAGGAGGACTTCGTGGGGGCGGCCGCCTACTTCCAGCGTCTCGTGGGGAATACGGGCAACCAGGCCTATACCCTTTACGGCATGCTTGCCGAGCTGTACCGGGCCTGGCGGGCCCTGGACTTTAAAGAGGCGGCCAGGAAGGCGGAAAGCCTCCTGGAGGCCCTAAGCAGGAACGTGTGGCTCCAACACCCCCTAAACCGGCACTTCCAGCGCCTAAGGCGCCAGGCGGAGCTTCTCCAGGCGGCGCGGGATCTGTTGGTCACCGCTGACCTGGGCAACCGGCAAGGGGTGCTGGCGGTGGCGGCCACCCTCCTTTACCTGAGCGAGCGGTACGGGAAGCGGGGCCAGACCACCCTGGCGGCCCTCCACGCCTACCGGGCCCTGGAGCTTCTCCTGCAGGAGCGGCTTAGGCGGTTTGGCCGCCTTGCCGAGGCTCCCGGGCTTTCCCCCGAGGAGGCGGAGGCTTTGGCGGCGGAGCTAGGGCGCATCCTCCCCGGGGACGAGCCCCCGAGGGTCCGGGAAAGGCTTGGGCTTCTTGAGGTCTTGGCCTTCCTGCGGGTGTTGGGGGACCCCTTCTCGCCTCCCTGGAGGTCCGGGCCCTTCAGGGCCTTGCGGGGGTGCTCAAGGCGAGGAACCAGGCCCTTCTCGTCCACGGCCTCCAGGTGCCCACGGAGAAGCAGGTGGAGCAGGTGGCGGCCCTGGCCCGGAGGCTCCTACAGGACCTGCAGGGGGAGGTGGGGGTCCAGCCGGACCTCGAGGCCATCCCCCTTCCCCGGTGAGCCGTGGCGGTCTACGTTTCCCTTCTGGGCAACGAGCCTGGCCCCGCCTACATGGGGCTCAAGTTCGTGCGGAGCCGGGCGGGGGAGGTGGAGGAGGCGGTCTTCTACGCCGAAAGGCCCTGGCCGGGCTACGAGCGAAAGCGGGAGGCCCTTTTTGGGCTCCTGGAGGAAGAGGGAATCCGGTACCGGGTGGTGGAGGCGGAGGCCTTGGAGGGGGATGCGGCGGGGCCAGGGGGGGAGGTCTGGGTCAACCTCACCGGGGGCTCCAAGCTCCTTGCCCTCCGCTCCCTTCGGCGTTGGCAGGGGACGGGGGCGAAGGTCTTCCTCCTGGACGCCTACCGGGACCTCGAGGCCCCCCGGGCCCTCTTCCTCCTCCCGGAGGAGGGGGAGGAGGTGCTGGCGGGGGATGCGGCCCTGACGCTAGCAGACTATTGCCGCCTCTACCTGCAGCCAGAGGGGGAGGAGACGGCGCCCGCAGAACCCCCAAGGGGCGGAGGCCGTGCGCCTTCCCGGGCGCCAGGGAGGCATCTTTGCGTACTGGGGCCGGCCTTGCCCGAGCCCGGGTGAGGACCTTGGCTACCTGGCGGCGGTGGGCTTCCTCGAGGCGGGCAAGCTCCCCCTTAACGTAGGCGACCCGGAGCTCCTCCCTCGCCAGGGCCGCCCGGAGGGCTCCTTCCGGGTAGCGCCCTTCCGTCCGAAGCTTTTCCAGATGGGCCAGCACGCCCTGGTACTCCTCCAAGGCCTTTAGGAGAGGGGCCTTGCGTTGGGAAAGGCGTTCCTCTAGAACCACAAGCGGCCTTCCCACCCGTTCCTTGAGGGCGAGGAGCGCCGCCTTCGCCTCTTCGGGGCTTTTCTTCCGGAAGAACATGGCCGCCAACAGTTTTACAGAGCGCCACGGAAATGGTGGTGACGTGTGACCATGGGGGTTGTATACACGTTGCCGTGCACCTGCCCCACCTCCCCCTTGGGGAAGGGGTATACTTCCCCTTCAAAGAAGGGGAGGCCAGTGCGGTATGGAATATCTCCTCGCCATCGCCTTGGGGCCGGTGCAGGAATTTATCGCCACTGCCCGGCGCACCCGGGACCTCTATGCGGGAAGCCGCCTGCTTTCGGAGGCGGCGGGGGCGGCGGCTTCCGCCTTGGTGGGGGAGGTGAAGCCCCAAGGGCTCATCTTCCCCGCACCGGAAAGCCAGGAGGACCTGAAAGTCTTGGGAAAGGCCGGCATCCCCAACGTCCTCCTGGTGAGGGTTCCGCCCGGTAAGGACCCCGCTTCGCTGGGAGAAAAGGCCCTGGAGGCGGCGCGGGACCACCTGCGGCGGCGGGCCGAGGCGGTCTTTTCCAAGGAACCCTTGCGGCGCCGCGTGAAGCAGGAGGTGGCCCTGGCCCAGGTGGAGGACCTCCTGGAAGGCTATTACGCCTACGTTCCCCTAGAGGGCGGCTACCGCCAGGCGCGGGAGCGGGTGATGGCCCTCCTGGCGGCCCGCAAGAACACCCGGGACTTCGCCCCCGTCGCTTGGGGTGGGCCGGAGTACAAGAGCTCCTTGGACGGGGCCCGGGAGAGCGTCTTGGTGGGGCTGGAAGACGCCCTACGCCTGCGCTTGGGCCTTCGGGAAGGGGAGTACCTTTCGGGGCCCGACCTCCTGAAGCGCGGGTGGGGTTCGGAAACGGGGTTTGTGAGCACCCTCCACATGGCGGCCATGCCCTTCTTGGAGGGGGTCCGCCGGGCGGGGAAGGAGGAGGTGCTCCGCCAGGGGCTGCGGGAGCTCGCCGGGCTGGCAGGGGAGGGGGCGAGGGCGAGGGTGGACCATCCGGCCCTTCGGGACACCCCCTTCCGGGACTGGGACGTGCGGCTCCTCTACGAGAGCCGCTTGGAGGAGTTCCCCGACCTCGCCGGGAGCAGGGAGCGCCTCGAGGCCGCCCAAAGGCGCCTGCGGGCCCTCCTCCAGGAGCTTGGCGTGGGCACCCCTTTCCCCTACTACGCCCTCCTCCACGCCGACGGGGACCGGATGGGGGAGGCCATAAACTGCCAGGAAACCCCCGAGGCGCACCGGGCGCTTTCCCGCAAGCTGGCCTTGGAGTTCGCCCAGGAGGTGGGGCCCTTGGTGGAGGGCCGAGGGGGTGGGCTCGTCTATTCCGGTGGGGACGACGTCTTGGCCCTCCTTCCCCTCCACAACGCTCTCAGGGCGGCCTGGGCCTTGGCGGAGCGGTTTCGCCAGGTTATGGCGGCGTTTGGCGCCCCCGGCTCGGCCCCAAGCCTCTCCGTGGGCCTGGCGGTGGTGCACCAGTTGGAGCCCTTGCAGGATGCCTTGGAACTGGTGCGGCGGGCGGAAAAGCTGGCCAAGGAGGGCTGGAAGGGGGAGGCGAAGCGGAACGCCCTGGGTGTCGTCTATAGCCCCCGCTCGGGGGCGGAGGTCTGGGCTCGAGGCCGCTGGGACGAGACGCCCCGCCTGACCCAGCGCCTCCTGCGCTACGCCGACCTCCTGCGGGCCGGGGAGGTGCCCTCCAGGGCCGCCTACGAGCTCCGGCAACTGGTGCAGGAGGCCAAGGGCTTCCTTAGCGACGAGGCCCTGGTGGCGGAGGCCCTGCGCCTCCTGGGGCGGAAGGAGATGCGCCCCCAGTACCGCGAGGAGCTTAAAAGCTGGCTCCGCACGGGCCGGGATGTGGAGCGCTTGGCCACCGAGCTCATCCTGGCTCGCCCCTTCGCCGAGGCCATGGAGCTTGCTGGCCTACCCGTGGAAAGCCGGGAGGTGTGGGATGCTCATTGAACCCAGGGACCCCCTTATCGTCCGCGATGGCCGCCCCTTCACCAATAGTCCCGGGGCGCGGGCGCGAAGCCTTCCCTTCCCCGTACCCCAGACCTTGGCCGGGGCCTACCGCGCCCGCCGGGGCCTAGTGGAGGGGCTCACCTTTCCCCAGGACGCTCCCAAGGTGCGGGCTTGGGGTATCCGGGGCCCCCTCCTCGCCGAGGAGGTGGGAGGGAGGTGGCGGCTCCTCGTGCCCCGCCCCTTGGACGCGCTAAGGCTTGGGGAAAGGGTCTACCCTTTGAGGCCTTTGGAGGTGCCGGAGGGGGTGGGGTGCAACCTACCCCAAGGCCTCGTCCCCGTGGGCCTGGAAAGCCCTGGGCTTAAGGAAAAGCCCGGAAGCCTTCCCGCCTTCTGGTATTGGGAAAGCTTCCTGGAATGGCTTCTGCAGGATGCCCCGGGGGGCTTCGCGCCCGAGGGGCATGACGGCCCCACCCCGGAGGTGCGCACCCACGTGAGCCTCGAGGCCTCGGGCACGGCCAAGGAGGGGGCGCTTTTCCAGACCTCGGGGCTGGAGTTCGTGCGCCGGGAGGGGGAGGCTTACCGGCGCCTCGCCCTGGCCCTTTGGCCCGAGGACGGCCAGGAAGTGGAGGGGGTTCATCCCCTGGGCGGGGAGAGGCGGCTGGCCTACTGGCACAAAGGAGGCCCTTCCCTTCCCCCCTTGCCTGAGGCCCTATTGGGGGCGCTTCTTCAGGAAAGGGCCGCCCGGGTGGTCCTCCTCACCCCTGGCTTCTTCCGGGGGGCTTACCTGCCGGAAGGCGGGGCCTTCTTTGGGGCCCAGGTGGTGGGGGCGGTGGTGGGCCGCCCCCTGGTGGTGTCCGGCTTTGACCTGGAAAAGAGGAGGCCCAAGCCCACCCGCCGGGCGGTGCCCGCGGGGAGCGTCTACTTCGTCCGCCTGCCCACGGGATGGGGGGAAGGGGAGGTGCGGGCCTTCGCCGAACGGGTGTGGATGCAGAACCTTTCCGAGGAAGAGCAGGACCGCAAGGATGGGTACGGGTTAGCGGCCCTTGGGGCGTGGTCGGGGAGGAGCTTGCGCTGGGAGGGAGCATGAAGGCGTTTCGCCCGGAGTTTGGGCCCAGGCGGCGGGTGGAGGGTGGGAACCTCCTTCGGCGGGATGGGGTGCCCGTCCTGGTGTGGGAGCGCACCTATAGCCTCCTTACCCCCCTCTTTGGCGGCGGGGTGGAGCCTAGGGAGGCCGATCCCATCACCGTGGTGCGGGCCACGGAGGTGCGGGGCCAGCTCCGCTTCTGGTGGCGGGCCCTGAGGGGGTGGCAGGCGAAGGGGAAGCTAGAGGAGCTTTGGCGGCTGGAATCCCTTCTTTTCGGGTGCGCTGGGGAGGGAGGAGCTTCGCCCCTATCCCTGGAGGTGGAGGCGCTGGAGCGGGGAGAGGAGGTCTACCCCTTTGAGGACCGCCCTGGAAGGGGCTTCCCGCAACCTAGGCCCGAGGTGGCCCACCCCTACCTGGCCTTTCCCCTCCGTCGGACGAAAGAGGACCCCCGCAACTATCCCGTCCGCCAAGGGGTTCGCTTCCGCCTTCGCCTCCGCTTTCCCGAAAGGCTTGAGGGCATCAACCTCGCCGAGGAGCTGGAGGCCGCCCTGTGGGCCTGGGAAACCTTTGGGGGGATTGGGGCGAGGACCAGGAGGGGCTTCGGCGCCCTGGTGCGGGAAGGGGCGGAGCTTCCTACGGAGGAGGCGATCCGACAAGGGCTCAGGCAATATAGCCGCACGGAGGGGTGGCCCGAGGGGGTGCCCCACCTCACGCCGGAAAGCCTCCTGCGGGTGGTGCCCAGGTCCTGGCGTGAGGTGGCCGAGGCGTACCAGAGCTTCCGCCAAAGGCGGAAGCCGGGGGGAGGGGGAAGGCCAGGGCGGTCCCTTTGGCCCGAGCCCGACGCCGTGCGCCGCCGGGTGAAGGGGTGGAGCCCCGGCCACGAGCCCCGCCATCCCGTGGACAAGTTTCCCCGGGGGCAGTTCGGCCTTCCCATCATCTTCCATTTCAAGGACAAGGGCGATCCGCCGGATACCACCCTGAAGCCCGCCCTCGAGGGCACCGACCGGCGGGCAAGCCCCCTTCTCATCCGCCCCCTGGCCCAGAACCGCACGGTGGTGGCCGTGTTGGAGGGGCGTAGGGTACCCCCCGGCGGTGTGGTCCTCGCCGGCGGGAAAGGGGCGGCCACCCAGGTGCCCGTGGACGTGACCCTGACGCCCGCGGAAGCGGAAAAAATCCCCCCTCTAGCGGGGGAGACGGACCCCATACGGGCCTTTGTGAAGACGCTCAAGTGAGGTGAGAGGGATGACCGAGACGGGACTCTTTTTCGTCCACGCCCTATCCCCCCTGCATGCGGGGACGGGGCAAGGAATCGGCGCCATAGACCTGCCCATCGCCCGGGAGAAGGCCACGGGCATCCCCTACCTTCCGGGAAGCTCCCTGAAAGGCGTGCTCCGGGACCGGGCCCGCGGGAAGGGTTGGGATGCGGACACCCTTGCCGCCGTCTTCGGCCCAGAGACGGAAGGCGCCGCGGAGCATGCGGGGGCGGTTCAGGTGGGGGATGCCAAGCTGCTTCTCCTCCCGGTGCGGAGCGTTTACGGGGTGTTCGCCCACGTGACAAGCCCCTACCTCCTGGAGCGCTTCCGCAGGGAGGCCCTCCTGGCGGGGCTTACTCCTCCTGAGGCGGTGGCGACTCCGGAGCGGGAAAGCGTGGGGGTGGCCCCGGGGTCTAAGCTCGTGGACGCCAAGCTGAACGGGGTTTACTTGGAAGATCTGGACCTAAAGCCTAGGGAAGATCCGGCCCTTGGGGTTTGGGAGGAATGGCTTGCGGCCTTGACCGAGGCGCCGGTCCGGGGGCGGCTAGCCGTGGTGCACGACGATCTCATGGCCTTTCTGTTGGAGACCGCCACGGAGGTGGTGGCCCGCATCCGCCTGGACGACGAGACCAAAACCGTGGCCCGGGGCGCCCTTTGGTACGAGGAAAGCCTGCCGGCGGAAAGCGTCTTGTATAGCCTGGTTCGGGCGGAAAACTCCCATCGGAAGCAAAAGCC
The DNA here is from genome assembly GCF_001880325.1 of Thermus brockianus. Classification (NCBI taxonomy): domain Bacteria; kingdom Thermotogati; phylum Deinococcota; class Deinococci; order Thermales; family Thermaceae; genus Thermus; species Thermus brockianus. Next base: position 44,543 of record NZ_CP016313.1, read on the forward strand.
CCTGTCGGCGGGCGAAGTGCACTCCCTCTTCAACGGGCTCTTGGACGGCGCCCTACAGCTTGGCGGCAAGGCCACGGTGGGCCGGGGGCTTTGCCGGGTGCGTGCGGGGAGGTAGCCCGTGAGGACCCGTTCGCAGGAGTGGGCCCAGAAGGCATACGAGAGGGTTAGGCTTCGGGCGGGGGACGAGGGAGCTGGGGAGTACAAGGACATGGCCTTGAAGTTCCCCGTTCTGGTGCGCCAGGCGGGTTTGGCCCAGGCCTTGGCCTTCGTCCAGTCCCGGGGGAAGGGGCCCCACCGCCTTTTCGCTGAGGACCTGGCCCAGGTTCTGGGCTATGAGGGGCTTTCCCGCCTCGTGGAAGAGGCGCATGGGGCGGAGCTCCTCGCCTACATGCGCCTAACGCGCGAGGTGCTCCAGGCGGCGGAGTGGTTCAAGCGCTTTGCTCAGGCCCTGGTGGAGGACTAGCCGTGAGCCGGAGGGATTGCCTAAAGGGCGTGGCCTCTGTCCCGGGTAGGACCCATGCCGGCTTGTGGCTGGACAAGTACCTTACGGACACGAGCCGGGAGGACACGGAGGCCAAGTGGGGACTCGTCCGGGAGGTGGCGGGGCTTGGAGAGCCCCAGGAGTACAAGGCCTTTTTCCAGCGGTATCGTGAGGCCCTGCAGGAATTGGGGGCCGAGATGCGCGAGGCCCGTACCCGGGGCCGGCTGGCGGTGGGCCTGGGTGGGGAAGGGGTGGTGGAAACCACCTTCACCCTGCACCGGGTGTATGGCGTGCCGTATATTCCGGGTTCGGCCCTCAAGGGGCTTGCGAGCCGCTATGCCCACCTCTACCTGGAAGGGGACCCATGGCGGCGGGACCTGGGCCGCTTCTCCCGGGGGGAGGCGCAGGCGGGGCTTTTCGGAACCACGGAGGAGCAGGGCGCCGTGGTCTTTTTTGACGCCCTGCCCATACCGGGCGCTTGGCGGCTTCACCCGGACATCCTGAACCCCCACCACCGCGCGTACTACAGCCAGGAGGGGAAGCCCCCCGCGGACTGGGATAGCCCTGTGCCCGTGCCCTTCTTGAGCGCCACGGGGCGTTTCTTGGTGGCCCTGGCCCCGGCGCCAGGGGTGGGCCTCGAGGCCGCCCAGCCTTGGCTTAACGCTGCCTGGCAAATCCTCTCCTGGGCCCTTGCCGAGGAAGGGGTGGGGGCAAAGACCTCCTCCGGTTATGGTCGGCTGGACCTGGAGGGTCCTGAGCCGCCCCAAGAGGCGGATGCCAAGTCTCTGCGGCCTGAGTACGAGGCCCTGCGCGTGCGCCTTCAGGCCACTTCCTACCGTGAACTGGAGGCCTTCCTACGGCGAGAAGCACCAACTATCCTGGCCCTTTCGCCGGAGGAGGTGGCCCTATTCAAGGGAGCGTTGGAATCTAAGGGCTTTCTGAAGAACCGCCAGGATTGGAAGGAATGGGCTAAGCGCAACCCGGATTTGCGACTGGTTTTGGAAAAGCTCGGACTCGGGTAAGCCCTCCCTTTTTCTGACCGGGCTTGAGGGTGAGGCGTAAGTACCGCCGACTGTAGGCGTTACGTTTTCCTCGGCGGTTTTAGGAAAACGTTCAAACCCTCATAGGTACGGTACGAACGTTGAGGTGATCGACGAAGAAGGCGATGTCTATGTGGAGTTTCAAACCCTCATAGGTACGGTACGAACACTAGTACCAGTTTCCCGCCGAAGATAGTTATAGAAGGTTTCAAACGCTCATAGGTACGGTACGAACCCGGTTTCCTTATGCCACGCTAGCTTTCCCACATGAACATGTTTCAAACCCTCATAGGTACGGTACGAACGCCGATTTCCATGCCAAGGACATTGAAGGTTTGGTGTCGTTTCAAACCCTCATAGGTACGGTACGAACACGCTCATCCAAAACGGGGCAGGACGCGCCCAGTAAACGTTTCAAACCCTCATAGGTACGGTACGAACGGGGCCACTCCATGAGGGCGGGCGCGGGGAAAATGGCGGTTTCAAACCCTCATAGGTACGGTACGAACTCCTCACCCGCAAGTAGTGGTAGACGTTTTCGCGAAGTTTCAAACCCTCATAGGTACGGTACGAACACCCTGGACTATCTCGGGGAAAAAGAAGGGTACCACTTCCTTCGTTTCAAACCCTCATAGGTACGGTACGAACCTAGGGTCTTCACCCTCTACGAGCTGGTGGACTTCTTCCTGTTTCAAACCCTCATAGGTACGGTACGAACGGAGTTGCCTTCCCCGCCGCCTTCGTGGCTGAGCCATGTTTCAAACCCTCATAGGTACGGTACGAACAGCCACAACATCGTCAGGAACGCGAGGCGCTCATGAAGCTCTAATCTTAGTTTTCAAGAACCACTACGGCCGAGGTGGGAAAGTTTGGCCGTCTGAGGTCAGACTAGCAGGGTGGGGGGTAGTGCGTCAACCCCCCCGGGTTTTGGGGGGGATTGGGGGTTGGCGCAATCTTGGACTAAGTCCAATTATCGTAGCCGATAAGGAGTATAGGATTGCTCTCCGATAAGGTGCTTTTCTAGCTTGTAGAGCTCTAGCCGTATGGTGGTCCGGTAGGATACAGAACGCTTGAGGACGAGGTGCCTGTAGGTGGTCTGGAGAGTTTTTTCCCATTCCTCCACCACCAACCTGCGGCCCGCCTCGGAGAGGAATACCCCGTTCCCCTCCCGTAGGAAATGTCCGATTTTGAGCTGGTCCCGGCGTATGAGGCGGAAGATTAGGCGGTCCACCAGGGCCGGCTTAAACACCTCGGCCACGTCCAGGTTTAGGGAGTGGCGCCGGTAGTTGGCTTCGTGCAAGAAGCCGATCCGGGGGTCCAGGTGCGTTTGGTAAATCTGCGCCAAGATGGCGGTGTAAAGGAGGGAATTGGTAAAGCTCAAAAGGGCGTTGATGGGGTCCCGTGGCGGGCGGCGGCTTCGGGCCAGGGCCCACCTTTCCCCGAGAAGCTCGTCCCATACCCCGTAATAGGCCTCGCGGGCCCGACCTTCCAGGGCCATGAGCTCCCCCACGGTACGCGCCTCCCCCACCTGGGCGGACAGGTTCTCCAATAAGGCGAGGGTGCTCTCCACCCCTTTGCCTTTGGCCTCCTCCTTGCACAGGAGCCGCCGGATGTTTTCCAGCCCCCCCTCCACGAAGCGGCGGGCTAAAGCCAGGCGGCGTTCCGGGTCCAGGTAGTGTTCCGCCTGCTTGAGGGTGAGGTAGCCGCTCAAAAGGTGCTCCCGGGGGTAAAAGGAGCCGGCGTAATAGCCATAACGGTTGAAGAAGTGGAGAAGAACCCCTTTTTGTGCGCAGAACTCCAGGAAGCGCTTGTTCAGATCCACTTCGCCGAAGAGGTAGAGCTCGGAAACTTGTTCCACGGGTAGGTGCCGCTTGCGCTCCTCCGTTTCCAAGATGATGGTGTTGGACATCCGGCTGAGCCTTCCGGAGGAAAAAACATAGACGGGCTTAGGCATCGTCTTCCTCCCCGATGAAACAGAACTCGTAGTATGCGCAGGTGGGGCAAGGAGGGATGCGCTTTGGGGGTGGGGGGATGGGGCTACGGAGGAGCTCCAAGAGCGCCTTTTCGGCGGCCCGCACCTTGGCCTCCAGGTCGGGGGTGAGGGCCACCCGCTCCACCCGGCGCTCCTCGGGGTAGCGCAGCTCGCCCATGGCCGGAATGCCCTCCTCCTTGAGCCGCACAAGGTAGTAGCCCAGCTGGAGGAGGTGGGCTTCCCGGTAGCCGGAACTCCGTTTGACCTCGGCCACCACCAGCGTTCCCTCCGGGCCGTGGGCCACCAGGTCCAAGCGCATCCCGGGCAGGGTGATTTCCTTTCGCCCCTCGGGGTAGGCGGTTTCCTGGAGGAGGCGGCCCAGGGCCAGGAGTTCGTGATCGGGATAGGGCTCTAGCCCGTGCCCCATCAGCCAGGCTTCCCGAGGGCAGACGCCGAAGTACCAGAAAAGGGTGCCCGTCAGAGGAACTGTTCCATTTCCCACTTGAAGCCCACCTCCTCGTCGTAGAAGTCCCCTAAAGCCTCCCGGGGCACGTGCCGCCACTCCTCCCGGCCCAAGAGGGGTGGCGGGAGGTTCTTTAGGGCGCGGCGGAGGAGAGGGGAAACGGTGTAGGCCTGAAGCCTGGGGAAGAGGAGGCGGAGGCTTTTTCGCCTCTCCTGGGGGTCCCGGAGGGCCAGGGCTTCCTCGAGGGCCCCAAGGAGGCGGGTCGCCTCCTCATCCCACTCCACGAAGATGGGCAGGCTGGGTGCCTCGTCCAGGAGGTCCAGCCCGAAGCGGTCGTAATCCAAAACCTCTAGCCGCTTGAGGAGGGTTCTTCCCTCCTCCTGGCTGATGCCCTCTTCCACCAGGCGGTAGTACTCCTGCAAAAGGGGGTAGGCGTCCCGGTCCCAGACGCCCTGGTCCAAAAGGGGGGCCAGGATCCTCCGGGTGCGGTCAAGGAGAATGGTCCCATAGACCCATTTCCCCGAGTCCCCCTCCAGGTCCAACACCCAAAGCTTCCCCTCCTCCTGTTGGGCGTTGCGGTTCACCCGTCCCGCCGTCTGCAGGAGGCTTTCCATGGGCGCCAGGGCCCGGTAGCCCTCCGGGAAGTCCAGGTCCACCCCCGCCTCCACCACCTGGGTGGCCACCAGCGTGATGGGCCTTCCATCGGCCAGGGCCTTCTGGATCTGCCTCAGCCGGGCCTTCCGGTGCAGGGGGATGAGGTGGCTGGTGAGGAGGAAGAGCCCTTCCAGCCTCCCCTGGAGGAGCCGGTAGAGCGCCACCGCCTCCCGCACGGTGTTGAGCACCACCAGGCGGCTCCTTGGGCCTTCCTGGAGGAAGCGCTCGGCGAGGGCCTCGAGGGTCCGCTCCTCCCCCCAAACCAGGCGTACCCGCCTGGGGTAGCCCGGCAGGGGCGGGGCCAACTCCTTTCCCTTGACGAGGCCGGGCTGGGTGGCGGTCATGCTCACCACGGTCACCCGGCCCGGCAGGGCCTCCAGAAGGGCCCGAAGGAGGGGCCAGAGCTCCGCCCGCAGGGTTTGCACCTCATCCAGGATGAGGATGGCCCCCCCCGCCAAGGCGTGGAGGGGTCGTAGGTTGCTTCCCGGGCCCGTCAGGGCAGCGAAGACCTGGTGGAAGGTGGTCACCACCACGTCCCGGTCCCACGTCTCTTGGAGGAGAAGGGCCTCCTCCACGGCCCTGTCCTCCTGGAGCCGGGCGAGGGCTTGGTGGTGGTGGACGAGGAGATGGGCCTCGGGGTCCAGGCCCGCCTCCCGCAGGACCTCCCTGGCCACCTCCTCCACCTGGTCGGCGATGGCGATGTAGGGCAGGGCGTAGACCACCTTGGGCCGGAAGCCCCACCTTTGCCAGACCCGCTCCCTCAAGGTTAGGGCGAAGCGGAAGGCGGCCAGGGTTTTCCCCGCCCCCGTGGGGGCGCTTAGGGTGAGGCGGGCGGGGAAGAGGTCGCTTAGGGGCCCCATTGCGGCCCGGGCCACCCCTGCTAGGAGGGCGTGGCGGAAGGGGGAGAGGGGCGAGGGGTGGCGCCTTTTGGCGAGGTAGCGGGCCACCGCCCCTGGGGGATGGGCATGGGGGAGGGAGGGGAAGGGCGCTGCCCCGCAAGCCTACGGTCGGCGTCCAGGAGGGCGGAATAGAGGAGGGCGAGGCGGTAGTGGAGTTCCACGCCCCCCCCTTCCCATAGCAGCCGGTTGGCCTCCCGGGCCAAGGCCTCGGCCACCCTCCAAGCCTCCCTCTGGAGGAAGGGCCCGGGGTCGGGGAGGTCCAGCCCCTTCACCAGTTCGGCGAAGGCCGGCGTGTGCAGGGCCTTGAGTTGTTCGGGGAGCACCCTCCAGGCGTCCCTTCGCCCCCGGGGCGTTTGTACCCCATTGGGGGGTGGTACCCGCTCCCAGGGGCTTCGTAGCCGCCCGTGGTGCTCCAGGATGGCGAGGAAGAGGGGAAGTGCCAGCTCCCCAAGGGCCCACTTCTCGGCCACCCAGGCGGCGAACAGGGCCCCGGGAAGGGCGTGCCAGGTGAGGGGGTCCCCTTTAGGGCGTTTTCCCTGGAGCATCTCCTGGAAGTAGGGGGTGGCCTTGCCGAGGTCATGGGCCAGGCCCGCAAGCCGCCCCGCCTTCCCAAGGCCCAGGGGCTCTAGGTGCCCCTCCGCCAAGGCCGCCACGCCCAGGAGGTGTTCCTGGAGGGGTTCTTCAGGACGGGCGAGAAGTTCCATGCCCTTGATTCTAGAATAGACCCAGTGCTAGACTGGCAGCAAGGATGTCCACGGGCGGCAGGTTGAAGCTCCGATTTTTTGCCCAAGGCCGCCTCCCCGTGACCTATCGGGAAGGCTTGCAGGCCGCCATCTACGGCGCCTTGCCCCCACCCTTAGGGCCCAAGCTCCACGACGAGGGCTTGCTGGGGAGGGAAAGGCCCCTGAAGCTCTTCGTGTATAGCCGCATCCTGGGCCTGGACTATGTGCCGGAGGAAAAAGGCTTCCGTGCCTCGGGGGAGCTTACCCTCTACTTCGCCTCGGCCCTGGAGGAGGTGGTCCAGGCCTTTGGCGAGGGTATCTGGGCCAAGGGGGGCCTCGAGGTCCATGGCCTCTTCCTGAGGCTCATCGGCCTAGAGGTGGAGCCCATCGCGCCCCAAAGCCCCGTAACGGTGGAGGCCCTCGCCCCCATCACCGTCTACCGGACGGAGGGGAAGCGGACCCTCTTCTTCAACCCCCTCAACCGGGAGTTCTCCCTCCTCTTGGAGGCCAACCTCAACCGGAAGGCGGAGGCCCTGGGCCTGGAGAAGGGGAGCCTGAGGGTCCAACCCCTTGGCTTCCACCCCCGACGCAAGCGCTTGGAGCGCTACAAAGGGACCTGGGTGGAGGGCTGGATGGGCTGCTACCGTTTGGAAGGGGATGCCCACCTCCTGCGCCTGGCCCTGGTCTCGGGCCTGGGCTCCAAGAACAGCCAGGGCTTCGGTTTCGTGCGGGAGGTGGGAGGATGATCCGGCAACTTCTCCACCTGGGCCTAGGGCAGGAGGGGGATTTCCTGGAGAGCCTGGCGAGGGAGGAGAAGGGCCGCCTTTACGTCTTGGACTGCCATCCTGAGGAGGGGGTGGCCTACCTGGTTCCCCACGAGCTGGACGGGGAGAAGTGCCGCCGGTTCCTGTGGGTGGGGGACCCCCCAGCGAGCAACGCCCCCCGGGACCGGGCGACCACTTCGGGCCTCCACTACCTCCTGGGCCAGGCGGTCACCCAGATGGCGGAGGATTCCCTCCTGCAGGAGGTCCTAAGGCCCCTCCTTTGCGAGCTGGGCGGGCCGGGGGACAGGGTGCGCTTCGTGCTGAACCTCAGCGCCCTGCGCCTAGAGGGCGCCCAGGATGCGGAGGTGGGCCCCTTCCGGGTGCAGGGGGGTCGCCTCCAAGCGGACTGCGAGGCCCTACGGCGCCTTGTGAAGGAGGGGACGGGCGCCGAGGGCCCGGGGGGCAAGCGGGCGAAGACGCTGGCGGATTTGGTGGAGAAGCTAGCCGAAACCCTCCTGAAGGCCTGGGGGGTGGAAAAGCCCAGGGAAGGGCGCCTCCTCTTCACCCTGGCCCTCAACGGGAAGCCCCTCGTGGACCTTCCCGCCTACCGCCAATACCTTTCCCAGCGTTTGGTGGGGCGTTACTTCAAGGATGCGGAGCCTGGGTGTTGCCACGGGTGCGGTACGGAGGGAAAGGTGGTGGGGGACTTCGCCGGCTTCCGCCTCAAGTTCTACATCACGGACAAGAAGAGCTTCGCCCCAGGGCTACTGGAGAAGGCCTTTCCCAAGGCTTATGGCCTGTGCGAGGACTGCTTCCGAGCCCTCCTTGTGGGGGAAAACTTCGTCCTTAACAAGCTCCTCCTGCGCTTCCTGGAAAGCGACGCCCTGGTCCTGCCCGAGGCCGAGCTTAACCGGGAAGGCCTCCAGCGCATGGTGGATGTGCTCCTCGCCGAGGTGCGGGGGCTGGAGCGGGTCGGCGCTTGGAAGGAGTTCCTGGAGCGGGCCTCCTTGGCGTGGAAGGAGGTGGGCTACCTAGGGTTTTCCCTCCTCTTCTTCCGGCGCACCAACGCCGCCACCAAGGCGGAGGAGCTGGTGCTGGAGGTACCTCCCTCCCGGGTGGAAGCCCTCTTTAGGGCCCTGGGGGAGGCGGGCGATGGCGGGTTTCCCGTGGAGGGGTTGCGGGACTGGCTCTACCTCCTGCCCCTTAGCCGAAGGGAGGGCCGGGTGGAGGCCGGGCCCGCCCTCAAGGTGGCTTCCCGCATCTTCATGGGGCTTCCCCTGGCGCCCAGGGACATCCTTCCCCTGTGGCTGAAGGCGGCGGAACGGGCCTACCGCGAAGACGCCTCCTTCTTTGGGATTGACCGGTACCGGGGCCCCCAGGGGGCCTTGGACCTGGCGGCGTTGGGGGCGGGGTGGGTGTGGGTTTTGCGAAGGTTAGGGATTTGGGGAGGCTATATGGAAGGCAAGCCGTTACCTTTGGGTGAAGAGGCGCTCCGGGAGGCCTATGGCTTCGGCCCCCTCGAGGCGGGGCTATACCTCCTGGGGCAGGCCATGGAGGCGGTGGGCCAGGCCCAGGCCAAGCTCTACGAGTACAAAAAGGAGCCCCTTCTGGAGGCCCTGGGTTGGCAGGGCATGAGCTTGGTACGGGTACGCCACCTGGTGCCGGAGGTGATGGCCAAGGCCAGCTACTACCTAAGCGGCAACGAGCTCGCGGCTGTCCTGGATCTCTTGGGCCGGGCCACGGACCTCTTGGAACGGGGAAGGAGCCAGGGCCCCCTTTCGGAGAAGGAGGTGCCCTACTACATCCTCATGGGCTATGCCCAGGCACGGAGCCGCAGGCTTCGGGCGGGGAAAAAGGAGGAGGTGCAGGATGGAGCTGCATAACGGGGAGATTCTCTACCTTTACGACGCCAAGGACACCAACCCCAACGGCGACCCGGATGCGGAAAACCGGCCCCGCATGGACTATGTGGGGAGGAGGCTTCTGGTGAGCGACGTGCGCTTGAAGCGCTACGTCCGCGACTACCTCCTCGCCCAGGGGGAGGATGTCTGGGTAAGGATGCGCGAGGATGGGTCCCGCACCGACGCCGATGGGCGGCTGGATGAGCTCAAGAGTCTCTACGAGAAGGAAACCGGAAAGGCGGTTGGGAAGAAGAAGGAGCTGGACGCTGGCTTTATCGCCTGGTACCTGAGGCGCTTGCGGGACGTGCGCCTCTTTGGCGCGGTGCTGCCCATCAAGGCGGAGGAGGGTGAGGCCAAGGGAGGCACGGGGCAGTTCGTGGGGCCTGTCCAGCTGGACTGGGGCTACTCCTTGCACCCCGTGGAGGTCTACACCGCCACCATCTCCAGCCAGTTCGCCGGGCGGACCGAAGGGGGCAAGGGGGAGCACGGCACCTTCGGTAAGGACCACCGGGTGTACCACGCCCTTATCGCCTTCTGGGGACGGATTTCAAGGAGGCGGGGCGAGGCGGTGGGCCTTCTGCCCGAGGACCTGGAGGTGCTAGAAAAGGGGCTTCTGGAAGGCCTTTTGGAAGGGGCCACCACCCGGAGCAAGGTGGGGCAGACTCCTAGGCTTTACCTGCGGGTGGACTGGAAGGAGGGGTTCCGGCCCCTTGGGGACCCGCGGGATGGCCTTAAGGTGCGGCCCGTGGAGGGCAAAGCCTTGGAAGGGATCCGGGGGGTTGGGGACTATGTCCTCGAGGCCCACGACCTGAGCAAAAATCTGGGCCGATTCCGGGATAGCATCGCCCGCGTGCGGCTTTGGCGGCACCCCGACCTTCGCCTGGAGGGGCTTGCGCTGGAGGGGCTTCCCGTGGAGGAGGTGAAGTTCTGAGGGTTGTCCGGTTCCTCTTGAAGGGCAAGCGGGCCCACTTTCGCCGCTTCTACACCAACTCTTCCGCCCTCACCTATCCCGTGCCTCCCCCGGCCACGCTCCAGGGCCTTTTGGGGGCGGCTTTGGGGCTGGGCCGGGAGTATAGGGAAAAGCTCACGGGGCTTTTCCTGGCCGCCCGGCCCCGCGCCCCCATGCGTACCCTTTTCCAAACGGTCAACCACCTCTTTTTGAAGTCGGGCACCTTGGAGGAAATCCGCGGTCTTTACAAGGAAGGGCGTACCCAAATCCCCGTGCAGTACCTCGTGGGCGAGGGGGAAGGGCCCGTGGCCTTTGAGGTCTTCGTGGGCGCCGAGGGGAGGTTGGTGGAGGATATCGCCAAGGCCTTGGAGAACCCGGTTTTTCCCCTGGCCCTCGGCCCGGCCTACGCCTTGGCTTGGGTGGAGGGGGTGGAGTTCCTCGAGGCGGAGCTCAAGCCCTCTTGGGACGGGGAGGGCATAGGCTGGTGGGAGGCGGAAAAGCTGGAGCTTTACCCCTCGCAGGATGTCCGGCTTTACCGCGACCGTTTCCCCATCGCCTTGGAACCGGACCGCAGGCCCAAGGCCGTGAAGGAAATAGCCTTGGAGCTCCGGGGTGAGCCGCTTAAGGTGCGGTACAGGGGCGAGGTCCTGGTCTGCCCGGGGCTGGCCATAGGCGTCCTGAGGGTGTAGGGGCATGTACGTGGTCATGGTGTACGACGTCTCCGTAGACCGGGTGGCCAAGGTGCTCCAAATCGGACGCCGCTATTTGACGTGGGTGCAAAATTCTGTGCTGGAAGGCGAGCTTTCCCCAGCCCAGCTTGCCAGGTTGAAGGCCGAGGTGGCCAAGGCCATTGAGCCCACGGATGCCGTTCGCTTCTACGTGCTGCCAAGCCGCGCCGTCCTGAGGATAGACACCCTGGGCCAGCAGAAGAACGAACCCGGCCAGATACTCTGAATTACTTGGCATAGACCCAATTTGCGCCAACCCCCAATCCCCCCCAAAATCCGGGGGGGTTGACGCACTACCCCCCACCCTGCTAGTCTGACCTCAGACGGCCAAACTTTCCCACCTCGGCCGTAGTGGTTCTTGAAAACTAAGATTAGAGCTTCATGAGCACCTCGCGTTCCCAACGATGTTTTGGCTGTTCGTACCGTACCTATGAGGGTTTGAAACCCCGCTCCAAGGCATCCACCACGGCGTGGTAGGGGTCTTGTTCGTACCGTACCTATGAGGGTTTGAAACTGGCGAGGTCGGCCCGCCAGTAGAGGGGGAGCTCCATGGTTCGTACCGTACCTATGAGGGTTTGAAACCGCGCAAAGGGCTGCGGGCTCTCCAGGTCAAAGAGGGTTCGTACCGTACCTATGAGGGTTTGAAACGGGGTGATGGTGAGCTGGACCCCGCCCCCCGAAACCACGGGTTCGTACCGTACCTATGAGGGTTTGAAACTTCCAGTAGGCGGCTTCCCAGATGGCCTCGAGGGCCTTGTTCGTACCGTACCTATGAGGGTTTGAAACCTTCCGCATGGACCAACTACTCCAATACTTGGTCCACTATGTTCGTACCGTACCTATGAGGGTTTGAAACTCGCGCTCAGGGGCCGGCCCCTCGGGAGCATCCTGCTGGGTTCGTACCGTACCTATGAGGGTTTGAAACTTCGCGAAAACGTCTACCACTACTTGCGGGTGAGGAGTTCGTACCGTACCTATGAGGGTTTGAAACTGGGGCATAGGGTCCGGGGACGGAGAAGCCTCCCTAGGTTCGTACCGTACCTATGAGGGTTTGAAACTCGGTCCACTGATTTGGATTAGGGGCAGGGAGAAGCCGCGTTCGTACCGTACCTATGAGGGTTTGAAACGGAGGATGACCCCACGGTGTTCCAGATACCCGATGAACGGGTTCGTACCGTACCTATGAGGGTTTGAAACGCGGGGAGGACGATCTTCACGCTCCGGGAGGGCGGGTAGTTCGTACCGTGCCTATGAGGGTTTGAAAGGTGAGGACAGGGGCCCCCGGGCTGGGAGCCCGGAGGTTCGTACCGTACCAGGGTTTGAAACAAGTTTGTCCCTACGCAAAGAAGAGGTGGGTTTCGTCTACCAGGAGCAAGACATCCCTTAGCGGCATTAAGGCCTAGCCCCGGGCGTCCAGGAAGGGACGGGGCTTGTAGCCTGTCACGTGGAAGATCACCTGCCAGTAGCCTGCAAGGGCAGCGGTGGGGTTACGCTCCTCCTCCGCCGTGTAGCGGTGTTGGGCGAACTCAGCGAACTTCCTTTTCCGCTTCACGATGAGGAGATGCCGGTAGCGGCCATCCATGAGGCGGATGATGTGCCAGGCTAGGGTGGACTTCCCCAGCCCGTTTTCCTCGCAATGAGGATGCGAAACTCCTGCCTACTGGCCATAGGTAGAGAGACGGAAGGCTTTGCCCTTTGTGAGGAGCGCGGTTACCAAGATGTTCGTATCAAGTACGACCTTCAAGGCGAGCGAAAATCTCTTCTTCTGTCAACGAGGAACGCCCACTGACCCTTCGCATAAAATCAGCCAGTTTTTTCTTGGCCTCTTTGCGGCGGATTTCCTCGCGGAGCAGTCTCCGCAAATAGCGGTCCCACCCAGGCCCAAAGCTTTTTTTGGAGCGCTCCAGCTCCTTTTCCAGGTCAGTGGGTAAAGCCATGACCCCATTCTATGCGTTCCTTTGCTCTTGCCACAACGCCCATCCGGGCCAGGCAGCCAGCCCGAAGGCCACCAAGGCCTGTGCCGTCTTGCGCTTTGGGCACCCTTAGCCCTCCCGCGGGTTTTGGATACTACCTAGACCCCAACAAATGCTGCCCGCTGACCCTGTTAATCCAAAAGGCCTTTCCCTGGGCTTGCCCGGTTAGCCGCCTTGCTCTTTGGAGGTGAGCGCTGGCGGTAGGGTTTCGCCGAGGTAGGGGAGGTGGGAGAGAGCGCTTCGGGAGGGGATTCCCCTCAGATCTCTGGCCGCATGGCCGAACGTAGGCGTTCACACACGACCCAGGCTCAGAGGGCGAGGTGCACTTCCGTGGCGTTGGCCAGACGGATGCCCAGCGCCGCTTGTCCCTCGGGGACAAAAGAGTTCCCTTCCCGGCGCAGGGGAACGTCGTGGCCAGGAAAGAGCCTGGGGTAGGAAAGGAGCCGTTCGCGCGTCTTCTTGGCCGCGATCGGGTCCCAAGAGGGGGGTGCGGGTTCCCCCTCCAGGTCAAACCGGCTCTTGATGGCGTCGCTGACCAGCGCGCCCACGCCTTCTACCCATACGCCTAAAAGCCCAGGGGTGTGCCCGGGCAGATGGAGGAGCCTTGCCCCTGGCATGAGCGCTTCCCCTTCACCTTCCACCACCTTGGTGCGACGGGCCTGGAGGAGGGGCAGGTAGGCGTAGAGGCAGGCGGGGTCCCGGTGGGGGGATTGGGCCACGGCCTCAGCGTGCTCCAACTCTAGGCGGTGGACCACCACCTGCGCCCAAGGGAAAAGGTCTAGGTTGGCTGCGTGGTCAAAGTGCAAGTGGCTAAGCACCAGTAGCTCCACCCTTTCCGGCGCCACCCCCAGGGCACGCATGCGCTCTAGGAGGCCTTCCCGTTCGCCAAAGCCAAGGGTATCGTACAGGAGCACGCGCTCCCCCAAAACCAGGTAGGCGCTGGAAAGGCCCAGGTAGCCCCGGTGCGTCCGCGCGGGAAAGCCTGTGTGGAGGGGCAGGATCTTCACCCTTATCCCCCCGTCATGGTGCGGGGAAGCCAGGTGGCCAGTTCCGGGAAGGCCACCAGGAGGGCCACCATGAGGAGCAGAACCCCCATGAAGGGCAGGCTATACCGGGCGATGCGGATGAGGTCCTCCCCGGTTAGGGACTGGAGGACGAAGAGGTTAAAGCCCACGGGGGGCGTAATCTGGGCCAATTCCACCATGATCACCAGATAGACCCCAAACCACAAGGGGTCCACCCCGATGGCCTTCACCACGGGCAGGATGACGCTGATGGTGAGGACCACGATGGAGATGCCGTCCAGGAACCAGCCCAGGACGATGTAGACCAGGCTGAGGGCGAGGATGAGGGCCAGGGGCGTAATCCCCGCCTCCACCGCCCAGGCGGCCAGGGCCCGGGGGATACCCGTGAAGCCCATGGCCAGGGTGAGCACCCCGGCCCCCGCCAGGATGAGGCCGATCATGCTGGTGGTGCGCACGGCCCCAAGGAGGCTCTCCCACAGGAGGGAAGGGGAGAGCTCCCGGCCGAGGGCGGCGAGAAGGAGGGCCCCCACCACCCCGATGGCCGCCGCCTCCGTGGGGGTGGCCACGCCCAGGTAGATGGAGCCCAAGACCATGAGGATGAGGAGGAGGACGGGGGCCACCTTCAGGAGGCCCAGGAGGGTTTCCCCGAGGGGCCTCGAGGGCTCCTTGGGAAGGCTCCCCCGGTGCCTTAGGGCGAGGAGGGCCACCATGAGCATGAAGAGCAGGGTGAGGACAACCCCCGGCACCACCCCCGCCATGAAGAGGCGGGCCACGGACACCTCGGCCATGACCCCGTAGACGATCATGATGACGCTAGGGGGGATGAGGAAGCCCAGGGTGCCCGCCCCCGCCAGCGAGCCCAGGGCGAGGGGCTTGGGGTAGCCCCGCCTTAGGAGTTCGGGCAGGGTGAACCGCCCCACGGTGGCCGTGGTGGCGGCGGAGGAGCCGATGACGGCGGCGAAGAGGGCGCTCGCCACCACGTTCACGTGGAGAAGACCCCCAGGGAGCCGGGAGAGCAAGGGCGCAAGCCCTTGGAAAAGCCCCTGGGCCAGGCGGGAGCGGTAGAGGATCTCCCCCATCCAGACGAAAAGGGGGAGGGCCGCCAGGCTCCAGCCCGAGGTGGCGGTCCAAAGGGCCGTGGCCAGGTTGGGCCCGAGGGGGGCCGTGGTGTAGAGGGCGAGGGCGAGGAGGCCCACCAGGAGGAGGGCGAGCCCCACGTACACCCCAAGCCCCAGGAGGGCGAAGAGGGCGAGGATGAGGACGAGGCTGGCCTCGAGGAGGTTCACCTTGCCCCCCTCGCTAGCTTCCAGAGGGCTTCCCCAAGGGCCAGGGCGAAAACGCTAAGCCCGAGGGCCAGGAAGCTTTGCGGAAGCCATAGGGGCAACGGGAGGAGCCCCGGGGCCAGGTCCCCGTAGCGGTAGCTCTCCGCCACTTTGGCCCAGGCGTGGTAGGCGGCGAAGAGGCCCGCCCCTAGGCCCAGGAGGAGGGCCCCCGCCTCCACGGCCCGCCTGGGCCCCGGGGGAAGCCGCTCCAGGAGAAGCCCCACCCGGATATGCCCCCCGGCCCGCAAGGTGGGGGCGAGGCCCAGGAAGATGAGCCCGGCGGTGGCGTAGCCGGCGAGCTCCAGGGCCGAGGGAACCACGAAGCCCAGGAAGCGCCCCACCACCTGGGCCAGGATGACCAGGAGGACGAAGAGGCCCATGAGGGCCGCCAGCACCTCGGCCAGGCGGAAGAGGAGGTTCATCGCCCGAGGTACTGCCGGTAGACCTTCACCCCCGTGGCCCCCACCTGGCGTTGCCACTCCACGATCATCGTCCCGCCCACCCGCTTGAGGTCGGCGAGGAGCTGGGGCGAGGGCTTCACCACCTGCATGCCCCGGGCCGCCAGGGTCTGGAGGGCCTTTTCCTCCTGTTCCTGGCTAAGGCGCCAGCCCCGTTCCTCCGCCCGCCTGGCCGCCTGCAGGAGGGCCTCCCGGTCCTGGGGGGAGAGGCTCTCAAAGGCCCGGCGGCCTATGACCACCATGTTCTTGGGGATCCACGCCTTCACGTCGTAGAAGTATCGGGCGAAGTCCCAGGCCTGGCTGTCCACCCCGGTGACGGGGGAGGTGATCATGGCCTCCACGATGCCCGTGGCGAAGGCCTGGGGGATGTCCGCCGCCTCCACCTGCACCGGGGCCATGCCGAGGAGTTCGGCGAGGCGGGCGGTGGCGGGGTTGTAGGCGCGGAAGCGGATCCCCTTGAGGTCCTGGGCGGACTGGACAGGCTTCTTGGTGTAAAGCCCTTGGGGCGGCCAGGGCACGGCGTAGAGGAAGACCACCCCCCGCTGGGCGAGCCACCTCTCCACCTCGGGCCGCTGGGCCTGGTAGAGGCGCCGCGCCTCCTCGTAGCTCGTGGCCACGAAGGGGATGGAATCCAGGTTGAAAAGGGGGTTCTCGTTGGCGAGGAGGGACATGAGCACCTCCCCCATCTGGATCTGCCCGTTGCGCACGGCGGGGAGGATCTGGGGGTGGGGGAAGAGGGACCCGCCCGGGTGGACGGTGATCCTCACCCGCCCCGCCGTGGCCTCCTCCACCTCCTTGGCGAACTGGAGGATGTTCTGGGTGTGGAAGTTGGCCGGAGGGTAAGGGGTGGCCATGTTCCAGGTCTGGGCCTGGGCCACCAGGGAGAGGGCCAAGAGGGCTACTAAGGCTTTCCGCATAAACATTCACCTCCAACGCAATTTTACCGCTTGGGTACCTGGTCCACAAAGGCGTTGGTGTAGGTGCGCTTCAGGTCAATCTGCGCCCGGGCCACGTTGGGGTCAAAGGCGGAGAGGACGGTGAGGGGCCTCAAGGGAGCGGTGTCGCTGAAGCGCCCCGTGGGGGAGAAGCTCTCCAAGGAGTTCTTGAGGACCTTTAGGTAGAGGGCCTTGTCCCCCAGGAAGTACTCCTCGGGCAGGACGGCGGCGATCTCCTCGGGGGACTTGCCCTGCATCCAGCGCAGGCCCCGCACCATGGCGTTCACCAGGCGCTGGGCCGTGTCCGGGTTCCGCTCCAGCCAGGCCCGGGTGGTGTAGAGGACGGCGGCGGGGTATTCCCCTCCCAGGACCTCCCGGGTCCCCTTGGTGGAGCGGGTGTCCGCCAGGACCTTGATGAGGCCCCGCTCCTCCAGGAGGGTGATGGCGGGCTCCACGTTGGAGATGGCCTCCACCTGCCGGTTCTGCACGGCGGCCACCGCCTGGGCCCCCACGGAAACCCCCACCACGGCCACGTCCGTGGGCTTGAGGCCGTTTTTCACCAGGAGGTAGTTGAGGAAGAAGTGGGTGGAGGAGCCGGGGGCCGTCACCCCCACCCGGCGCCCCTTGAGGTCGGGGATGGACCGCACCTGGTCCGCCAGGTCCGAGCGCACCCCGAGGACGATGGCCGGGTAGCGCCCCACCTGCACGAAGGCCACGATGTCCCGGCCCTGGGCCTGCATCTGGATGGTGTGGTCGTAGTAGCCCATGACCACCTCCACGCTCCCCCCGATGAGGGCCTGGAGGGCCCGGCTTCCCGCCTGGAGGTCCTGGATCACCACGTCCAGGCCCTCCTCCTTGAAGTAGCCGAGGCGCTCCACCACCGTGAGGGGGAGGTAGACGACGGCGGTCTTCCCCCCCACGCCCAGGACCACCCGCTTCTGGGCGAAACCGAAGGCCAAAAGAACCACCAGGAACCAGACCGCAACCCGCTTCACGTTTCCCCTCCTTTGGGCCGCCAGACGAGAAGCCTCCGTTCCGCGGCCCCCACCAGGGCGTCCAGCACCAGGACGAAGGCCATGAGGACCACCATCCCGGCGAAGACCCCCGTGGTGTCAAAGACCCCTTCCGCCTGGGCGATGAGGTAGCCGAGCCCGGCGGCGCTCCCCAAATACTCCCCCACCACGGCCCCGATGACGGCGAAGCCGATGGAGGTCCTTAAGGAGCTGAAGATCCAGCTGGCGGCCGCCGGCAGGTAGACGTGGCGGAGGAGGTGGCCCCGCTTTGCCCCGAGGAGGCGGGCGTTGTGCAGGACGATGGGGCTCACCTCCTTCACCCCTTGGTAGGTGTTGAAGAAGGCCACGAAGAAGACCAGGGTGACCCCGAGGGCCACCTTGGAGAGGATGCCGAGGCCGAACCAGAGGGTGAAGATGGGGGCGAGGACCACCCGGGGGATGGCGTTCAGGGCCTTCACGTAGGGGTCCAGCACCGCCGCCACGCCGGGGGAGAGGGCGAGCCAAAGCCCAAACACCACCCCGAGGAGGGTGCCGATGGCGAAGGCGAGGAGCATCTCCACCGTGGTCACGTAGAGGTGGGGGTAGATCTCCCCCGTGCTGAACCAGCGCAGGATGCGCTTGAGGATTTCCGAGGGGAAGGAGAAGAAGAAAGGGTCTATGCGGCCGGTCCTCGAGGCCCACTCCCAAACGAGGAGGAAGGCCACGAGGAGCCCCGCCTGCCAAAGCCGTACCTTAAGCCCCCGCATGGGCCCGCATCACCTCCCCTCTCAGGAGCTCCCATATCTCCCGGTGGAGCCGCAGGAACTCGGGGGTGAGCCGGATCTCCGCCACGTCCCGGGGCCGGGGGAGAGGGATGGGGAACTCCCCGATGGGCCGGGAGCGGGGCCCGGCGCTGAGGACCACCACCCGGTCGGAGAGGGCGATGGCCTCCTCCAGGTCGTGGGTGACGAAGAGCACGGTCTTCCGGTCCTCCTGCCAAAGCCTTAGGAGCTCGTTTTCCATGAGTTGCCGCGTCTGCACGTCCAGGGCGGAGAAGGGCTCGTCCATGAGGAGGAGCCTGGGGCCGGCGATGAGGACCTGGGCCAGGCCCACCCGCTTGCGCATCCCGCCGGAGAGCTGGTGGGGGAAGTGGCGGGGAAAACGCCCAAGCCCCACCTTCTCCAGCCAGGCCAGGGCTTCCCTCCGGGCCTCGGTCCAGGGGCGCCCCCGGAAGACCAGTGGAAGGGCCACGTTGTCCAGGGCGGTCTTCCAGGGGAGGATAGCGTCTTGCTGGAAGAGGTAGCCCGCCAGGGGGTTTAGGCCCTTGAGGGGCCTTCCCTCCACGAGGACCTCCCCCTGGCTTGGGGCGAGGAGGCCCGCCGCCACGTTGAGGAGGGTGCTCTTGCCGCACCCCGTGGGCCCCACCAGGCCCACGAACTCCCCCGGCTTCAGGGCGAGGCTAACCTCTTCCACGGCCACGTAGTCCCCGAAGGCCACGGTGACCTGGCGGAACTCCAGGAGGTTCATAGGTAGTACTCGGGGTTGGGCCGGATCCCCAGGGCGTTCAGGAAGCGGTTGGTGAAGTGGAACATGGCCGCCACCTCGGCGGCCTCCAGGATGGCCTCGTCGGAAAGCCCCGCCTCCCTAAGGGGCCTCAGGTCCTCCTCCGTCATCTCGTGGTGCCGGTGGGTTACCTTGAGGGCGAAGTCCACCAGGGCCCGCATCCTCCTCGTGAGCTCCGCCCGCCGGGGGTTGGTGGCCAGGACCTCGGGGAGGCGGGGGTCCCCGGTGAGCTCCCTCAGGTAGCGCTTGTGGCTCGCCACGCAGTACTCGCACCGGTTCTCCCCGCTTATGGCGATGGCCATGGCCTCCTTTTCCTCCCGGCTGAGGAGGCCTTCCTCCCGCCTGAGGGCGTGGTAGTAGCGGAACCAGAGGAGGAAGCGGGGGCTTAGGGCGAAGGCCCGGGCCACGTTGGGGACGAACCCCATCCGCTCCCGGAACTCCCCGAAGAGGGCCCGCACCTCCTCGGAAAGCTCCGCCTCCTTCGGGACCCGGAGCCAGGAGATCACCATACCGCCACCGCCCGCACGGGGCCGCCCGAGGCTCCCCGGTGCTTGGGCCCGCCCACGAAGAGAAGGGCCCCGGCGGGGGGTACCTGGGCCAGGTTGGCCAGGTTCTCTAGGCCGTACTTCCCGGCTCCGAGGAGGATGACGTGGGCCTTGAAGTCCTTGGAGGGGCCGTGGTCCAGGGAAAGGGTGTCCACCCCCACCCCCACGATCTCCCGCTCCCGCACCAAGAACTCCGCCGCCTCCGGGGAGAAGCCGGGGAAGTGGAGGGTGCCGGAGGCGTCCTGGTTGAGGAAGGCCTTGGGGTCGCGCCAGCGCGCCTCCCAGCCCGAGTGCATGGCCACGAAGGCCCCCTTGGCCAGGCGGCCGTGCTGGCGCTCGTAGGCCAGGATGTCGTCCACGTTCACCTGGGCGTCGGGGTCCTTGGCCGCCCGCTCGTGGATGTGGATGACTGCCAAGGGGGCGATGAGGCTTTCCACGGGGAGCTTCTCCGCCGTGAGCCCCCCCTCGGCGAAGTGGGCGGGGGCGTCCATGTGGGTGCCCGAGTGCTCCCAAAGGTCCAGGCGGTTCCCGTAGTAGCCGTTTTGCCGCACGGTAACCAGGGTGGTGATGCGCATGGGCTCGGCCCCGGGGAAAAGGGGGATCTCCGGGGAGAGCTCGTGGGTGAGGTCCACCGCCTTGGAGAAGGCCTTGCCCCGGACCTCCGCCTGGGCCAAGGCCCGCCCCGCCAAAAGCCCTAGCCCCGCCCCGAGGAATGCCCTCCGGGAAAGGGTGCGGGCCACCGCCTCCATCACCAGGGGTGCGCACATGTTGGCCTCCCTTATTGCTGAATAAAGTTACCACGCTTCCGCAAGGGAGGCAAGTGTGAGGCGGTGGCGTCCCCCTCAAACCCCCTTCTCACCGCCCTGGGTTAACATTCGTGTGAGGACAGGGTGCCGGCGGTTGGATTTTCCAGATGGTTAGGGCATGGCGTCAGGGTTTGGGCCATCCTCCTGGTGGCCCTCTCACCCTTGGCGACGCTCGCAGGGTGCGTCTTAAAAAACGACGCCCAAACCCCTGACGGTTCCCACGGTGCCCCACCGCCCCCTGGGGTCCGCACCTGGGTCTACCAGCTCACCGGCTACCCTTCCATGAGGCTTGACGCTTTGGGTGCCACGGCTGCAGGGCTTTTTGTCATAGACCTGACCAAGGATGGCCGACAGCCTTGGACCAGCGCCGATCTCGCACCCTTTCAGGGGAGGCCTGCCCTGGCCTACATGGAAATTGGGGGGATGGAAAACTACCGGGTGGAGTATACCGTGGTGCAGAAGAACGCTTCCGATCTCCTCCTAAACCCTGTGCCCGGCTGGAGCGGGGAGTGGTACGTAAAGTACTGGGATGAGCGGTGGTGGAACCTAGTGGTTCAGCCCCGCTTGGACAAGGCCTTGGCGGCTGGGTTCAAGGGGGTTTATCTGGACTTGGTGGACGCCTACGAGGGCATTAGCTTAAGTTTGGTACCTGGGGAAACGCGGGATACCTTGGCAGCCAAAATGGTGGCGCTTTTGGGGAGGATCAGCGCTTACGTGAAGGCCAAGCGGCCGGATTTTTGGGTCTTCCCCCAGAATGCCCCAGAACTCCGGGTGCGGCTGGGGTACCTGTCGGCGATAGACGGCATTGGCCTCGAGGAGCTCTTCGTTTACGCCACGGACCGGCCCTGCACGGACTCGGGTTGCCAGGAACGCCTAAACCACGCCCGGGCCATTCGCGCCGCGGGCAAACTGGTGCTCACCGTGGACTACGCCACCAAAGTGGAAAACGTTCAGGCGGCGTGCCAAAAGTCCCGGGCGGAAGGGTTCGTGCCCTACGTGACCGTGGTGGATCTGGACCGGATCAGCCCCCTATGTCCGTAGGGAGGAGTAGGTGTTTCTCCTGGGCCAGGATGGGCACCAGGCCATGGTGTAGGGCCCTCCTGGAGGCGAAGCGGGCCAGCTTTGCTTGGGGGGCATAGTCCAGGCTATAGCGTTGCCAAGGGAACCGGGCTAGGAGTCCTGCCCATGCGGCGTTGGCGCGCAGGAGGGAGCGGGGGAGGGGCCTGCCGCCCCCTTCCCACGTGGTGGAGAAGCCCTCAAAGACGATCCCGTCCACCAGCTCCGCCAAGTGGGGTAAGAGGGCGAAGCCGCGGTTGGCCAGGAGGTAATGGGGCCCTATGGCCCACCGGAGTTCCAGGATGAGGCGGAGAGCGGCCCCGCGGTTCGTGGCGGCGGCCTGGTCCAGGGTGTCCAGGAAGAGGCCCTTAAAGCCCTTGGTCAGGTACAAGAGGGCGCATTCCACCACCCGGGTCACCCAGCCGGGGTGGGCGGGGTCCACAATCCTGGTGCCCCATAGGGGGTTAGTGGCCCCCACGTGCCACGGCCCTTCGGGGTCAGGGTCTTCCCCCAGGCTTAAGTAGGCGAGGGGTTCCGTGGGCGCTAGGGCCTGGAGCTCCTCGGGGGTATAGGCCCAAGGCTGGAGGACCACCCTGCGGAAGGCCCGAAGCTCTGGAAGCCTTCCTTGCCCGTAGTAAAAGCCGAGGGGCTTAAAGGAGGTAAAGGCCATAGCGCTCCGGATGGCGCAGGTGCTCTAGGAGGTAGAGGAGAAGGCCAAGAGCGACGGCCCCCAGGAGAAGGGGGTTGGGGGCTAGGTGCAGGAGAAGCGCCCCGGTAAGAAAGGCTAGGGCGCTCCCGTGGATAGCCCCCAAGGCGTTCAGCGCCAGGGCCATGGCGCTTAAGAAGCTAAGAAAGCCGAAGCCCAGAAGGGGCACGTGGTACTCCCCGGACCAAGGAAGGCCGAGGAGGATGAGGAAGGTGGGCACCGAGGCGGTGAAGGTGTAGGACCAAAGGGAGCGCTGAAGGGCGAGGAGAAGGGCTACGGGGTTTTCCGTTTGCCAGAGGGTTTTGGCCAGGGTGGCGACGAAGGCCGAAAGCCGCATCTCCACCAAAAGGGACGCCAAAAGGTAAAGCCCAAGCCCCACGAGGGCCCTTTCACCCGCCAAGTCCACCAACTTCCACAGGACGAAGCCCTGGCCCAGGCCATAGGCCCCATACACCCACTCCTCCGCCAAGATCTTGCCGAAAAAGGGGAAGCCCTCCCTTCGGAGGGGGTGCCCTTCCCGAAGGAGGAGAAGGAGGGGAAGAAGGCCCGCCCAGAAGGGGTCTATTCCCGCGATGCGGAGCAGGACGGCCAGGAGGAGGAAACCCGAGGCCACCCAAGCGGCTTTGGCCTCGAGGCCCCTTAGGGTTAGGACCCCTACGGCCACCCAGGCGAGGCCCGCTCCCCAGGTGGCTGCAAACCCCAGGTCCAGGAAGGCGGTGACGCTTACCCCAAGGACCCCTACCCAAGCCATTAGGTTCAGCACCTCCTCGGCCTCAGGGGTTTCCAGCTCCACCGCCGCCCTGAAGCTGGTCCGGGCCACGAGCTGGCTCCAGGTGAGGAGAAAAAGCGCCGATAGCCACCCTACAGATCCTGTGCTCCAGAAAACCACCAAGGTGCCGCCGAGGGTCAGGGCCACCGCTAGGTGGCGCGGGCCCAGGGTGCCTCGGGGTTTAGGCGGCTTGGCCTTGGGCCGGAAGTCGCGTTGGGCCAGGGCAAAGAGGGCTTGGGCCAGGGCAAAGGTGTTGGGGAGGCCGAAGAGGCGCTCCACCCGGTAGCGGTTGTACCCGAGGACCTCGAGGTGGGCGGCGAGCTCGTAGGGGTCGCTCACTTGGCTTAGGAGGCCCCTTAAGGCATGCGCCAACTCGCTTAGGCCTTGGAGGTTTTGCGGCGGGGGAACGGGCGGGCGGTACTCGCCGCGGGCGCTCATTCGGGCACCTCCAGGGAGCCTTCCAGGGCCAGGGCCTCGTAGATGCGGGAGAACTCCTCCAGCATCCGCCTTAGGGTGTAGAGGCTCAGGACCTTTTCCCGCGCTTCCCTGCCCTTCGCCAGGCACCGGTCGGGGTCCTTGAGGAAGCCCAGAAGGGCCTCTCCCAAGGCCTCGGGTTCCATGGCGGGCACCACCTCGCCCACGCCCTCCAGCACCTCGCCCACGCTCCCCACCCGGGTGCCCACCAGGGTACGCCCCACGGCCATGTTTTCAATCACCGTATAGGGGAAGCCCTCGGAGATACTGGAAAGCACCCCTACCCACCCGCGGTGGTAGGCCTGGTACACGGGGCTTGCGGGGCCCATGAAGCGCACGTTGTCCTCCAGGCCTAGCTCCTTTACCCGGGCGCGGACGCCTTCCGCATAGGCCTCGTTGCCCCGGGGCACGGGGCCGAAAAGGAGGAGCTGCGCCTGGGGAAGGGCTTGGCGTACCCAATGAAAGGCGTTCACCAAGGTCAAGAGGTCCTTTAGCGGGTCAATCCGTCCCACCCACACGGCGGTGGGAGGGTCTTCCAGGTGGGCCGGGGCCTCGGGGAACTGTTCCGGGTCAATGCCGTTGGCCACCACCTGGATGCGCTTGGGGTCGGCGCCGAGCTCCACCTCCCACTGCCGGTTGAAACGGCTTACCGTGGTGATGAACTGGGTCTCCCGGTAGGCCAGGCGGCTAATGAGATGGTAAAACCGGGCCTGGACCAGGCGTTCGGCGGGGGACGGGTTGGTTTCGCTAAAGGCCAGGTAGCGCTCCCTAAGGAAAACGCCGTGTTCGGTGAGGAGGAAAGGTACTCCCAGGTGCCTTGAAACAAGCCAGGCGGGGATGACGGCGAGCCCGCCGCTCGTGGCGTGCACCAGGTCCACCTCGGGGATGGGGTCTAGGGCCAAGAGGGGAAGGAGGGTGGAGCGGAGCCAGTGCAGGACCGAGAGGGTTTCCCCCAGGGTAGGGGAGCGGCCCAATAACAGATGTAGCCGCTCCTGCAAGAGGGCTTGTGTTCTAGGGTGGAAGAAAAGATGAAAAAGATTGCGCTTGCGAAGTAGGAAAAGCTCCCACAGGCCTCCCTGAAACGTTTCCAGGTCTAGGTCCAAGAAGGCGAGAAGCTTCTCCAAAGCGGGGAGGAAGGTGTGGAGGGGGGCGGTGGCGAAAGGGAAGGCGGGGACGGGCCGAAAGAGGTGGAGGGTCCGCAGGGTGCTCCCCTGGGGTAGGGGAAGTGTGGGTTTGGCGCGCCGGGGTCCCCAGAGCGCCAGCACCGTGAACTGGGCCTTTAGGCCAAAGAGAAGTTGTTCGCACCACCGGCTAACCCCTCCCACGGAATAGGGGTAGGTGCCTTCGGTAACGAAAAGAACCCTAAGGTGACTGGAGCGCATACGTTCCCGTTCCTACAAAACAACGGTTACGGCCGGCATATGTGTCGCACGAGCTGCCTTGGATGCCCGTTACCCAGACGGGTTTACCCGTCAGCGTGAGGGTTTGGGCGGTGGGGTCAATGACCGCCCGCACGCTTCCCGTGCGCACCGCCTCAAAGTGCCGGTAGCGCTTGAGGGCGCGCTCGCCGTATTCCAGCCAGGATGGGGAGAGGAGGGGAAGGGCGCTGTAGGTGGCGTACTTTTGCACAAGCGTTTCCAGCCAGTCAAAGACCAAGTTCTTGTCCGGGGCGTACGCGCGCAGGTTCGCCTGGTGGAAGTAGTGGCTTCCCCCATCGGTGAAGACGTGGTACAGGGCCAGGTTGGTTTCTTGGCCCAAGTACTCCCCATAGGTGAGGGAACGCGTCCAATAGGGTGCGGTGCCGCCTGGGGCGTAGATGCTGTTGTAGGCGTTTAAGGCCTCCTGGTCCGTGCTCACGTTGTAGAAGACGTTGGTGGGCCAGTCCGCTACCAGGTATAGGCTAGGGGCCAGAGGGTGGGGAAAGGCGCAGGTGCGGCAGGGGGGCTTTTGGCTATTCACGGACCAATTCACCTTGGCGAAGCGGACCTTGTGTTCGGTGAGGGCTTGGAGAAAATGCAGGTTAGATGCGCCGAGGCCGTTGTCGGTACGGGGGAAATCGTAAGGGTTTGCGCCCTTCCAGCCAAAACCCGAGTACTGCCCGCTTTTGAAGACGGTGTGCTCGTAGCGGAGGCCTAAGAGGCTCGCTATCCGGTTGTTCTCGGCGATTTCCCTGCGGGCCTGGGCCGGGTCGGTAAAGTCCATGTCCCAGTGGGTGTAGGAGTGGTTGTAGAAGCGGAAGGTGTCCTTCAGGACTTGGGTAGCCTGCAGGAGGCCGTCCGCCTGGTTAAGCGGTTCGCCCGCAGACGTGCCGGAGGGGTCGCAGGGGTTTAAGGAGTCGTTGGGGTTGGGGTCAGAGACCGCCCCGCATCCATTAAGGGCGATGTCTAGGGTGAAGGCCTGGGCCACGGGGTAGGAGCGGAGGGCGGCTTGCTTGTCCGCCACGGCGTACGCCTCGAGGGCGCTTAGCCGGAATTCGGCGGCGTTGCCCACCCCCGGCCCGTCGCCGGGGATTTCGGTGGAAAGGAACCAGTCGTCCACGTCCACCCGCAGGTACCGGCTGTACTCTCCCACGTACACTCCGCGGGTAAGCCAGTGAATGAGCCCGGGAGCGAGAAGCCAGGTATGGACGAGGTAAGGGCTTTGGTCAAAGGTGAGGAGGAGCTGCTCCCGCCCGTCAGGGGTGGTGCGCACGATGGCGAAGACGTAGCCGTCCGCGTCCCTCAGGAGAGGGGTGGCGGCGCAGGCACCGCTTAGCGTTGCCTTGTAGGCGTAGGCGTGGCGCACGGGAAGGGTTCCCGTGAGGTCGGAGAAGATCGCCTGGCCTTCCGGGGTGAGGGTTAGGGGGTAGCTCAGGGCGAGGTCTATGCCGTCGGGGTCATTGGCGGGGGGGCTTGGTGTGGAGAAGCCTTCCACCGGGGTGAGGCAGCGGTCCTCGGGATAGGTCCCGGGGTAGGTGTAAAGGACGAGTTCCCGCACCCCGTAGTCCCGCTCGTAGGCCCAAAGGCGGTTCCAATCCTCCCAGGTCATGGGGTTGGACCCTGAGGCCAGCTGGCCTTCCGCCAGGATCACCCCTTGGAAGCGCCCCGTGCCATCGGGCTGGGTGAGGGGCACCTGGCCGAAGGGGGTTTCGCTCAGGTTCACCACCTCGTGGGGGATGAGGAAGGTTTCCAGGATGTCCCGGGCGGCGGCGAAGTGGGGGGCTTGTGCGGGGTCGGTGGAGGTGGTGAGGAGGAGGATGCGCGCCTCGTACCTGGCTCCGGAAAGGGCCTGGGGCCTTAGGGGGAG
Source organism: Thermus brockianus (assembly GCF_001880325.1). NCBI lineage: Bacteria > Thermotogati > Deinococcota > Deinococci > Thermales > Thermaceae > Thermus > Thermus brockianus. The sequence continues at coordinate 71,025 of NZ_CP016313.1, forward strand.
CTTCAGGGGCACGGGCCCCTCGAGGGCCGGCAGAGGCCGGCTTGGGAGCACCGGCAGGGCTGGGGGTGCTAGGGGAGGGCCTTTTACCTGGACCCTGGGCCCCGAAGGGGCCTGGCCCGTGAGGTTGCAGGCGGCGAGGAGGAGGGCGAGGAGGGCGAGGCGGCGCATGCCGTTACCTCCCCTTTCTCGGCAGGCTCAAGGGGCTTAGCCCCAGGCCCTGCGGTTGGGCGCTACCCACCCCGCTTCCCGGTACCACTCCGGACCCGTCCACGGTGAGGACGTGCCACCAGGTGTCGTACCCCTGGGCGCTTGGGGGGGCGGGGAAGGCCTGTACGGGGTAGCCGGCGTTTAGGACCTCCACCTGGGCCCCCGAGGCCTGCCAGCTCCCCCCGCCAAAGTACCAGTGGACGTAAACCCGGTAGCTTCCCCCTTGGTACCGGAAGCGCAAGGTTTCCTGCCCTGGCCCCTGGGTTACGTCCCCTTCCAGGCAGGCTTCCCCTGTTGGGGGGCAGATGCCGGGGTTAGACCAGGAGATGTGCTGGGTTGCCGGGGTGCCCGGATAGAAAAGGTGGAGGTCTAGGTCGGCCCCCGTGTTCCAGGAGAGGACCACCCGCCAGTCAGCCGCATAGGTGACGGTCAGGGTGAAGTCCCAAGACCGGGTGGCCCCACCCCCTTGGGGCGTCGCCTTGAGGCGCAAGAGGTAGGGGCCGGGCGGGGGGTTGGTCACGCGCAGGGTCACGGGCCCCCCCGATGCGGGCAGGGAGCTGGTATCCAAGGCGATGCGAGAAGGGGGGGGCGCCCCGTCTTGCCCTTCTAGGGCCAGGACCAGGGGCGTGTTGAAGCCGTTTTGCGCCGCCACCGTTACCTGGAGGCTTCCCCCGCCTCCCCAGGGCAGGGTGAGGGCCGTATCCCCCCCGAGGGAGAAGTCGGTGATCCTAAGGGTGAAGTTCACCTCCCGTACCCGGTTTCCCCCCTCTGCCCGGAGGGTCAGGGGGTAGTCCTGGGGGCTGAGGCCTGGGTCCAGGGCCAGGGTGAGGGGAACCGTGACGGGGTTCCCGTTCAGGGCCACCGTGGAGGGGCTTAGGGTAATCCCTGGTGGAGGGTTTACCAGGCTCAGGTTCACGGACCCGTTGAAGCCCAGGAGGGGGGTGAGGGTGAGGGAGGCCTGGGCCTGGCCGCCCACGGGGGCGGAAGGGTTACCTTCCAAGGACAGGAGGAAGTCGGGGGCTAAGCTGTTCACGGCCACCGCCCGGCTTCCAGCGGTCCCGGCAACGAAGCGGATGGCTCCCTGGTCCACGCTTTGGTTGGCCGTCACCTTATAGACCTTTCCCGCGTAGCCTGAAGGCGTTTCATCCTGGACCGTGAGGCCGCTGGGCGCTTGGAGGGTGACCGCAGGCAAGGGTTCGTTGCCCGAGTTGCCCACGAGGACGTGGGCGCTTTCCCCGGGGTTTAGGCTTAGGACGAGGGGCGCCACCTCGAGGCCCGGCCCCAGGTTGGGGTTCACCACCTTGCGCAGAAGCCGCACCAGGTCCTGTTCGTCGGCGTAGCCGCTGGAGTCCAGGTCGGCGTGGTAGCGGCGGTAGGGGTTGGGAGTGGCAGCCCCCGTGAGGAGGTCGGCCAATAAGACGGCATCCGCCAGGCCCACACTGCCGCTGGCGTTGAGATCGCCCAAGGGTTTTTGAGCGAAAGCGGGGTCCACCTCCGCCTGGCCCACCCCCGGAAGGGAAGTGTAGCTCTGGGGCCCTAGCCGGCCTTGCGGGCTGGGGCCTTCCTCCTCCCAGGAGAGGCTTGCCCGGGTGGCCTCCTGTTCTAGGAGGCGCGCCTCGGGCTGTGCCCCCGGCTTTAGGACCTGGAAGCGGACCCGGAGCACCTCGCCGGAGAGGTCCCGGTAGGAAACCCCCACCAGGCGTATGCGGCCGGCCTCGAGGTGGGCCTCGGTGAGGAGGGGGCTTGCGGAGCCTAGGTAGCGGAGGGCGCTGGGGTCAAAGGTGACCTCAAGGAAAACCCCGCGGACCGCCTCGCCCCGAAGGACCAAGGCCTGGGAAAGGGGAGAGGGATAGGCCCCCTGGGGGCCGCTACAGGAGGCAAGTAGGAGAAGGATAAGCCAGATAAGGCGCTTTGCCATGTTCCCACCTTTCATGGGGCAAGCCATAGGTTGCCTCCGTGCACGGGTTCCTCCTGATAGGAGCCCTCCCGCACAACGAGGGCATGGGTCAGGGAAAGCATCCCCTCACCTGCGCCCATGAGGGCTATGGTCCCCACCTGGCCAGGTCCCTGAAAGGCCCTGCGGGCCTCGCAGACAAGGAGGGCGTTCCAAACGTTGGGCGTTTGGGAAAGGGGATGGAGTTCGGGGAGGCATTCCTGGGTGAGGGGGCCCGGGCTAAAGCTTAGGGTGAAGCCCAAGGGGGCCTCTATGCGGAACTGCATCCCTTGGTAGGCCCTGAGGGTTTGGCCGAGATAAACCCCCACGAAGTAGGTACTTCCCGTCCGTTCCAGGAGTTTTGGAATGAGGGTGAGGACCACCGTGGCGGACAGGTCCCTTTCCCGAACGATGGAGCCGCTTTGGGCGCGAAGCTTGAGCGCATAGGTGCCCGGGGCAAGGTACTCTAGGGCGGACACCTCGAGGGTCTGGCTCACAGGCTCGCCGGAGAGCCATACGGAAAGCGGGGCCACGGTGAAGCCAGGCGCAGGGTCTCCGTGCGCGTTGACCATGAAAAGGTTAACCCTGCCCCTAAAGCCCCCTTCCGGCGCCAGGACGATCTGGGTGGTCTGGCTCCCTCCTTGAGGGAGGGTGAAAGCAGCGGGATCGGGCCCGGATAGCGTGAAGGTGGCGCCGGGCGCCCCGGGGAACTGGGCACACGCGGTGAGCGTAAGGAGGACGAGGGGACTACGCATCCCAGTCCCCCTAGGGCGCCAACGTGAGGCTTCCTCCGCTCGCCGAGGGGTCCTCCGTGTAATCCGGCCTCACGAGCACCACGTCGCCCACGGTCAAGTTACCCCCTGCCGTGCCCGCTACGGTGAGGAGGGCAAGTTGGCCGGGACCGCTGAAGGAGGTGTTGCATACCAGGACCACATTCCACCGGTTGGGGTTGGTAGAAACTGGGGAAAAGTCCAGTAGGCAGCCTTGGGTGAGGGTACCCGTGCTTGCGTTCAGGGTAAAGCCCGCAGGCAGGGTCACGCTGAACTGGGCGCCGCGGTAGGCTTCGGTGGTGCCCACGAGGTTCACGCCCACGGTGTAGGTGTTGCCCGTGCGGCTTAGGAGGGTCGGTTGCAGGGCTTTGTCCGCTGCGGTGACCCTGAGGGTGAAGGTGTGGCTTCGGCTCAGGTCACCGCCGCTGGCCTGGAGGGTTAGGGTGTAGTCGCCTTGGGCCACGTTGGGGCCCACGTTCAACGTGAGCGCCACGCTGTTCCCGGTAGTGGGGTTTTCCGCGAAGCTATAGGACACCTTGTCGTTTCCGCTTCCGAGGACGCTTCCGTTTAGGCTCAGGGTGATGGGCCCGGCGAAGTGGGTGCGGTTGAGGGTGACGTTTAGGGTGCCCGAGGCACCTTGTGCCAGGGTGAGGTCTCCTGCGTTCACGGAGAAGTCGTAGAGGGTGACGGTAAGGGGCTGTGTGCGGGTGAGGCTACCCCCGCTTGCCCGCACCAGGAGGTTGTAGACCCCCGCTTGGGCGCCGGAAGCGTTTACGCTCAGGGTCACCGGGTTGCTGGCGGGCAAGGTGACACTGTTGGGGGTTAGGGTGAGGGGCGCAGGGTTGCCGTCGGCATCGGTGAGGGCAAGGCTCACGTTCCCACCGAAGCCGCCATAGGGGAAGAAGAAGGCTTGGAGGTTTCCTGATCCGCCCACAGGCTGGGTAAGGGCGCTTTGGCCCAGGTGGAACTCAAACCCGGGCGCCTCTTGCACCACTAGGGCAAAGGCCTTTTCCTGGGAGAGGGTTCCGCTTTCCGCCCTCAGGCGGAGGGTGTAGGTGCTAGGCGCTACCGAGCCGCTTACAGCGAGGGTGAGGTTTCCGAAGAAGGGGCCGTTGAGCGTTACGGTGCTCTGGCTTTGCAGGCTCACCCCAGGAGGAGCGTCTAGGAGGCTTAGCGTTACGTTCCCCGTGAAGCCGTTTTCCGGGGTAAGGGTAAAGCCCAGGTTGGCTGTCCCCCCCGGGATGGTGGTGGTGCTCGGGGCGCTAAGCTCTAGGCGGAAGTTCGGGTAAGGGGCGTGCACCCGGGCGGTGCGGGTGCCGGCGCTACCCGCTTGGCACTGGATGCTCCCTTCCAGGGTGTTTCCCTGGGCTTCCACCTTATAGGCCTTGCCCGAAGCTCCTTGGGGCGTCTCGTCCGAAAGCGTAATCCCTTGGGGATGGGTGCAGGACACGTTGGGAAGCGTTCCGTTCCCAGAGTTGTTGAGGAGGAGGTAGGTGTGGGCACCGGGGCTTAGGGAGATGTCCTGGGGTGCAAGCTCCAGGTTGGGCTCCAAGGTGGGGTTGACAATCTTCCTCAAGAGAAGGGCAAGGTCCTGGCTAGTCAACGTGCCGCTGGAGTTGAGGTCCCCGTGGTAGCGCTGGTAGGGGGTGGGGTTTGCCACGTTGCCGGCGAGGATGTCTGTGAGGAGGACACCGTCCGCTAGGCTCACGGCGCCGCTTCCGTTTAGGTCACCCAGGGGGTTCTGCACAAATCTAGGGTCGGCGTCGTTTTGGCCGATTCCTGAAACAGCGGACTGGGGTGAGACCAGAGCCTGCGGCTGGAGGCTGCCTGCCTTCCAGGTCTGCCTTACGCTTCCCTCCGCAGGGAAGGTTTCCACCACCTGTACCGCGGGCCTCGCCCCCGGCCGGAGCACCTCAAAGGTAAGCGCGAGAAGGGGGCCCGAGGGCGCTTGGGGGGCCACGGCAACCGCGCGGACCCTTCCGCCTTGGGCGAAGGCCTCCACCCCGTAGGCCCCTTCCACCCCTACGTAGCGCAAAGCGGCGGGGTCAAAGGTGACCTCCACCAAAAGGCCCCGCACGCCTTCCCCTTGCAGGGCAAGGCTCCAGGTTTCTGGCCTATGGCTTCCCGGCTGGCTGCACGCGCCCAGAAGCGCGCCGAACAAAACGAAACCTACAACACGCCAATGTCCCTTCATGCGACCTCCCAATACAGAACCCGAATTGTGCGGGGTAAGAGCAATCCTTGCTTCCCAAGGCGAGAGAAAACCCACGTGAAAGCGGGGGGCGGTACGGATTGACCCAATCTACATTACTGCTGACCGCTCCTGCTCCCACCCCGCTACTTCCCAGCTTAGAGGAGCGGTAAGTATTCGTCTTCAGCCACTGGCTCTAGGACCATTTTGCGCCAGGTCCTAGGCCTATGCGTCTGAGGCCTAAGGCGTTTGGGGCGCCTCCGTGAGTTGCCCACGGGCCACATAGGGCACAAAGCCCAGTTCTAGGGCCCTTCGTAAGGCGGAGTCAAAGGCCTCGGCGTGCGGCGTCTGGTCCAGGCTGAGGGCGGGAAGCCCCCGCTGCCGAAAAGGCCACACGGGGCTGGGATCGTTTAGGGCGATCTGGCCCCTAGCGTCCACGGAGAGCCCCGAATAGACCACGGCGTCCAGGAAGCGGGCGGTGCGCCGCAATACCCGGAAGCCCCGGTGTTGCAGGAGGAGGGCTTGCGGGTAGCCTTCGCGAAGGCTACGGATCAGGGCGGCGAGTTCCGGGATTATTTCTGGGTATAGGTCTGCAAGGTCTAGGCCGTCCAGGAAGAATCCCTCAAAGCCGAGGGCTAAAAGCCGGGCGGCCTCTGCCCGGACCTGGGCCTGCCAGAGAGCGGAGGCGGGGTCCATAAGGAGGGTATCCGGCGCGTAGGGGTTGGGTCCTAAGGCAGCTTTAAGGAGGCCTTTTTGTTCCGCCTCCCCTCGAGGCACCACCCCCACGGGCAGGTAGGCCACCACCCGTACCCCCCTTTCCCTAAGTCCCCTTACCAAGGCCAAGGGGGCTTCCCGGGCGAGGACCACGAGCTCGTAGGCCTGGAGCGAGGCGAGGGCGCCTGGGTCTCCTCCGTAGTAAAGCGCCCAGCGCCGGATCCCTTGAAGGCGGCTCGGAATAGGGGGGAGCATCCCCTCCCGGACCCGGACCTGGGCCGCCAGGGCCTCGGGGTCGTTGGGGGCCTCCAAAAAGGCCAGGTAGCCGTAATTGCCAGGGGAGTGGAAGCTACCCCCCAGGGGCCAAAGGGTGTACTCCCCGGCTGCCGGGTGGCCGCGGCCCACCTTGAGTTGCCAAAGGTCGCCCCGTTGGGGGGGGAGGAAGGGCCTCGCCAAAGGGGATGCGGAGTTCCGCCCACCATCCCCCGGGGAAGGTTCCGGTCCTGGCCTCAAAGGCGAGGGGGGTCGTGTACCGCTCAAAGCGGACCCCTTTGGGGTTCACCGCCAGGTGCAGGTCGGGGGCCTCCTCGTCAAAGGCGTGGGGACGCAGAAAAACCTCCAGGGTATCGTCCTGCCACCACTCCGGGTCGTCGGCTTGGCGCTCCGCCTTGGGAGGCGTTTCCTGGCGAAGCCGGGCTGCCAGATAAAGGGCCTGGTCATCGTAGGCCACTTGGAAGGTGCCGGGGAAGCGGGCGGTTTCGGGGGGATACACCGTGGTGAGCTGGAGGGTATAGGTGGGAAGTCCTGGGTAGAAGCCTGCGCCCCAGGGGCCTGGGGGTCGGGGAAGGGCCTGCGCCACCACCACCTCTTGGGCCAGGCCTATTCCCCCCAAGGCCAGTAGGGTTACGAGAATTCTGCGCATGGGTTCACTATAGCCCCTACCGCCGGGGGTCAAGCCGATCCCGTAGCCCGTCCCCCAGGAAGTTGAAGCCGAGGACCGCCAAGGAGAGGGCGAGGCCCGGGACCAGGGCGGGGTAGGGGGAGAGGGGAAGGAAGCTCTGCGCCTCCCGCAGCATCCGGCCGAGGCTTGGAGCGGGGGGCTGGACGCCGAGGCCCAGGTAGGAGAGGGCGGCTTCGGCGAGAAGGGCGGCGGCGAAGGCCAGGCTCGCCTGGACCAGGAGGGGTCCGAGGAGGTTGGGGAGGAGGTGGTGGCGGAGGATGCGCCCCCTCGAGGCCCCCAGGGCCAGGGCCGCCTCCACGAAGGGGGCGTTCCGGAGGCCCATGGCCCCGGCCCGGGCCACCCGGAAGAAGGCGGGCACCATGGAAAGCCCCACGGCCAGCATGCTGCTCAGGGCCCCAGGGCCCAGGAGGGCGGCGAAGAGGAGGGCGAGGAGGAGCCCCGGAAGGGCGTAGAGGGCCTCCATGAGGAGGCTCAGGGCCCCGTCCACGAGGCCCCCCAGGTAGCCCGCCCAAAGCCCCAGGGTCACCCCCAGGCCAAACCCCACCCCCACGGCGATACTTCCCACCCAAAGGGCGTTTTTCGCCCCGTGGAGGAGCCGCGCCAGGAGGTCCCGGCCTAAGGGGTCGGTGCCCAAGGGGTGCTCGGGGCAGGGGGGGCTTAGGCGGCGGAGGAAGTCCGGGGCGTTGGGGTCCACGGGGTAGAGGAAGGAGGCCAGGGCCAGGAGGAGGAAGAGGCCCACGAGCAGGCTTCCCAGGAGGAGGCTTGGGCTACGCATACTCCACCCGCGGGTCCAGAAGGCCGTAGAGGAGGTCCACGAGGAGGTTGAAGAGGACGATGAGAAAGGCCATGGCTAGGACCAGGCCCTGGAGGAGGGGGTAGTCGCGGGCCTCGAGGGCGGTGAGGGCCAGGCTCCCAAGCCCCGGGAGGGCGAAGACCGCCTCCACGATCACGGCCCCCGTGAGGAGGAAGCCCCCCTCGAGGCCCAAAAGGGTCACCAGGGGCAGGCTGGCGGGCTTCAGGGCGTGCTTGCGGAGGACCCAGGCCTCGGGCACCCCCTTGGCCCGGGCAGTGCGGATGTAGTCCTGGGAGAGGACCTCCAGGAGGCTCGCCCGGGCCATGCGGAAGAGGAGGGCGGCCCGGGAGAGGGCCAGGGTGAGGGTGGGGAGGAGGAGGTGGCGGAGGGCCTCCCCAGGGCTTTCCCAGCCCGGGAAGCCGCTTGCCGGGAGGAGGGGGAGGTGGACGGCGAGGAGGTAGAGGAGGACCACCCCCAGGAAAAAGGTGGGGAGGGACTGGAGGAAGGCCATGAGGCCGCTCAAGAAGAGGTCCCAAAGGGGAAAGCGCACGGCGAGGAGGGCGAGGGGCAGGGCCAAGGCCAGGCTACCCAAAAGCCCCAGGAGGACCAGGGCCAAGGAGAGGGGAAGCCTTTCCCCCAGGAGTTCCGCCACGGGTTTCCCGTAGCGGATGGAAACCCCTAGCTCCCCCTGGAAAACCCCCCCTAGCCATTCCAGGTAGCGGGCGAGGGGGGGCTTGTCCAGGCCCAAGGAACGTTCCAGGGCGGCCCGGGCCTCGGGGGAGGCCTCGAGGCCCAGGATGGCCTGCACCGGGTCCCCCGGCAGGAGGAGGAGGAAGGCAAAGACCAAGGTGGCGGCGAGCCAAAGGGTGAATAGGGCGAGGAGGAGGCGCCGGAGGAGGAAGCCCCGCATCTAGCGCGCCAGGTAGACCCGGGTCACGTTGAGGCTCGGGGTGGGCTGGTTGGTCCACCAGCCCATGACCTCCCGGCGCATGGCGGCCAGGTAGGGGGCGTTCATCACCCAAAGGTTCACGGCGTCCTGGGCGAGGAGGCGTTGCATCTCCTTCATGAGCTCGCAGGCCCGCCTGGGATCGGGGGTGCGGAGGTATTGGGTGTAGAGCTGGCGGAACCGGGGGGAGTCGTAGCGGAAGTAGTAGTTCGGGTTGGCGTAGACGCCGATGTCGTGGGGCTCGGAGTGGCCGATGATGGTCATCTGGTAGTCCGCCCCCCGGAAGACCCGGGAAAGCCAGGTGGCCCACTCCACCACCTCGAGGCGGGCCTGGACCCCGATCTGGCCCAGTTGGGCGGCGATGGCCTCCCCAAGCCGCCTTTCGTAGGGGTAGGGGGCGGCCAGGGTGAAGGTGAAGCGCAAGGGGTTGTTGGGGCCGTACCCCGCCTCCTGCAGGAGGGCGCGGGCCCGGGCGGGGTCGTAGGGGTAGTGGCCGGAAAGGTCCTCGTAGCAGCTTTCCCCCGGGGAGCGGTGGCTCCCGATGGGGGTGCCATAGCCGAGCATCACCCCTTCCACCAGGGCCTTTTTGTCCACGGCGTGCTGGATGGCCCGGCGCACCCGGGGGTCGTTGAAGGGGGGGCGGCTGTTGTTCATGCCCACGGTGATCTCCGTGGTGGTGAAGCCCGTCACCACCTTGAAGCCCGGGTCCCGCCCGAGCACCAGGGCGTTTTCGGGGCTCACCCCGAGGCCGATCACGTGGATGTCCCCGGCCCTTAAGGCGGCGATTTGGGCGTTGGCGTCGGGCAGGAAGCGGAAGAAAACCCGGTCCAGGTAGGGGAGGCCCGGCTCGTAATACCCCTCAAACCGCTCCAGCCTCACCCCAACCCCCCGCTCCCAGGCCACGAAACGGAAGGGGCCGGTGCCGATGGGGTGGGTCCGTTGCGCCTCCACCCGCCCCTCGGGGCCGATGACCGAGTCGGGGCGGGCCAGGTTGAAGAGGAAGTCCTGGTTGGGCTGGCGCAGGCGGAAGACCACGGTGTAGGGGTCCTTGGCCTCCACGCTCTGGATGTCCTGGTAGTACTCGGGGTGGGTGTGGCCGGACCTCGGGTCCCGGGCCCGGTTGAACTTGTAGACCACGTCCTCGGCGGTGAAGGGGCTTCCATCGTGGAAGCGCACCCCCCGCCTCAGGTAAAAGGTCCAGGTGAGGCTTGAGGGGCTTCCCTGCCAGCGCTCCGCCAAGGCGGGGACGATCTCCCCCTTCTCGTTGAACTTCACCAGGCCCTGGAGGACGTTGTCGTAGAGCATCCGGGGGATTTCTTGGCTGGTGGAGGCGGTGGGGTCCAGGACCGGGGGCTCGGCCAGGATGGCTACCCGAAGCTCCCCGCCCCGGGTCTGGGCCAGGGCGAGGGAGCATCCGAGGACGAGGAGCGCCAAGGTGCGCTTCATGGGTTCCTCCCTTAGGGAAAGGGTATCACACGGGCCCTAAGGTGGCGTCCTCGCCGCCAAAGCGGCCCCGCTTCCTGGCCTCGAGGTCCAGCCCCACCGCCTCCAGAAGCCGCTTCGCCTCCATGAGGTCGCGGGTCCAGGCCTCCACGTACCCCCGAAGCGTCTTTTGGTTCAGGGGTCGGAGGAGGCTCGGCTCAAAGCGGTTTCTCCCGCGGATGAGAAACCAGGCCTCGCTTCCCCCGAAGGCCGCCCAGAAGGGCTTGCCGAGGCGCCGCCGGAACATCACCAAGGCTTCCTGCACCCTCGGGGTAAGGAGCTTCCTGGCCTCAACCTGGTCGCCGTACACGTCAAAGAGGCGCTCAAAGGCGCCGGACTCCAGGATGACCCGCCTCTTCTTGGGCGCTTGCCGGTAAAGGGCGTAAAGGGAGGGAAGGGTAAGGAGGAAGGCGAGGGCGAGAAACGCATACAGGGTGTGGGCCTGGAGGTCCCCGGCGCGCGTTAATCCCGTCAGGCCCACGGTCAGGAAGACCAAGGGGATCAGGAGAAGGTTGCCTGGGGTCAGGGCTTTGGGTGTTAGGCCTGCGCCTTGGGGGGCGATGCGCACCTCCTGGGGGAAGGTGAAGGGGAGCTTTAGCCGGTACAGGGCACCCGAGAAAAAGCGGCGATACCGGGTGCCGCTTTTGGTCCGCACCTTCTCGTACAGGGCGAGATCCGACGCGCGAAAGGCGAAGGGCGGGATTTCCCCCTCCAGAAGGTCTTCGCTTTCGTACCGGTCCGCCGGGGGAAGGAGGCCGGAGGCCTCGGCTTCCTTCCAAGGAAGGCCCCATTGAGGCGTGTAGGCAAAGCCCAGGGACTTGGCCAAGGGGCGGGTCAGCTTCCCTTTGAGCTTGGTGCGCAGGTAGGACAGGAGGGCGAAGGCGGCGGCAGGGGGAAGGGCGATCAAGGCCACCCAAAGCTGGCCCAGGCTGTCCAGATGGAGGACCTGGAAGAGGAAGGCCAGGAAATAGGCCCAAAGGGGGGTAGCCAGGAGAAGGGCGAGGGCGTACCGGAGGGTTCGGCGGCGTTCCCGCTCCAAGGGGGCGAGCCTGGCCTCGAGGGCCCGGGCTGCGCTTTCCAGGGCCACGGCTCCATTTTAGAGAAAAAAGGGGGCGTGGGGGAGCTATAACCCCCCAGACTTTCCGTCCGTGGGATACATGGCCTCCCCCACGTCCGCCATAGGCGGACAGAGCATAGTGGGCGGCAGATGCACTATCATGGCAGACAGGTGACGCGTAAAGCCTTCAAATACCGCCTCTATCCCACCAAGCCCCAACAAAAAGACCTAGAGCGCACCCTGGAACTCTGCCGCCAGCTCTACAACGCCGCTCTCCAAGAGCGGAGAGAAGCCTACAAGAAGGCGAGGAAGAGTCTTTCCCTTCGCGAGCAGGAACGATGGCTCCCCCAAGTCCGCGCGGACCTTCCCGAGTACAAAAAGGTCCACTCCCAAGTCTTGCAGGATGTCATCAAGAGAGTAGACCGGGCTTTTCAAGGCTTCTTCCGCCGCCTGAAGGCGAGGAAGGGCAAGGCGGGCTTCCCCCGGTTCAAGGGAAGGGGACGCTACGACTCCTTCACCTTCCCCCAAGCCTACGCCACCGGGGTCAAACTCCAGGAGGGGGGGAAGCGGGTGCTCATCCACGGCGTTGGTTCGGTGAAGGTGAAGCTTCACCGACCCCTGGAGGGGCAACTCAAGACCGCCACAATCAAGAGAGAAGGGAACGAGTGGTACTTGATACTTGTCTGCGAGGTGGAGCCAAAGCCCCTTCCCCTTTCCCGCGAGGCGGTAGGTCCGGAAGGTCCGTGAGGAAGCGGCCTCCCGTCCCCTTCCCCTTTCCCGCGAGGCGGTAGGCATTGACTTGGGGACGAATCCCCACTTCCTGGTCACCTCGGAGGGGGAGATGGTTCAGGCCCCCCGCTACCTTCACAAGGCTCAGCACAAACTCGCCATCGCCCAGCGCGACCTTGCCCGTAAGAAGCGGGGTAGCAACCGGTACGAGAAGGCCAGAAGGCAAATAGCCAAGCTCCACCGCAAAATCGCCAATCAACGCAGAGACTTTCACCATAAGATCGCGAGGAGGCTTGTCAACCGCTATGGGGCCATTGTCCACGAAGACCTGAACATCCTAGGTCTGGGCCGTAGCCACGTGGCTAAGGGCGTACATGACGCTGGTTGGGCTCAGTTTTTGCGAATCCTCGCCTACAAAGCGGAGGAGGCTGGTAGGCGAGTGATAACGGTAGATCCTAAGTACACGAGCCAGGATTGTCCGGTGTGTGGCCACAGGGAGAGGCGACCCTTGTGGGTCAGGGAGTTCACCTGTCCCGCTTGTGGGGCTTCCCTGCACCGGGATGTGGCCGCCGCACGGAACATCCTGGCGAAGGCCTGGACGGGGCCTTCGGGCACGGGTCCGGCGTGGGCCGTCCCGTGAGAACCGAGAAGCCCTGCTCTTCGGAGCGGGGAGTCGTCACCCTCCTCCCTTGCCCCGCTTGGCGGCCTCTAGGAAGAGCCCCATAGCCTCTAGAAAGCGCCGGGCCTCCTCCAGGTCCTTGGTCCAGGCCCGGAGGTAAGTTGCGAGCGTCCCTTGGTTCAAAGGTCGGAAGAGGTTCGGCTCAAAGCGGTTTCTCCCCTGGACCAGGATCCACGCCTCGTTTTCCCGGAAGGCCGCCCAGAAGGGCTTGCCTAGGGCTTGGCGGAACTCCACCAACGCTTCCTGGACCCTCGGGGTGAGGAGTTTCCTCGCCTCTATTTGGTCCCCGTAGGCGTCAAAGAGGCGCTCAAACGCCCCCGACTCCAGGACCACCCGTTCCTTAGGGCCTGCCCCGGGCTTCCAGAGGCTAAGGCCATAGATAAGGCCATAGAGGAGAAAGGGGAGGCTTAGGAGGGCGAAGCCGCCCACCACGAGGGGGAGCCCCTCCCTCTCCCCTTCGGCGAAGAGGAGGCCGGCGATGAGAAGCCCCCAGAAGACGGCGAGGAAGCCGAGGACAAGGGCGGGAGAGGCCCCGCCCGCCCGCACCCCCGCCCCTTGGGGGGCGAGGCGGATCTCCTGGGGAAAGGCGAAGGGGAGGGCGAAGCGGTAGAGGGTGCCCGAGAAAAAGCGCTGGTAGCGGGTCCCGTTTTTCGTCCGCACCTTGCGGTAGAGGGCGAGGTCCCCCGAACGGAAGGCGAAGGGGCCCACCCGCCCCTCTAGGAGGTCCTCCCCCTCGTACCGGTCCGCCCGGGGGAGGAGGCCGGAGGCTTCCGCCTCCGCCTGGGGCAGGCCAAGGGCGGGGAGGTAGGTGAAGCCCAGGGCTTCGGCGAGGGGTTTGGTGAGTTCCCACTTGAGGGTGGAACGGAGGACGCCGAGGCGCCACAGGGCGAGCCCCGGGGGGATGGCCACGAGGAGGGCCCAGAGGGAGCCCAGCCCCCGGGCCCCCATGGCCTGGAAGGCCTCCAGGAGGAGGTAGGCCCAGAAGGGGGTGAGGAGAAGGAGTGCCCCCGCCAGGAGGAGTTCCCGCTTTCTTTTGGCCTCCAGGGGGGCGAGTTTGGCCTCGAGGGAGGCCAGGATCTCTTCCCGCTCCACCTAGCCCCCCTTACCCGAAGAGCTTCCCCAGATCGGGCCTCTCCCGCTCCTCCTCCGGGAGGGTGAAGACGGGCTTGCGGGTGAGCCCCATGAGGGGGGCGAGGAGGCGGCCCGGCAGTTGTTCAATGGCGTTGTTGTAGTCGGTGACGGCCTGGTTGTAGAAGCGCCGGGCGGCGGCCAGGGAGTCCTCCACCTCCGTAAGGGCCGCCTGGAGCTGGAGGAAGTTCTGGCTGGCCTTCAGGTCGGGGTAGGCCTCCGCCCGGAGGCGCACCTGGGCGAGGAGGCGGGAGATCTCCCCTTCAAGCCGGAAGTCCTCCTCGGGGTTCCCCTCCCTTAGGGCGCCGGAGGCCTTCTCCCGGAGTTCCACGAGCCTTTCCAGAAGCTCCCGCTCGTGGGCCATGTAGCGCTTCACCGCCTCCACCAGGTTGGGGATGAGGTCGTGGCGCTTCTTGAGGTAAGCCTCTATGGCGCCGAAGGCGTTTTCCACCCCGTTCTTGCGGGCCACGAGGGCGTTGTAGGTGAGAAAACTTCCTAGGACAAGGAGCGCCACCAACCCCAGGGCAAAAGCTAGACCCATGCTATCCCTCCCGCCCTATCCTAACGCCCATGGTCATTTGGCCGCCCTACTCCAGGTAGAGCACCGCCATGGCGGCGTAGACCCGCGCCGCCAGGACCACCTCTCCTAGATCTATCCATTCGTCCACCTGGTGGGGGAGGGTTTTGTTCCCCGGCCCCATGACCACCACGGGAAGCCTGCCCCACGCCCTTAGGAAGGTACCGTCCGTGGCCCCCGGCACCCCCCCAAACCGCACGGGTAGGCCCAGAAGCCGCAAGGCCTCCTCCGCCACCTGGACCAAGGGGTCGTCCTGGGGGGTTTCCACGGGGGGGCGGTCCTCCAACACCTCCACGCCCACCCCGGCGAGCCCTTCCAGTTCCCGCACGAGGCCAATGTGGTCCACCCCGGGCACGGTGCGCACGTCCAAGGCCACCTCCGCCCGGTCGGGAATGACGTTCAGTTGCCCCTCCCCAGCGCTGGCCAGGAAGCGGGTGGGGGTGAGGTAGGGGAGGCCTAGGTGGGGGTGGGCGTGGGCCCGTTGCAGGCGCTCCTCCAGGTCCTTCAGCGCCACCACGAAGCGGGCCGCCTTGGGGATGGGATTCTCCCCGGCGTAGGGCATGGCCCCGTGGGCCATCCTGCCCGGGAAGGGGAGGCGCAGGCGCAAGGCGCCCTTCTGCCAAAGGCAAATCTCCATCTCCTCAGGCTCGGCCACCAAGGCCCCCCGGAAGCCCTGGGCCAGCCCGGCCCGGAGGAAGGCCTTTACCCCAAGCATCAACCCTTCCTCGTCCACCAAGGCAGCGAGGCGAAGGGGGCGCTTGGGCTTTCCCAGGGCCCGCTTCACCGCAAGCATGGCCCCCACCAGGGCGGCGAGGCCCCCCTTCATGTCGCAGGCCCCCCGGCCGTAAAGCCTCCCTCCCTCCACCACCCCGGCGTAAGGGGGGTAGGTCCAGCGGGCCTCGTCCCCGGGCGTGACCACGTCCGTGTGGCCCTCCAAAAGGAGCCCCCCTTCCCCCTCCCCCAGGTCCGCCACCAGGTTGGGCCGGCCCGGGACCACCTCTTGGAGGAAGACCTTAAGCCCCCGCTCCTTAAGGTAGGCCTCCAGGTACGCCGCCACCCCCGCCTCCCCGGGCCCGGGGTAGTGGCTTGGGATGCGCACCAGGGCCCTTAGGAGGTCCACCACCTCCTTGGCCTCCACGGCCTCCGCCGCCCGCAGGGCGCGGTCTACCACCTTTCCACCACCACCTTCCTTTGGGTGTAGAAGAGGAAGGCATCGGGCCCGTGGGGGTGCAGGTCGCCGAAGAAGGAGTCCCGCCAGCCGGAGAAGGGGTAGAAGGCGAAGGGCTGGGCCACCCCCACGTTCACCCCCACCATTCCCGCCTGCACCCCCTCCCGGAAGGCCCGCGCTGCCTTGCCGCTTTGGGTGAAGATGCAGGCCATGTTCCCGTAGGGAACGGCGTTGGCCTGTTGGATGGCCTCCTCCAGGGTCTTGACAAAGGAGACCGCGAGCACCGGGCCGAAGATCTCCTCCCGCCCCACCGCCATCCCCGGGGAGACCCCCGAGAGCACCGTGGGCCCCAGGAAAAACCCCGGACCCTCCACCCCCCGCCCGTCCAGGGCCAGGGTCGCCCCCTCCTCTAGGCCCCTTTGGATGTACCCCACCACGCGCCTGCGGTGCTCCTCCCGGATGAGGGGGCCCACCTGCACCCCCTCTTCCCACCCCGGGCCCACCTTGAGCCCACGGGCCGCCGCTACCACCCGCTCCAGGAGTTCGGGCCCCACCGCCCCTACCCCCACGGCCACGCTCCCCGCCAGGCACCTCTCCCCGGCGTTCCCGAAGGCGGAGTTGAGGATGGCGGGCACCGCCAGGTCCAGGTCGGCGTCCGGGAGGACCACCAGGTGGTTCTTGGCCCCCCCGGCCGCCGAGACCCGCTTGCCGTGTTCTGCCGCCAGGGCGTAGATCCTGCGGGCCACGGGCTCCGAGCCCACGAACTGGACCGCCCGTACCCCGGGGTGGCGGGCCAGGGCCTCGGCGGCCTCCTTCCCCCCGTGGACCAGGTTCAGGACCCCCTCGGGGAAGCCCGCCTCTAGGAAGAGCTCCGCCAACCGCACCGCCCCCAAGGGGGTGCGCTCGGAGGGTTTCAGGACGAAGGTGTTCCCCGCCACCACGGCGATGGGGAACATCCAGAGGGGGATCATGACGGGGAAGTTGAAGGGGGGGATGCCCGCCACCACGCCCAAGGGATAGTGGAAGAGGTTCTGGTCCACGCCCCCCGTTACCTCCCTGAGAGTCCTCCCCTGGAGGAGGGTGGGGGCGGAGAGGGCGAGGTCCACCACCTCAATGCCCCGGCGGACCTCTCCCCGGGCCTCCTCCAGGGTCTTGCCGTGGTGGAGGGTCACGAGGCGGGCGAGGTCCTCAAAGTGCCGCTCCAGGAGCTCCTTGAAGCGGAACATGAGCCGCACCCGCTCCAGGAGGGGTGTCCGGCTCCAGGCAACAAAGGCTGCCTCCGCCGCCCGGACCGCCTGGTCCACCTCCTCTGGGCCCGAGAGGGGTACCTCCTCCAGCACCTCCCCCGTGGCCGGGTTGTAGACGGGAAGGCCGGGACGGTGTACCTCCCGCCATGCGCCCCCGATGAGGTTCTTGAGCATGCTTGCCCCCTTTGCCCTCCATCATCCCCCCTTGGCGGGCGGCTTGGCAAGGGCTTGGGCCGGGGGTAGGATGGGGGCAAAGCCTATGGACTACCGGCGCCTTTTGGACCTGACGGGCCAGGTGGCCCTGGTGGTGGGGGCGGCCTCGGGGATCGGGCGGGCCTCGGCGGAGGCCTTAGCGGCCTTCGGGGCTAAGGTGGCCCTAGCCGACCGGGATGCGGCGGGGCTCCTTGAGGTCTTGGAGGGCCTTAGGCGGGCGGGCCTCGAGGCCGACGCCCTCCCCGTGGACATCGCCGAGAGGGAGGCGGCGGACCGCCTCGTGGCCTGGACCCTGGAGCGCTTTGGCCGCTTGGACACCCTGGTTACCACCCCGGCCATCAACGTGCGCAAGCCCCTTTTGGCCTACACGGACGAGGAGGTGGACCGGGTGGTGGACCTGAACCTCAAGGCTACGCTTCGCCTCCTCCGGGCCGGGGGGCGGGTGATGGCGGAGCAGGGCTTGGGAAGCCTCATCGCCTTCGCCTCCATCCGCGCCCTGGTGGTGGAGCCCGGGCAAGGGGTCTACGCCGCCACCAAGGCGGGGATTTTGCAACTCGTCCGGGCCTTGGCGGCGGAGCTTGGGCCTAAGGGGGTGCGGGCCAACGCCATCGCCCCGGGGCCCATCGAAACCCCCCTCACCGCCCCCATCAAGGCGAGCCCGGAGTGGTACCGGGCCTACGCCGAGAAGACCGCCCTGGGCCGTTGGGGCAGGCCCGAGGAGGTGGCCATGGCCGTGGTCTACCTGGCCTCCCCCGCCGCCAGCTACGTCACCGGGACCCTCTTCCTGGTGGATGGGGGCTGGACGGCGGTGGATGGGCGCTACGAGCCACCCCTTTAGGCGGCTTGGGCGGGTTTGCCCCCGGGGGCGCTAGGCCACCCGCCTGCCTCCCAGGTAGACCGCCTGCACCCGCAGGCCCTCGTCCAGCACCACCAGGTCGGCCCGCTTCCCGGGGGCGATCTCCCCCCGGTCGGGGAGGCCCAGGTAGCGGGCGGGGTAGAGGGAGAGCCGCCTCGCTGCCTCCTCCAAGGGGAGGCCCCAGGCCACCAGGTTCCTCAGGGCCTGGTCCAGGGTGAGGGTGCTCCCCGCCAGGCTCTCCCCGAGCCAGACCCCATCCCCCCGCTTCTCCACGGTGTGGGCCCCCAAAGGATAAGGCCCATCGGGCATCCCCGCCGCCGCCACGGCGTCCGTGACGAAGTAGAGGCCGGGGATGGCCTTCAGGGCGAGGCCAAGGGCAGCGGGGTGCACGTGGAGGCCATCGGGGATGAGTTCGGCCCAGGCTCCCCGCTCCAGGGCGAGGCCCACCACCCCGGGGGAGCGGTGGTGGAGGCCCGTCATGGCGTTGAAGAGGTGGGTGAAGCCCGTGGCGCCCGCCTTCAGGGCCTCCAGGGCTTCCTCGTAGCCCGCGTCCGTGTGGCCGAGCTGGACCCGCACGCCCCGTTTCACGAGGAAGCGCACCAGGTCGAGGGCCCCGGGGAGTTCGGGGGCCAGGGTGACGGCCCGCACGGGGGCCAGGGAGAGGAGGCGGGCGGCCACCTCCAGGTCGGGGAGGAGAGGGTAGGGGGGCTGGGCCCCAAGGCGCTTGGGGCTCAAGAAGGGGCCCTCGAGGTGAGCCCCCAGGAGGGCCTCCCCCAAGGGGCCTTCCCCCGCCTCCCCGAGGCCCCTAAGGGCGCGCTCCAGGTCGGGCAGGGGGGCGGTGACCGTGGTGACCAGGAGGCCCGTGGTGCCGTGCTCCAGGTGGAAGCGAAGCGTGCCCTCCACGCCCTCCCGTCCGGCCATTACCTCAAAGCCCCCGCCCCCGTGGACGTGGAGGTCCAGCAAGCCGGGGAGGACATAGGGGCCCTCCACGGGGGCCTCTTCCAGGGCCTCAATGCGCTCGCCGAAGTGGAGGCGGCCTCTTCGTAGACCTTGGCTGGAGAGAATGCGTCCTTCGATCTTCATCGCATTTGGGTGTGGAACGGGAAATCTTGGCTAGGTGCCCATTTATCTCCGCATATGAAAACCATAGTAAGCCCTCAAGCATTTCCTGCACCGTGAGGCCGAGGTTGTGAGCCAGGACGAAGGAGCACACCTCCATGATGAAGCCCTCCTGGGTTATGGCGTGAATCCGCCTGGGAAAGGAGGCGTGGAGGGTGCTCCCCACGGCCTCCGCCACCCGCCCCCATCATGGCCCGGTCGGTACATCGCGCCCCCTGTTCTCCCTTCGGATCCCCATGGAAACGATTCCCTGGGCTTCCCTGAAGAGATCCTCATGGAGATGGTGCTCGTACCCCCCGTCCAGGTAGAGCTCCGCCCCCTCGGGAAGGTCCAGGGGGAGTGGAAGGGAAGAAGCCAGGTCGTGAAGGCTTGCCGGGGTCAGGTTCACCTCGTGGATGAACTTCCCGCTGCCCACCAGGAGGTGGGGCTTCAGGCCGTGGAAGTAGACCTGCTCCCAGGGGATGAAGCCCCGGTAGACCCTATCTGGGAAGAGCATGGCGCGAGGCCACGGACCTTCTCACAGACCGGGAGGGGATGTAGCTGAGGAGCTTCAGGACTCGGGCGAGGGCCCGGGCTTGGTTTTGCTTGCTTGCCAAATCCATGGCGGCCCGGATAGCCAGAGTGAGGATGGCGGATGCGGGCGTCTTGGCTTGGAGGGCATCGTCTAGGGTGCCGAAGGCCGGTAGGATGCTCGGAAGCATAACGTGCGCTATTCTTTCCAATCTAGGGATAGGTGGCAAATTGGTTTGGTTCAGTCCGGTAATGGGCTTTGGGGAAGGGGGTGTAGAACTGCCACAGGCGGGGCTTGCCCGTACTTATTCACTGCTGGGAGGGGGTTTGGAGGCGAGGTCAGAGCCTGAGCTCTCATCCCACCCCTTTGCCTGTTGCCGGGCGAGACTCCCAAGCACCCGCACCACCACGCTCCGCGGGGAAGGAGGACCCTCGGCCAGAAGGAGGCGGGCCAGGCGGAAAAGGCTTTGCCACCCAGGCCGCGCCACCACCACCCTCAGCAACCACCCCCTGCCCCGCAAAGCAGCCCCCAAAAGCCCCATCCCCAGGAACCAAAGCCTGGTGCCGCTCCAGCCCAAACCCCCGCCCCTCAGGCTCCAAAAAGCCTCGGCTATCCGCGTCCGGAGGCGGTACCCCCTGGGCTCCCATTCCCCAGGCACCCCAACGGCCAGATACCAGGGCTCCCCCTTGCCCTCGGCCCCCCGCACCTACGGGTAGTGTTCCCCTCACCGTCTCCACCTTCCGGTTGTGCTACAGGCGGATGAGGAAACTCATGCTCCATTCCTCCTTCCGCATCAGGGAGACCAGGTCAAAACCCTGGTCGGGGAGAAAAAGGGGGAGAATGCCCCGGGGCCTGGACCTCGCAGCTCAGGCAGTGGAGGAAGGCCTCCTTCACCCAGTTCTGCCTGGGGAAGGGAGAGGGGTGGGTGCGCGTGGGTTTTCTGAGGGGCCGGAAGGCGGTGTGAACCCGAGTGGTGGTGATCTAGGGGTTTGGGGTTTGCATACCTTACAAACCCCCTATTTGTTTCTCCTTGTCAAGCCCCTATAGAACAGGGTGATGAGAGCGGAGGGTCAGGGTTACTTGACAAGAAGACCCGGGGATGCTATCGTTAATTTGAGTCGGGAAAAAAAGAAACCCCTCACGAGGTCAACCTTACTGACCCGGCTCCAATGGAGGGATGATGAAGCTCTATCGGTACGGCTTGCCCCTATTAGTTGTGTGCGTTTCCTGGTTCGCTTCCCTAGTCTTAGGGCAGGTGGACTCGGTAACCCAGTTAGGTCCATTGAGGTCGCTTGCTGTGCGAGCAGGCATAGAGTTTGGCACAGCTGTTTCTGCATCTCATTTGGATGAAGATTCTGTTTATCGCACGCTTCTGAGTCGCGAGTTTTCGTCTATTACCCCTGAAAACGAAATGAAGTGGGAGAGCTTGGAGCCTGAGCCAGGGCGGTATGTCTGGGAAAACGCTGATCGCATAGTTGCTTTTGCTCGTGCTCATCAGCAAAGGATACGAGGCCACACGTTGGTATGGCATAATCAGATGCCTGTTTGGCTCAAGCCAGATGCTTTTTCGCCCGACGAGCTCCGTAAAATCCTCCAAAGGCATATTCAAACGGTGGTTGGGAGGTATAGGGGAAGTATTTGGCAGTGGGATGTAGTCAACGAGGCTTTCAATGAGGATGGTACGTTTCGCGATACCCTTTGGTATAGAGCTTTTGGGGGCCCAGAGTATATTGCTTGGGCTTTCCGTTGGGCGAAGGAGGCAGACCCCCAGGCTCTGCTATTTTATAATGACTACAATCTAGAATTCCCTTCGCCTAAGGCTGATGCTGTCCTCTCCTTCTTAGCACGCCTTAAAGCAGAGGGGGTGCCCATTGACGGTATAGGCCTCCAAGGACATATCAGTCTGCGTTATGGTTTTCCGCATGCCCAAGAGTTGCTGGACCACGTGCGGCGGTTTGTGGATGCGGGTTTTTACGTAGCTTTTACGGAGGTTGATGTGCGCATGCCCCTTCCTCGCGATAACACAAAAGACTTGGCACAAGCCCAGGTGTATACCCAGATTTTGAGTACGTGCCTGGCCCTAAAGGGGAAGTGCCTCTCCTTCAGCATATGGGGTTTTCCAGACAAATACTCTTGGGTTCCAGGATTTTTCCCTGGGGAAGGAGCCGCAACTCCAATCGCGGATGATTATAGCCCGAAGCCGGCTTGGTATCAGATGGGGCTTCTTCTTTATGTAGCCGCCAAAGGGAGGTAGGTGAACACATGGACTGGTTGGGCGTAAGAGGAGGCCAAATCGTAAACGTGGATGACGGTAAAGCCGTCTACTTAAGGGGGCTCGCTATAGGAGGTTGGCTTAACACAGAAAACTTCATTAACGGATACTCTGGCAATGAGTCTTCATGGCTCAAGGCTCTTCGAGAAGAGCTTGGCCAAGACGTAGCTGAGGCCTTTACCCAAGCAATTCGGGATCACTTTTTCACGGAGGAAGATGTCGCCTACATCCGCTCCCTAGGTGCGACGGCTATTCGCTTGCCATTTCACTGGCGTTATACGCTTGGGGAGAATTTGAGTTATATCGATCGCGCAATAGCTTGGGCTAAGCAACAAGGCCTCTATGTCATATTGGACTTCCACGCCGCTCCAGGGTGGCAGAATCCGGGTTGGCACTCGGATAATCCTTACGGCGTGGCTCTGTTTTGGCACGAACCTCACTACCAGGAACAACTCATCATCATGTGGCAAGTTTTGGCCGACCGCTATAGGGATGAGCCGACTGTGGCGGGCTACGATCTTCTCAACGAGCCATACGCGCCAGAGAATGAGACAGTAGTAGCCTTTTTTGGCAGGCTTATTTCGGCCGTTCGCGAGGTGGATCGGCGCCACATCCTTTTTATAGAGGGCAACCGATATGCGCAGGACTTTGCGGGATTTGAGCGTCTCCTGGAGCAAGACGACCAAATTGTGTTTAGTTCGCACAACTACATGGCACCCACCCACTTGGGCGGGCGGTTCCCGGGCTGGCTGGAAGTTGAGGGCCGTCGTACTTGGATTGATCCAGCCTGGGTGGAATCCTATTACCTGGAGCGAAACAGGTGGTTCCTAGAGCGAAATCTTCCCTGTTATGTCGGGGAGTTTGGTGCTCTGTACGATGCGCCCTACGAGACACCCTCGCTTGGTGACTTGGCTAGATTGGCTGCACTGGACGTGCAGATGTCCGTATTCAATCGGTATGGGACTCACTGGACTCTTTGGACCTACAAAGATCTTGGCACCCAAGGGGTTCGGGTGTTAGATCCCTCGTCGAGATATTCTCGTTATTTAGCGCCATTCTTGACCATAAAGAGGCGATTGGGGGTTGATGAGTGGACGGCGCGGTCAAAAGGGCCTGTAGCTAATGGTATTAGGAACTTGATTATGCAAATTGAGGCCGAAATCATTGAGCATTTCCGCGATTACGCTTTCCCGACGCGTTCCCTGGAGGAGGTTCTTCTCCTTTCTACCCTCTATGGGCATGTTGCTAATGCTCTAAATCCTTACTTTGCTCGTGCTTTCGCAGGACTGTCTGCGGCGGAGGTATATGAGGTTGTCAAGGAGGGGGTGAGATTTGAACACACAAAAGAGAGGCGGGTGTTAGCAGAGGTGCTTCGTAAGCGGCTAACAAACCTGAGCTAAGTAAGTGTAGGGAGTAAAGGAGGGTGGTACAGATGCGGCGTGTAGTAGTTTGGGCTTTTTTGGCAGCGGCTTTGGTTTTCCCGGTTCGGGCACAAAACTTTGAGGTCTGGGCCATAAATTATTGGGTGATAGATCAGTTCTTCCCCAAGTTCATCCAAGAGTGGAACCAGCGGAACCCGAATGCTCAGGCTCGTTTGATTCAATTTGAAAATGACCCCTACAAACAAAGGCTATTCGTTGCTTTGGGGGCAAAATCGGGGCCTGACGTGTTCTACAACTGGGGTGGCGGAGTCCTGGAATCCTATGTCAAGGCAGGTGCAGTGGAGGACATGACGTCTACCATAGATCCTGCTTGGAAGAACCGCTTCTTGGACCTTATGTGGCGTGGAGTGACATTTGACGGGCGAATTTACGGAGTTCCGAGCACTGAGCTCCAGCCAGTGGTTTGGTTCTACAATAAAGCGGTTTTCCGTCGGTTGAACCTCCAACCTCCCCAAACGTGGGCCCAATTGCTTTCCGTCGTAGACCGACTTAGAGGTGCTGGGGTCGTTCCCATAGTGGTTGCGGGGGGTAGCAAGTGGCCACTTCTCATGTACCAAGAGTACTTGGTGGACCGGCTTGGCGGGCCCGAGGTCTTTGAAAACATAACGACTAATCGCCCCGGGGCTTGGCGGCATCCTTCTGTGCTCCGGTCGGCGGAGATGATCTCTGAGCTCGTGGCCAAGAATCCTTTCCAACCAGGCTGGGAATCCGCTCAGTACGGTACGGGAACGGTACGAGCCCTTTTTGCTACCGGTAGGGCTGCTATGCAGCTTATGGGAGTCTGGGAATTCGGAGCTCTTGTCAACGAACACCCGGACTTCGTTAAGAGTGGGGATCTCGGTTGGTTTGCCTTCCCCCGGGTGGAGGGAGGCAGGGGGGATCCCCGTAACTTGGCGGGGAACTTCACCAACTACTTTTCTGTTTCCTCTTTTGCCCGTAATAAGCCTGCTGCGATTCGTTTTCTGAGGGAGTTGTCCTTCTCTGATGACTACGTGCGTTTCCTCTTGAGGAACGGGGCGATCCCACCCACAAAAGGCATCCAAGCCCTTATCCGTCAAGAAGGTGCCTATCCAGATTGGCAGAGTTTTGTCTACGGCCTGGTGGAGCAGGCACCTTACTACGTTTTGTCTTGGGATCAGGCCCTGCCACCGCAATTGGCCCAGCCGTATCTGGACAACCTTCAGTTGCTCTTCCTAAGGCGCATCGCTCCTCAGGAATTCGTGGATCGTATGCAGCGGTTGGCAGATGGTCTAAGGTAAGGGACATTGCGGGGGAAGGGAAAGACCACTCCTCTTCCCCCGCTTCTTTTAAGGAGGCGTAATGCGGAATAGAGCGCTAGCCTTCTTTCTGCTGCTTCCCCTGGCCTTCTACGGGCTCACAGTCCTGCTCCCTGTCTTGAGCACCCTGGGTCTCAGTTTCTACCGTTGGGACGGTGTGGGATCTAGAGAATGGGCGGGCTGGGCGAACTGGATACGTCTTTTCGGTGATGAGCACTTCTACCATGCGCTCCGGGTGTCCTTTGCCTTCACTCTTATAGCGTGGCTGGTACAAACTCCTTTGGCCTTGGCTCTCGGGATCTATTTTGCTCGAAAAGGCATTTTTCGCCAGGTTGCCTCTGTTTTTTCCTTTCTTCCTCTACTTTTTTCCAGCACCGCAGTTGGCACTATTTGGCTTTACATTTTGGATCCAAACTTGGGAGTGCTCTATTATTTGCCGTTTGTTCGAGGCTTAAATCCACTTGCGGAACAGGTTGCGCTGCTGACGTTGGCCCTGGTCACCTCCTGGCAGTACATTCCCTTTCACACGCTGCTTTACCAAGCAGCCTACCAGGGAATACCCCAAGATCTTTACGAAGCGGCCGCCCTGGACGGGGCAGAGGATTGGGATGTCTTCTGGCATATTACGCTACCGCTTCTTCGGCCAACACTAATCACTTCTTCCTTAATTGTGGTTGTGGGTTCTCTAACGTACTTTGACCTTATTTGGGTCATGACCCAAGGGGGACCGGGTTATGCTACGACAAATCTGCCGGTTTATCTTTATAGGCTCGCTTTCCAAAACCAAGAAGTGGCATACGGAGCTACGGTAGGGGCCTTCTTGGCACTCTTATCAGTCCTTATTTCCTGGGGTTTGGTAGGGCCTAGTGGTCTCGCGTCTCGGAGGAACTCATGAAGGCGCTTGTAGGTAAGGTCGTTCGGGGGCTTGCTCCGGTGTTGGTCCTAGTGTGGAGCCTTATTTCGGCATTTCCTGTTTATTTCATGGCGATTACCAGTGTTAAAACCCAAGCAGGTTACCTCCAGCCCCCCCCTTGGGGTTTGCCCCAGCAGTGGACCTGGGAAAACTATCGTGCAGTGCTTGAAGCGGGTTTTATTAGATACTTTGTGAATAGCGTTGTCGTAGCCCTCAGCACCGCTCTGATCTCGGTTTTCCTAAGCCTGTTGGCGGCCTACGCGGTAAATCGGGGTAAAACCCCTATTTACCGTCAAAGTCTTTATATCTTCCTTTTAGGTTTCGCTGTCCCTGCCCAGGCTACGGTGATTGCCCTGTACGCGTTGGTTAAGGCAAGCGGTCTTTACGACAGCCTTTGGGCAGTCATCTTGCCTCTCGCTGGATTTGCCATGCCAGTTACGGTCTTAGTGTTGACCAATTTTGTCAGAGAAATTCCGAGTACGCTCTTTGAGGCTATGGAGTTGGAAGGGGCGAGCCACGGGGCTGTTCTAAAACACCTCGTCTTGCCGTTATCCGTTCGGGCAGTCATCTCCATGGCCCTGTTCAACTTCATAGGAGCCTGGAATGCTTTGCTTTTCCCCCTTATCCTAACGCAGAGCCCGGAGGTGCGTGTTCTTCCCATGGCGGTATGGACCTTCACAGGCCAATTCGGTATTAACGTGCCTGCGGTTATGGCGGCTGTGACTTTGTCTGCGCTGCCCCTCATCCTGGCTTACGTGTTCGCTAGAAGGGAAATTCTAAACGCACTAAGAGGGGGTTTCGTTTGACCTCTGTCAAGATGACCTTCCTCTTGGGTTCGCGCGGGTTCGAATGGGTAGCTGGTAAGGGGCTACCGATTGCTTCCCAACCTGATCTTCGCGGAGTAGTAGACCACCAGAGAGGACAATTAACCAGGCCGTGGAACGCCTGGGGGTTAAGTGGCGGAGGGGGCGGGATCACGGGAGGCTAGGTTTACTCCTGGGGGAGCCCTCCTTCTTCTGGGTCTGTTGGGGAGAGCACTCCATAAGGCCTCCGCCTCCTGTAAGTGGCACGGGGATTTCTTGAGCTTATCGGAACTTCGGGAAGAGGGTAAGCCGGGGGGTTGATATTTGGGGTGTTCTGAGATATATTTAGTTTGAGTCGGGAAACAAAGAAAAATTTCCCAAACTCCTGGTCAACCTCTTCCCGGCTCAGTAGGAGGTTGCGTATGCGGAATGGGTGGCTTGGTGTTTTGGCGTTGCTGGCCTTTGCAGGGGGGACTTGGGCCCAACAACGCCCATTGGTGGTGGGTGTAAGTTGGGCTAACTTCCAGGAGGAGCGTTGGCGGCGGGACGAGGCGGCCATAAAGGAGCAGCTGGCTCGCATGGGCGCTCAGTATGTGAGCACCGATGCGCAAAGTTCTGCAGAAAAGCAGCTTAACGATGTGGACAGCCTTATTTCCCGAGGGGTAAATGCCCTCATCATCCTTGCTTGGGACAAGGACGCTATTCTTCCCGCGGTCCAAAAGGCTCGCGCAGCTGGCATCCCCGTGGTGGCTTATGACCGCCTAATTGCCGATCCATACGCCTTCTATATTTCTTTTGACAACGTGGAGGTCGGAAGGCAACAAGCCAGGGCTGTGTACCAGGTGCGGCCTCGAGGAAACTATGTCTTCATCTTGGGTGCGCCCACTGATCCTAACGCGGATCTATTACACCAAGGACAGCTTGAAATCCTACAACCTGCCATTGATCGGGGTGAGATTCGTGTGGTGGGCAAGCAGTATACGGAGGGTTGGCGTCCGGAAGTGGCCCAGCGCAATATGGAACAAATTCTGGCGGCCAACCGAAACCAAGTAGATGCGGTGGTGGCCTCCAATGACGGTACCGCAGGGGGTGTGATCGCCGCTCTTGCCTCGGTGGGTTTGGCAGGACGCGTGCCCGTTTCCGGCCAAGACGGCGATTGGCCTGCCTTAAACCGGGTGGCTCGAGGATTGCAGACCGTAAGCGTTTGGAAGGATGCCCGAGAGCTTGGGCGTCGCGCCGCAGAGATTGCGGTGCTCCTAGCGCGGGGAACTCGTCCAGACCAAATCTTAGGTGCTCAGAGGTTCCGTGTCCCGGGGGACCCTAGGGGTACCGTGGTGAATGCGGTGCTATTGCGGCCTATTCCCATTACACGCGACAACTTGCATATCGTCCTCGAGGCCGGTTGGATCACGAAAGAAGCGCTTTGCCAGGGTGTAAGCGGGCCGCAGGCGCCTGCAGTTTGCCGCTAGGCCTAAGGGGCTCAGGGGAAAACCCCTGAGCCCCTTTCGGAGAAGCCATGAACGCCATGTACCCTTCAGATAAGGCGGGGAAAAGTCCCCGTGTGGACATGGGCACATACTCGCAAAATGCATTCCTTCTCGTCGTTCTAGGACTTCTTTGGTTGATTTTCCATTTGATGACCTTGGGCCAACCGGGCCAGTTCCTATCCCCTCAAAACCTTTGGAACCTATCCGTGCAAACCGCCGTGGTAGCCATCTTGGTAGGGGGAATGGTCCTGGTCATTGTGGCCCGACAGATTGACCTTAGCGTGGGCTCGCTTTTGGGTTTCACCGGGATGGCCATGGCCCTTTTGCAAGCGGTCCCGCCCATCGGCCAAGGATGGCCCTGGCCCCTAGCCCTTTTGGTGGGCCTGCTGCTGGGGGCTGGAGCAGGTCTTTTGCAAGGGTATCTTATCGCCTATCTTGGAGCCCCTTCCTTTATCGTTACCATGGCCGGGCTCCTTGTTTTCCGTAACGCCGCCTACTTGATTGCCGAAGGTCGGACCGTAGGCCCTCTTCAGGACGGCTTTCTGATCTTAGGCGGGGGACTTCAAGGTTCAATCGGGCCCTTCTGGTCTGCGGTGGTTACCCTCCTCGCCTTGGCCTACACCCTCTGGGCTCTATGGCGCGGCCGGTGGCTTCGGCAACGCCATGGTCTTTCCGTACGCCCCTTTTGGGTGGACCTTCTTATAACCCTGTTCCTGGGTCTGGTTTTTGGGAGCTTTCTCTGGGTCATGAACAGTTTTCCTCACCCCGTTACGGGCCTAGGCCGGGGGATCCCAGTGCCCGTACTCATTGCCCTTGGCGTCCTCGTGCTTCTCCACTGGGTATCCCAGCGCACGCGTTTTGGTAGGTATGTGTACGCTATCGGCGGCAATCCTGAGGCGGCCCTGTTGGCGGGCATTCCCGTTCGCCGTGTCCAGGTTCTGGTGTTTGGCCTGATGGGCTCCCTCGCCGCCCTGGCCGGGGCGGTGCAAGCGGCACGGCTTGCTTTCGTGCCCACGGGCATGGGTACCCTTCTGGAACTGTACGTGATCGCTGCCGCTGTGGTAGGAGGTACCTCCTTGGCTGGGGGAAGCGGCACAATTCTTGGGGCGGCGCTGGGGGCCTTGATCATGTCTAGTCTGCAAAACGGTTTAGTGCTCATGGGCGTACCTACAGAGTGGCAGAACCTGATCCTAGGTGTGGTCCTGGTGGTGGCTGCCGTGTGGAACGCTAGGTTTCACCGGAGGCGGATATGAGCCTACCGCTTTTGCGCGCCGAAAACGTATCCCTGCGTTTTGGTGGGCTGCAAGCCTTGGACAGGGTTTCCTTTGATCTCCACGAGGGCGAGGTTCATAGCTTGGTGGGGCACAATGGAGCGGGAAAAACCACCTTCATCCGGGTCTTAGCGGGGGTTTACACCCCCCAGGAGGGGAGGATCCTCCTGCGGACCGGGGATGGGCTCGAGGAGGTGCGCTTTGCCTCCCCAAGAGATGCGCAGCGTTTTGGCATTGAAACCATCCATCAGAACCTGGCCTTGGCTGACAATTTGGATGCAGTAGCCAACGTTTTTTTGGGCCGGGAACGTGTTCGGCATCTTTCTCTGGATGAGGAATCCATGGAGACGGAGGCGAGAAGGGTACTGGAGCGGGTAGGAGCGAAGCTACCTTCCCTCAGGGTCCCGGTCCACCGGCTCTCGGGGGGCCAGCGCCAAGCGGTAGCCATTGCTCGGGCCCTACTCTTCCGGGCAAAGGTCCTCATCATGGACGAGCCCACCGCTGCCCTTGGTCCGGGAGAAACAGCTCGGGTCAAAGGGCTCATCCGCGCTCTCCGCGAAGAGGGTCTGGGCATTGTCCTCATTAGTCATGATCTCCACGACGTCTTTGATCTAAGCGACCGGATTACGGTGATGAAGGGAGGCAAAGTGGTGGGAACGGTACGGGCCTGCGAGAGCAACCAGGAGGAGGTGTTGGGGATGATTTTGGCTGGAGAGGCCAAGAGGTAGGCCGGGATTTGGGAAAATGCGGATCAGTATGCCTAACGCTTCCGAAATCCCCAAAGGCGGTACCCGGCAGCTTCGCCGTTGGCACAAGGCTCGTATTCTAGACCATTTGCGTAAGCAACCCGGGCTTTCTCGGAGCGACCTGGCCAAGCACCTAGAGCTCTCTCCCTCAGCCGTTACGGAGGTCGTGGCCGAGCTTCTAGAGGAGGGCCTGCTTTTGGAACGGCCTCTTCCTCCCCAGGGCCAGGGCCGGCCTTCCATCGCCCTCGAGGTAGAGGGCGAAAGGAACATGGTTCTGGCCTGGGAAATCGATGTGGACCGGATGGCCGTGGCCCTTATGAGCCTAGCGGGGGATGTGCGGGTGAAGACGGTCCTGCCCCCGGCGCCGAAAGATCCGCAAGAGGCGCTAGCCCTCCTGGCGGCGGCCACGCACCCCTTGCTTTCGGGTAGGCGGGTTCTCGGCGTAGGTGTTGCCGTGCCGGGCCTTGTGGAACCCGAAGAAGGTCACCTGACCCTGGCACCGAACCTGGGTTGGCAAGACCTGGCCTTGGGGGAGATGGTACAGAAGGTTCTGGCAAGCTTGGGGCTTGCAGGAGTTCCCCTCATAGTGGAAAACGAGGCGAATGCCGCAGCGTACGGCCTTTATGCCTTGGGGGGGTGGGAAGTAGATCACTGCGTGTACCTGAACTTGGGCGTAGGCGTGGGAGGCGGCGTCGTAGTGGACCGGAAGGTTTACCACGGGGCCCGTTTTCACGCGGGTGAGGTGGGCCATATCCCGCTGAACCCCGATGGGCCTTCTTGTGGTTGCGGCAAACAAGGATGCGCCGAAGTCTATTTGAGTTTTCGCCGATGGAATGCGAACGCTTCCAAGGAACTCCTGTCCGAGATGGGAGACAAGCTGGCGCACCTTTGCGCCATCGTGTTGAGCACGCTGGATCCGAACCTTATCGTCCTAGGGGGACCTTTGGTGGGGGCTACAGGGGAGGAGCTTCTTCGCGAGGTTCGGCGAAGGCTTCCTAAATACGCCTTGCGGGTTCACTCTCCTGAACAGGTTGTTCTTTCTCCTTTTGGGCGGGAAGCCGCTCTTCTGGGGGCAGGCGCTTTGGCTGCCGCCCAGTTCATAGATCAAATGGCTTTTGCGGAGGTGGTTTAGATGTATGAGCCTAAACCGGAGCACAGGTTCACATTTGGACTTTGGACGGTAGGTAATGTGGGCCGGGACCCCTTTGGGGATGCGGTTCGGGAAAAGCTTGATCCCGTTTACGTCGTGCAGAAATTGGCGGAGCTTGGGGCTTATGGGGTGAACCTGCACGATGAGGACCTCATCCCTAGGGACACGCCGCCTCGGGAGCGTGACCAAATCCTTCGCCGGTTTAGGAAAGCTCTTGAGGAAACCGGTCTTCGGGTCCCCATGGTCACAGCCAACCTCTTTTCCGATCCCGCCTTTAAGGACGGTGCCTTTACAAGCCCAGACCCTTGGGTCCGGGCCTATGCGCTTCGCAAGAGCTTGGAAACCATGGACCTAGGCGCAGAGTTAGGAGCGGAGATCTACGTGGTTTGGCCAGGGAGGGAGGGAGCGGAGGTTGAGGCCACGGGAAAAAGCCGCCATGTCTGGGAATGGATGCGGGAAGCGCTCAACTACATGGCTGCCTACGCCAAGGATCAAGGTTATGCGTACCGCTTTGCTTTGGAACCCAAGCCCAACGAACCTAGGGGTGACATCTATTTCGCCACGGTAGGGAGCTTTCTGGCCTTTATCTACACCCTCGAGGATCCTGACCGTTTCGGCCTCAACCCCGAGTTTGCGCACGAAACCATGGCGGGGCTAAACTTCGTCCACGCCGTGGCTCAGGTTCTGGAAGTGGGGAAACTTTTCCATATAGACCTAAACGATCAGAGAATGAGCCGGTTTGACCAGGACCTCCGCTTTGGCGCAGAGAACCTGAAAGCAGCCTTCTTCTTGGTAGACCTCCTGGAGCACTCCGGCTACCAGGGGCCCCGCCATTTTGACGCCCATGCCCTGAGGACAGAGGATGAAGAAGGGGTCTGGGCATTCGCCCGGGGTTGCATGCGTACGTATCTGATCCTCAAGGAGAAGGCCGAGGCTTTCCGCCAGGACCCCGAGGTTCAAACCTTGCTTGCGGAGTATTACCGAGCGGACAAGGAAGCCTTGGCTCTACTTGGCTCCTATAGCCGGGAAAAGGCGGAGGCCTTGAAGCGTGCGCATATTCCCTTGGAAGCGTTGCGGCGCCGAGGATACGCCTTGGAGCGGTTGGACCAACTTGCGGTGGAGTACCTTCTCGGGGTACGCGGATGAAGGCGGTTTTGGGGTTGGACCTGGGGACCAGCGGGCTGAAGGGAGTGATCCTGGACGAGAGGGGCCAGAAGCTTGCTGATGCCCGGGCCGGGTATCCTCTGCGCGTTCCACAACCGGGATGGACCGAGCAGGATCCCCGCGATTGGGCTAAGGCCTTGAGGGAGGTCCTCGAGGCCCTCACCTCGAGGCTCCCCCAAGTAGAGGTGGTGGCCATCGGCCTTTCCGGGCAGATGCATGGGGCTGTGTTCCTTGACAGAGAGGGAGAGCCAATACTTCCGGCTCCTCTTTGGAATGACCAGCGCACGGTGGAGGAGGCCAGATGGATAGAAGAGGTGATCCCTCGCCCCGAGCTCATCCGGCGCACAGGCAATCCGGCCATCACCGGTTTTCAACTTCCAAAGATTGTTTGGCTTAAGCGTAAGCATCCTGACCTGTTTCGGCGGGTCTACAAGGTGCTCCTGCCCAAGGACTACTTGGGCTTCCTCCTCACCGGGAACTGGGCCACGGAGTACTCCGATGCTTCCGGTACCGGGGCCATGGCGATCCGGGAACGGCTCTGGGACGAAGAGCTCCTAAGGGCGCTTGGGCTAGCCGTTTCCCTTCTCCCCGACCTAGGGGAAAGCCACCGTGTGGTGGGGGGGCTCAGGCCGGAGTGGGCTCGAGCGGTTGGGCTCAGGGCGGGTACCCCCGTGGTGGCCGGAGCCGGGGACAACGCTGCCGCTGCCATTGGCTTAGGGGTTTCCCGCTACCGGCCGGGAACCGGTAGTGTCTCCTTGGGCACGAGTGGGGTGATCTTCCTTCCCCTTGAAGCGCCTTTGCCCGATCCCGAAGGCCGGATCCACCTATTTTGCCACGCTGATGGCGCCTATCACCTTCTGGGAGTAACCCTGAGCGCTGCGGGAAGCTTGGAGTGGCTTCGCCGAATTTTCCCCGAGGTTTCGCTAGAGGAGCTCCTTGCGGAAGCGGAGAAGGTTCCTTTGGGGGCGCAGGGACTTTACTTCCTCCCGTTTTTAGCTGGGGAGCGGAGCCCCTATTTGGAGCCGGCGTTGCGGGGCGCTTGGTTGGGCCTTTCCTTGGCGCATGAACGCGGCCATTTGGTGCGCGCTGTCCTGGAAGGGGTGGCCTTAAGCTTAGGGGTTGTTTATGAGGTAATGCGTTCCTTGTCGCAAGCCAAAGCGTTTCTGGTCACCGGCGGAGGTTCGGCCTCGAGCCTTTGGCTAAGCCTGTTGGGCGGAGCCCTACAGGTTCCCCTTTACCGGGTCGTGGGCGAGGAAGGGGCTGCCCGGGGAGCGGCGATCCTGGCTATGGTAGGGGGAGGGGTGTACCCGGACCTCGAGGCTGCCCTTGCCGCTACCCGGTTGCCGGAGGTGGCGGTAACCGAGGTAAATCCAGGGGTTCGTCAGCTTCTTCCAGGGTACGAGGCCTGGGCATCCTTGCTTTTGGAGCGTTATCGGAGGTCCTAAATGCTTGGCGAACACCTAAATAGACTCCGTCTTTGGATGCGAAGCCAGGGTTTTTCTCGCTTCTACGTCATCCGCCCTGAGAACTTCGCCTGGCTCACTGGGGGTAGCAACACCCTGGGGTTCGGGGAGGGGGTGGCGTACTTGGAAATCGGGGAAGAGCTTCTCCTTCACACCAGCCGCATAGAACACCCACGGATAGCAGAGGAGGAGGTCCCCGGGCTTCCCGTGCAAGTGCACCCCTGGTACGCCTTCCCGCCCCCGGGTAGTCCGAACGACCTCGAGCACGACCTCACGCTCCTCCGGCTCGCCCTCTCCAAAAAGGCGCAG
The DNA here is from genome assembly GCF_001880325.1 of Thermus brockianus. Lineage (NCBI taxonomy): Bacteria > Thermotogati > Deinococcota > Deinococci > Thermales > Thermaceae > Thermus > Thermus brockianus. The sequence continues at coordinate 104,603 of NZ_CP016313.1, forward strand.
GAGGCCTTTCGCCGCCTGGGGCGGGAGGCGGCGGAGCTGGTGGGGGAGGTGGTCCGGGCGGCTAAGCCCACCTGGAGGGAACAGGAGCTAGCGGGTGCCTTAGCCGAGGCCCTATGGGGACATGGCATCCGCCCGCAACTCCTCCTGGTGGCGGGGGAAGAGCGGCTTTTTCGGCACCGCCACCCCCTGCCCAAGGATCGGCCCCTGGGGCGGAGCTTCATGGCGGTGGTTTGCGCCGAGCGGGGGGGTCTCGTGGCCAACCTCACGCGGATGGTCAACCTGGGAGACGGGGAGGTGGAGGCCCGCTACCGCAAGGTTTTGGAGGTGGAAGAGGCAGCCTTGGACGCTTCCCGGCCGGGGGCCAAACTGGGGGAGGTTTTCGCTGCTCTCCAAGCGGCTTACGAGCGGGTGGGCTTTCCGAGTGCCTGGGAGGAGCACCACCAAGGGGGCGTGGGCGGGTACCGGTCCCGGGAGGCCATCGCCGTGCCAGGCCACCCCTTGACCCTGGAGGAAGGGATGGCCTTGGCCTGGAACCCGAGCCTTGCTGGGGCCAAGGTGGAAGACACCTTTCTCATGACTGGGGAGGGGCTCCTCAACCTGACGGAGGATCCCCGTTGGCCCACGGTGCGGGTGGGAGAAAGGGATAGGCCCGATCTCTGGAGGGGAGGGTGGTAAGGCTAGGTTTAGTGGGCGCGGGTTGGTGGGCACGGGAGGTGCATGCTCCCGCTTTCCACGGGGCAGGGGCTAGGATCCAAGGGGTCTATGCTCCGGGAAGCGCACGGGCGAAGGCCCTAGCGGAGGCGTACGGGGCCAAGGTTTACGAGGAGTACGAAGCCCTGTTGCAGGAAGTGGATGCGGTGGCCATCGCCACACCCGACGCCACGCACGTTCCTTTGGCCCTCGAGGCGGTACGCCAAGGAAAGCATATCTTCCTGGAGAAGCCAGTGGCCACCAACCTAGACGATGCGCTTATGCTTCTGCGAACGGTGGATGCGCAAGGAGTGGTGGCCATGACTGCCCTAACGGCACGAACAGACTGGGCAGCGGAGACTGCGGTTGCCTACCGGGAGCGCCTGGGTAAGGTGGTGGCCTTCAGGGGAGCCTTCCTTGCGGACTACTTGGCTGATCCCAGGGCTCCGCTTGCTTGGCGTGCTAAGCGTGTGGGCGGTGGCCCGGCAGGGGTTGTGGGAGATCTAGGGGCGCATCTTTTTGACCTAGCGGTGTGGCTTCTGGATAGCCCTTTGGGTAAGGTTTGGGCCCGGGTGGCCACCGTGTTCCCCGGAAGGGAAAATCCCGACATGGCCGGCGTTCTGGCGGAGGCGGAAGCGGCTTTAGGCTTCTTGGAGCTATCCCGGGTTCATCCGATACGGCCCCAGCGCCTCTACCTCGAACTGGAAGGTGAACAAGGGGCCTTGCGGGTAGTGCCGTCCTTAGCAGGTAGGGCGGAAGAGGCGAGCCTTTTTTGGAGCTCCAGGCCCGGGGCATGGGAGCCTGTGGTCTTGGATCCTTCCCTTCTTCGGGGCAGGGATCCCCAGGAGCCCTGGGGGCTTTTTCACTTCCGCGAGCTCGCCCGCCGGTTCTTGGAAGCTGTGACTAAGGGCACTTCGCCTACACCCTCTTTGAGGGATGGGGTGGCGGCCCAAGCTGTAATCCAAGCGGTTTTGGAAAGCGCATCCGAGGGGTGCGAAAAGGAAGTGTTCCCTGTTCGGGCGTAGGGGGGCGGTAATCGCGGGGGGAGTGGAAGGTTCGGGCCATCCCCATGTGCGTGGGGACTGTACATGATCCCCGCGACACAATGCCGGCTGACCTCTGCTAAATGTAAAACGCCTACATTGGCTACTCAAAGCTTCCGCCAACCTGAGGAGGTCCAGGCTCCGGATGAGGTTGCGGGCTAAGGAAGCGAGGTTCACCTGCGCTAGCAGACGCCACCAGGGCGGGGCCTCTATCCGGTGAAACCCAAGCGAAGGCACCACCCACCCCTTCTTTTTCAACCTTCACGGCCGAGCCCAAAGGTCAAGGGGTTCTCCATTTTCCACCATCCCTCACCCCCGAATACCCAAGTAGGGCAACCAGGCTACATACCGCCCGCTCCGCCCCTTGCGAATGGGCAAGAATTCCACCTCCATGGCCTCGCGCATCCCGTTCTCTCACACATAACGCTCTTACCCCCAGTCCAGGCGCAAGGGTTCCCCTATTCCCCTTCCAGGGGCGGAAGGAAAGGGGAGCTCAGAAGGCGTGGCTTGAAGCCATGCTAGCTGGAGATGTAGCCCGCCCCAGGGCAAGATCCCAATTGAGGTGCCGGGAGTGTTCGCAGACGGCAAGCGAGAAGATGTCCAGGATCTACCCTTTCCCCTGGCATTTGATGTGGGTGTCCACGGTGCCGGGCTCCACGCTTTCTTCGCTGCTCCGAACCCTTTCCAAAAGCTCTTCCCGGTAGGCCTAGCCCTCCCCTTTGAAGGCTAAGGCGACGAGGAGGGCACACTCCCGGGCGGTAAGGGATACCTCCCAGGCCCTCCCAGAAGGCCAGGCATTCCTCTAATCAATCCAGCTCTCAATGCCCCAACCGGAACCGGCTTACCGCAAGTCCCTAGCGGCCTGCTCTGCTTCAGGGTAGCGGTAGGCCTCCGTAGGGGCAGGGGCGGGTCTGTCCGAAGCGGGCGGCGCAGGCTGTGCTGGGGCGGAAAGGCTAAGGGCCAACCCCTTGCCAAACCTCTCGCATCGCCTGCTTCCTTCTACCCCAAAGGGTAGAGGGTTTTTGTGGGGAGGCGGTGGAGGGGAGAGGGCAACTTCGCTACTTGCAAGCGATTTTCGTTCCCAATACCCATAAAATCCGACTGGAATACTTGACTTTCTCCGCGCCTTCCCTTACGCTCCTCCAAGAGGAGGTGAGGGCGTGTTCGTAGTCATGAACCGCATCCCAGTAAAACCCGAGTATGCCGAGCGGTTTGAAGAGGTTTTCCGCACCCGGGCCCGTTTGGTGGACCGGATGCCAGGTTTTATCCGCAACCTGGTCTTGCGACCCCAAAACCCCGGGGACCCTTACGTCGTGCTTACCCTTTGGGAAAGCGAGGAAGCCTTCCGTGCCTGGACGGAAAGCCCTGAGTTCAAGGAAGGGCATGCCCGAAGCGGGACCTTGCCAAGAGAAGCCTTTGCGGGGCCGAATAGACTGGAAGTGTTCCAGGTGATTTTGGACTCGGAGGTGGAAGGTGATTGAGAGCCCTCCCGTCTGGGCTTTACTGAAGCGGGCTAGGGAGCGGATTTACACTTTGCCCAACTCCTTCCCCGGCTTTACCGCAAACGTGGCCCTCTACCTTAAGGGCCTTTGGTACTTCGGGGAGGTGCGGGTGGAGGGGTTCCATCCAGAGGTGCACCTGCCCGAGGACATGGGGTCCATAGCGGAAAAGGAGCTGGCTTCCCTCCTCGGCCACCGCCGGCCCATCCCCTTTGAGGAGGGGGAAGGCCGGTACGCCATGCGCCTGGTGGAGGAGGGTCCATTGGGTACCGTCATCGCCTTAGACGACCCTTTCCGCTCCCGGATCTGGGTGCGCCATGGCCGCATAGAGATCATCGAGCGGAATATGGCGGAAGGTTCCTTCCGCATCCACCTCGAGGCCTGGGAGGAGGTGGGCGAGAAGCTTTTGCCCAAACGTTTCTTCGTGATCTACCGGGACCCCAAAGGAGGGATCCTTAAGGTAGAGCGATTCCGGGATACTTACGCACCCTTGGCCGGGCTATGGCTTCCCGTGGAGCGGGAGGTGGTGGTGGAGGGAGCGGGCATGGAAACCCTGGTCCTGCGTCTGGAGAACGTGGAGGTGCGCGCATGATGGGGAGAAACGGCTTGGTATTTTGGGCCTTTCTTTCGTTGGTGGCTTGGGCGCAGCCCTACCGCCTGGTAGACGCCACCGGCAAAGCGGTGGAGGTGCGCTCCGTAGAGCGCATCGTTAGCCTGGATGGTATCACCACGGAGATCCTCTTCGCCCTGGGGGTGGGGGATAAGGTGGTGGGCCGGGACGACTCCAGCTACTATCCGCCCCAGGTGCTCCGGCTTCCCAGCGTGGGGTACCAGTTCCGCCTCTCCGCCGAGGGCATCCTGTCCCTAAAACCCACCCTTGTCATCGGTCGGGAGGATGTGCGGCCGCCCCAAGTTCTGGACCAGCTACGCCAAGCAGGGGTGGATGTGGTCCTGGTACCTACGGAGCCCAGCATAGCGGGTGCCAAGCGCAAGATCCGGGTGGTGGCGCAAGCAGTGGGCCAGGCCGAAAGGGGGGAAGCCCTGGTCCGGGCCCTGGAGCGGGACCTTCTGGCCCTGCGCGCCTTCCAAGCCCAGCACGCATCTAAGCGGCTAAGGGGCCTTTTCCTCTACCTAAGGGGCCCTGGCACCACTTTCGTTTGCGGGGAAGGGAGCACCCCCGTGGGGGTTATGGAACTTGCGGGGCTGGAGAACGCTGCCAAGGGCATACGGGAGTGCCAACCCATGACCGCAGAGAGCGTGGTGGCCGCCCAGCCGGACGTCCTCGTGGTCTTCAAGAGGGGTTTGGAGAGCGTGGGGGGCCTCGAGGGGCTCTTGAAACTGCCGGGAATCGCCCAGACCCCTGCGGGGCAGAACCGGCGGGTGGTGGCCATGGACGACCTCTACCTCGGGAGCTTCGGGCCTCGGGCAGGCCGGGCCGCCTTGGACCTCTTTCGGGCGGCTTACCTAATGAGCGGCTTTGTGGAGGTGGGACCTTGAGGTCGTACCTTCTGCTTCGCGCTTACTTCAAGGCGGCCCTCCTTCTTGCCTTCCTGAGAAAGCCCTTGGCGAAAAGCCCGGAGGCCTTCTGGAGGGAGGTGCCGTGATACGGGGCCTTTCCTCACCCCGCTTCCGCCGTTACCGGTTGGTTCTGCTGGCACTTGCCGTGTTGGTGGCTTTGTCCCTCCTCTTGGGGGCAGGCCTCGGGGCCTATCCCATCCCGCCTTTGGCGATTCCCAGCATTCTCCTTAGGGGCGAGGGGGTGGAGTACCAGGTGCTCACCGCCCTTCGTTTTCCCCGGGTGCTGGGGGCAGCCCTGGTGGGGGCCCTCCTTGCCCTGGCAGGGGCGGTGCTGCAGGGCCTCTTTCGCAACCCCCTGGTGGACCCTGGCCTGATTGGGGTGTCCTCGGGGGCGGCTTTGGGGGCGGCCATTTTCATCGTCCTGTGGCCCGGAGCCGGGGCACTTGAGGTCTACGCTCTGCCGGTCTTTGCCTTTTTGGGTGGGCTTCTCGCCACCCATCTCCTTTGGCGCTTGGCCCAAACCGCCTTTGGGGTGCAGGTGACGGTTCTCCTCCTTTCCGGCATCGCCCTGAACGCCTTGGTGGGTGCGGGGATCGGCCTACTCACCTTCCTCGCCAGCGAGGAGGAGCTGCGTAGCCTCACCTTTTGGACCTTGGGTGGTTTCTCGGCCTTAACCTGGCGCCTCCTTTTGGCCGGGCTCCCCCTGGCTCTGGTTTCCTCCCTACTTCTTCTGCCCTTGGCCCGTCCTCTAAATGCCTTGGCCTTGGGAGAGCGGGAGGCGTTCCACCTTGGGGTGGACCTCGAGGCCCTCAAGCGCCGGGCAGTGACGGGGGCCGCCTTGGGGGTAGGGGTGGCGGTGGCCCTAGCGGGGGGTGTGGGGTTTTTGGGCTTGGTAGCCCCCCATCTTTTCCGCCTCATGGCGGGGCCCGACCACCGGTACCTGCTTCCGGGAGCGGCCCTTTTGGGGGCGGTGCTGGCGGTGGTGGCGGATCTCCTGGCCCGTACCCTGGCCGCTCCGGCGGAGATTCCCGTGGGGGTGGTGACGGCCCTTTTGGGAGGGCCTTTCTTCCTCTACTTAGTCCTGCGGTACAAGCGGGAGGTGTACCGTGCTTGAGGCGAGAAATCTCGGTTACTGCGTGGGGGACCGCTGGCTCTTAAAGGGCGTGGACCTTGCCGTGCGCCCTGGAGAGTTCCTGGCCGTGCTTGGCCCAAACGGGAGTGGCAAGACCACCCTGCTCCGGCTCCTTGCGGGGGAACTTTCCCCCTCGGAAGGAGGAGTATGGCTTCAGGAGCGTGCCCTGGCTGCCTACAGCCCGCAAGACTTGGCCCGGGTGCGGGCGGTCCTTTCCCAGATCCGCGAGGTGGGCTTTCCCTACACCGCCTACGAGGTGGCCTTCTTGGGCCGCCTTCCCCACCTTTGGGGAAGGCGGGAGCGGGAGGAGGACCACGCCAAGGTCCAAGTGGCCCTGGAGCGCGTTCAGGCTGGGGACCTCACGGAGAGGCTTTTCCCGAGCCTCTCCGGTGGGGAGGCCATGCGGGTGGAGGTGGCGCGGCTTTTGGCCCAGGAAGGGCGGCTTTTTCTCCTGGACGAGCCCACCAATCACCTAGACCCGCGGTACGCCCTAGAGCTCCTTTGCCTTTTCCGGGCCTTGACCTACGAGGGAAGGGGTGTGGTGGCGGTACTGCACGACCTGAACCTGGCAGGCCTTTTTGCTGACCGCATCCTTCTCCTGAAAAAAGGAAGGCCCGTGGCTTATGGCCCCTCTCAGGCGGTGTTGGACCCAAGCTTGCTGGAAGAGGTCTATGAGGTGCCCTTCCGCGCCCTAGGAAACCCTGAGGGCTTCCGCTTCTTCCTGCCCATGCCTAGGGAGGTGGTGCATGGAGCCTGACCACACCCGGGTGGTGGCCCGGCTTTCCGAAACCCGTTACCTTTCCCGGTGCGCCTGCAACCGGGGAACCTACCACCTGCATTGGGATGCGGCCACCTTTCGCCTCACCCCCGAGGGGCTTCTCTTTTTGGCCCAGGTGCTTAAGGACCTGTTGGCCCGGGGCGGGGGTGGGGTGGTTTGGCTTGGGGCGGTGGGCCTTCGTTTCCAGGAGGCAGAGGGGCAGGACCTGCTCCGCCTTTTGCAGCAGGGTCTTGTGTTGCCGGATGCGCTTTCAATGGGGTACTTCCGGCACCTGAACTAGGGGGTGGCTATGCGGGCGAAGGTTGTGCTCTGTGGCGTTTTGGTTTCTTGGGCTTTGGCTCAAGGGGCCTGCCCGGGGGAACGGGTGGCCCATGACCTTGGGGCAGTCTGTGTGGCTAAGCCACCGGAGCGGGTAGCGGTGTTGGACTGGCGCCCCCTCGAGGATCTCCTCCTTTTGGGTGTACGCCCCGTGGCGGGGGCTGACCTGGCGGATTTCCCCAAGTGGGTCAAGATGCGGCTACCGGAGGGGATTTTGGACGTGGGCGGGCGCACGAGCCCAAGCCTGGAGCGGTTGGCCTCCCTTAAGCCCGATCTCATCCTGGGCTACACCGGGTTTCAAGGCAGACTCTACCCCGAGCTTTCCCGCCTCGCCCCCACGGCCCTTTACGACTACCTGCCCCCAGGCGGGCAGCTTGCCGCCATGCGCCGCCACTTCCTCCTGCACGCTCGCTTGGTGGGGAAGGAGCGGGAAGGGGGGAGGCTTCTGACCGAGTTGGACCGGTTTCTCCAGCAAACGGCCTCTGCCCTCCAGCAGGCGGGTTTAGGGGGTAGGCCCTTCCTTCTGGTACAAGCTTGGGCCCGGGAAAGGGTCTACAACGTCTTTACCCGAGACACCCTCGCCTCTGAGCTCCTAGAGGCCGTGGGCTTGGTCAATGCCTGGAAGGGCAAAGCGGAAGCCTACGGGCTTTCGCGCGTGGGGCCGGAAGGGCTTGTGCGGTTGGTGGGGGAAAACCCGGGCGTCCAGGTCTTCCTGATCGCCCAACCGGAAAACAACCCCTTAGCCGATCCCGCGGTGGGACCGTTGCTGCGCTTGGCCCGTGCCCGGGTGGTGGCCTTGGACCCCAGCACCTGGACCTATGGGGGTCCCCACTCTGCCCGGGTTTTGGTGGAAGAGGTGCGGCGCGTGCTCTTGGGGAGGTGAGCCGTGCGGAGGTACGTTCTTTGGGCAGTCATCGGGCTTTTGGGTATGGCAGGGGCGCAAGGGCTAAAGGAGGGCCTGGCGGCCACGGTGTCCCCCTTGCTGGAAGGCCTTGTAGGGCAAACCCGCCTCTTGGCCCAGGCGTCGGAGGCCTATGCCGCAAACCCTAGCACCGAAGGCCTCCATCGCCTGCAGCTCCTTTGGCACGCCGCCCGGGACTACTGGGAGGAGCTAGAGGCCTTCGCCTTCGGTCCGGTGGGGGATTACGATCCCTACCTGGACACCTGGCCCATAAGCCTCGAGGACCTGAAACGCTCTGTGGGGGTTCCGGTAGAGAACCTTCCCCCGGAGGTACGGGGGTTTCATGCCCTGGAATACCTGCTTTTCCAGGAGCCCCCGCAGGACGCCGGGACCCTACACCACCTAGTCCTTTTGGCCCAGGATCTCGCCCGCCAGGTCCAGGCCTTGCGTGAGCGCTACGGGGCCTACCTTGAAACGGCCTCGGACGAGGAACTCGCCGCAGAGCTCTACGCCGCAAGCCTAGAGCTCGCCGAGGAGCTCTTTGCGGAAAAGCTCAAAAATCCGGAAAGCCCTTACGCGCGGCGTTCGGCGGAGGATTACCAGGCCAACGGCCGTGGCCTGGCCCAGGCCCTAGCCTTGCTCCCCACCGGGGGAACCCCTTGGGCTTTGGCCTTGGCCTTGCGCGCGGCCCTCGCCGACCTGCCCAGCCCCTTAGAGGAGGCTTGGGGCGATAGCCGGGTAGCCAAGGCCCAAGCCCAGGCGGAAGCCCTGTACCAAGCCCTTGCGAAAACGCCGGTGGGTGGCGCCAAAGAGCGGGCGCGGCTTTGGCTCCGTACCTTCCGCGAGGAATACCTCGGGGAAGGGGAGGTGGACGAGGGGCTTGCTGCCTTGGAAGGCTTAGAGATGGCGTTGCAAAGCCTGTCCCAACGGGAAGAGGCCCAACAAATCCTGGAAGTGCTTCGGTCCAAGGTGCAGGCCGGGGCTCCCGCCGAGGAGGTGGACCCCTTGGTTCGCGCGTTGGAGGACCTTCTGCGCTAGGGGATGCGAAAGATCCTTGGTGCAGCGCTCCTTCTTGCCTTGCTTGGGGCCTTCCCCAGCCGCTACCTGGTGGAGGACGCCTCTTCCCGGGCTTTTGGTCATCCACTGTCGGGGCTTAACCAAGAGGACTTGGAGGAGTTTCGCCTAGGGGACCAGGCCTTCCGCCGCATCTTCGTGCGGGAGGATGGCCTGGGCCCCCTTTTCGTTCACCAGTCGTGTGCCGGGTGCCACGTGCGGGATGGCCGGGGCAGGTTGGCCTTTAACGAGCGCAGCGAGGCCTTGGTGCGCACCCGGGCCGAGAACGGGCTTGACCCCCATCCCCGTTTTGGCCTCCAGCTCCAGGACCACGCCCTTTTGGGATCGGTTCCGGAGGGACGGGTTCGCCTCCGCTTTGAGGAGGTGGAGGGGCGGTACGAAGACGGCACCCCTTACCGTTTGCGCCGGCCGGTGGTGGAGGTTCTGGATGGGCAGGGCGCTCCCGTTCCTGGGCGGTACAGCCTTCGCCTGGCGCCGCCCGTGTTTGGCCTAGGGCTTTTGGAAGCGGTGCCGGAGTCCGTACTGGCGGGTTTGGAAGACCCCGAGGACCGGGACAGGGACGGCGTATCGGGGCGGCTTGCCCGCCTTGCGGGCGGCAAATTAGGCCGCTTTGGTTGGAAGGCGAGCGTGGCTACCTTGGAGGAGCAAAGCGCCGTGGCCTACCTGGAGGACATGGGCCTTTCCACGCCCCTTTTCCCAGGGCCGGATGGCCGGTGGGAAGTGACCAGGGAAGAGTTGGAGCGGGTGGCTTTTTATTTGCGCCACCTGGCTGTTCCGGCCCCCCGGCACCGTCCGCAGGACCTTAAGGGAAGGCAGCTCTTTCGGGCGATAGGGTGTGCCGCTTGTCACCGGGAAAGCCTGGCTGGCTTGCCCGCTTACACGGACCTCCTCCTCCACGACATGGGCCCTGGACTGGACGACGGCGTGGCTGAGGGGGTGGCGCAGCCTCAGGAATGGCGTACCCCTCCCCTGTGGGGCCTTGGGCTAACCCGCAGGGTGTTGGGCGAGGAGCTTTACCTACACGACGGTCGGGCCCGGAGCCTCGAGGAGGCCATCCTCTGGCATGGGGGAGAAGCGGAAGGGGCCAAAAGGCGTTTTCTCGCCCTGTCCAAAGAGGACCGGGAGGCCCTCCTGGATTTTTTGAAAGGGCTATAGGCCCGATGCTTGACCCCATACCCAACTTGTGGTAGTTTCCCATGCGGGGTACCCAATACCTGGGGTACCCTGGCCGCGATGCCAGGCCGACAGGTCTGGACGCCTTTGGGCGGTGGGGGAAGTCCGGTGAGAGTCCGGCGCTGTCCCGCAACGGTAACCGGCCCCCTGGCCGGAAGCCCGAGTACCCGCTTCGCGGCCCTACCCCGTAGCCCTCGAGGCAAGGGTGAAGGTGGTGATGCGCATGGGACCTTGACCTAAACCCTTCCCCCAAAACCCGCAAGGACGGGTGTACGGCTCATCTAAGGAGCCAACGGCCCTAGGCTTTTGTCCGGTTTATGAGGAGGTGTTCGTGCGGGAAACCCGCATGGTATACCCGGTGTTCCCGGGAGAAACCAACCACTACGGGACCCTTTTTGGCGGCACGGTTATGGCCTGGATGGATCAGGCGGCTTTCGTGGCCGCCACCCGCCATGCCCGGCGTAAGGTGGTCACCGTGCACGCGGATGCCGTGGACTTCAAGCATCCCGTGCCCCTGGGCTCCATCGTGGAGCTGGTGGCCCGGGTGGTGGAGGTGGGGCGCACCTCCATGCGCGTGGCGGTGGAGCTTTGGGTGGAGCCCTTGGAAGGAGAACGGTACCTGGCTGCCCAAGGCGGTTTTGTGCTGGTAGCGTTGGACGCGTCGGGCCGGCCCACGCCGGTGCCACCTTTGGAGGGATGATGCTCACCGAGCCCAGGTTGCACTACCGCCCTTATGAGTATCCGGGGCTATTGCGTTTTCGTGACGCTATCCGCCATAGCTACTGGGTGCATACGGAGTATAGCTACACCGCCGACGTTCAAGACTACGCCCTGGTGGAGGAGAAGGAGCGCTCCATGGTGCGGCGGGCCCTTCTCGCCATCGCCCAGGTGGAGCTTGCGGTGAAGCTCTTTTGGGCCCGCCTCTACGAGGTCTTCCCCAAACCCGAGATAGCGGAGGTGGGCATGACCTTCGCCGAGAGCGAGGTGCGCCACGCCAACGCCTACGCCCACCTTTTGGACCTTCTCAGCCTAGAGGGCCTCTTTGCGAAAGCCTTGGAGGAAGAAACCCCCCTAAAAGAGCGAAGCCAGGCCCTTGCCCAGGTGCTCAGCCGGTGGCGGGAGGGCACGTTGCGCGCCCATGTTCAGGCCCTTCTCCTCTTTTCTGCTTTTACCGAACACATCTCCCTGTTTTCCCAGTTCTACGCCCTCATGGCGCTAAACCGCCGGGCGGGGCGTTTTAAGGGTATCTCCAACGCGATAGAGGCCACGAGCAAGGAGGAGAACATCCATGGCCTCTTTGGGGTGGAGCTCCTGCGCATCCTCCGGGAGGAGGAGCCCCAGCTCTTCGCGGAGGGCTTCGCCGAGGAGGTGCTCGCCTTTGCCCAAAGGCTTTACCAGGGGGAGGAAGCCCTTGTGGACTGGATCTTCGCCGCGGGCGACCTCGAGGCGGTATCCCGGGACGAGGTGGTGGAGTTCCTGAAGGGGCGGTACAACGAGGTCCTGTCCCTCTATGGCCTGCCCCAGCCCTTTTCCGTGAACCCCGAGCGCCTACGGGACACGGAGTGGTTTTCCTTGGAGCTTCTTGCCGACAAAGAGGTGGACTTCTTCAACAAGCGGAGCGTGGCTTACGCCCGCAGGCTAAAAAGCTACGAACCGGACGAGCTTTTCTGAGAGGAGGGGTGCATGATTCGTACGGAAACGGAATACCGGCCCTGGTACTGGGCCAACGAGTGGACCCGGCTCTACATGCCCCGCGGCTATCTCTTGCCCGGGGTGGGCGTGGAGGAGCGGGTGCGCCAGATTGCCCTTCGGGCCGAGGCACTTACCAAGATCCCGGGTTTTGCCGAGAAGTTTGAGCGCTACGTGGCCTACGGCTGGTACTCCTTGGCCACCCCCATCTGGGCCAACTACGGCCTCAAGCGGGGCCTCCCCATCTCCTGCTACGGCACCTACGTGGAGGACGACACTGCTTCCATTCTGCAGGCGGTGGCGGAGATTGGGATGATGAGCAAGCAAGGGGGGGGCACCTCGGTCTACTTGGGGACGCTACGGCCCAGGGGGGCACCTATCCGGGACAACGGGGAGAGCAACGGTTCCTACGCCTTTGCCAGCCTCTTTGACCGGGTGATTGAAGTTTTCAACCAAGGCTCCACCCGTCGTGGCCAGTGCGCCGCTTACCTGCCCATAGAGCACCCCGATTTCTGGGAGTGGACCCGGATCCAAAGGGAGAACTCCGAGATCCAGTCCCTCTTCTGGGGCGTTTCCGTGGGGGATGCTTGGTTGGAGGCGATGATCGCCGGGGACCGGGAGAAGCGGGAGCGCTGGGCTGCTGTGCTCAAGAGCCGGGCGGAGGTGGGGATCCCCTACATCTTTTTCCGGGACAACGCTAACCGGCAGGCCCCTGAGATTTTCCGCGGGCTCGGCAAAACGATTCACGCCAGCAACTTGTGCACGGAGATCATGCTCCCCTCCAGCCCGGAGGAGAGCTTCGTTTGCTGCCTCTCCTCCTTGAACCTCCTCCACTTTGATGAGTGGAAGGACACGGACGCCGTGGAAACCCTGGTCATCTTCTTGGACTCTGTTTTGGACGACTTCATAGAGAAGGCGGAGGGCATCCCCTACATGGAGCGGGCCGTGCGTTTCGCCCGCCGCTACCGGGCCATCGGCATCGGGGTGCTCGGGTGGCACAGCTACCTCCAGTCCAAGGGCATCCCTTTGGAGAGCGCGGAGGCCCTTTTCCTCAACAACCTCATCTTCAAGACCATCCGCGAGCGGGCTGAGGAGGCTTCCCGATGGCTTAGGAAGCGCCACCCGGAGGACGAGTTGGCGGGGCTCATGGAGCGCCGGAACGCTACCCTCCTGGCCGTGGCCCCCACCAAGTCCAGCTCCTTCATCCTGGGCCAGGTCTCCCCCTCCATTGAGCCCTATACCAGCAACTACTACCTCAAGGACCTGCAGAAGGCGCGGGTGCCCTTCAAAAACCCCTTTTTGGAGAAGCTCCTGAGGGAAAAGGGCAAGGACGAGGAAAAGGTGTGGCGGAGCATTCTGGAACACAACGGCTCGGTGCAACACCTGGACTTTTTACGGGACGAGGAGAAGGAGGTCTTCAAAACCTTCGGGGAGGTTTCACAAAAAACCCTGGTCAACCTGGCCGCTGCCCGGCAAAAGTATATAGACCAGGGGCAGTCCCTCAACCTGGTGATCCACCCCGACGCTCCGCCCAAGGACGTGAACGAGCTCGTACTCCATGCGTGGCGCTCGGGGCTCAAGAGCCTCTACTACCAGTTTAGCGCTAGCGCCGCCCAAACCTATAGCCGGGACCTGCTCCTTTCCTGCCGGGCTTGTGAGGGCTAGCGGAGCTGGAGGTGGTCCTTGAGGGGGATAAAGGGGAGGCCGTGCTTAGCCCGCAGGCGGTCCAGGTAAAACCTCCGCTCTTGCCAACGCTGCCCGTAGCTTTGGTTCCCCCCGTGGAGGCGCACGCCGATGTTTTGCCCGCGGAGGTAGTAAAAAGGGAGCCCCTTCTGGTAGGCGCGGAGCCAGAGGTCCCAGTCCCAGTAGTCCCCCATCTGGGGGTCAAGGCCCCCGAGGCCATGGAGGGTCTCCCGGGGAAGGGCTGTTCCGGAGGCTAGGATACGGTTGTCCCGGAGGAGCCATGGGCCCACGGTTCCTGGGGCGAAGGAAAGGGTTTCCGTACCCACCAGGAGGACCCCCTCCCCATAGGCAACCCCTTCCCTTTGGGCCAAGGCCCGCCACACCCGCTGTAGGTAGGCGGGGTCTAGCAGGAGGTCGTCATCGTCCAGGAAGAGGACGAGTTTGCCCCTAGCCTCTTCAAGCCCGGTAAGGCGGGCTTCAACCTGCCCACGGCCACGGTTCCTAAGGGCCCGGATGCGGGTATCCGGGAAGGAGCGCGCGGCCAAAAGACCTGCCCCGTCGCCGTCCTCTACCACGATGGCCTCAAAGTGGGGAAAGCTCTGCCGCTGAAGGGAGCGGAGGGCCTCGAGGAGAAAGTGGGGGCGGTCTTTGGTGGGTATCAACGCGCTAATCATGGGCCAACTCCGGCTGGAGCCGGCCTTCGTCCGTGAGGTCCAGCCGCAAGGGGGTGGCGGCGATGAAACCCTGTTCCACCGCCCAGCGGTCCGTGCCCTCCTCCGCCTCCTTAAGGGGTTTAGCGGCAAACCAAAAGAGCGGCCGGCCCATGGGGTCCTCCCCGGGCACCACTAGCCCCTCGTAGGCCCGCACCGACTGCCGGGTCCAGAGGAAGCCTTTGGGCCTTTGGGGGAGGTTCACATTCACGAGGAAGGGGGGTTCCAAACGGAGGAGGGTTTCCAGCGTCCGCACAACCCAGGGCTTTAGCAGGGCGAAGTCGGGCATCTTCCCGTTCACCGGCACGCTGAAGGCGGCGGCGGAGAGGCCGAAGAGCCTCCCCTGCTTGGCGGCGGCCACGGTGCCCGAGTGCCAGATCTCGTGCCCCAGGTTGCTCCCCAGGTTGATTCCGGAAAGGACCAGGTCTATGGGCCCAAAGAGGTGGAGTCCCAGGGCGACGCAGTCCGCCGGCGTGCCCCGGATGCGGTAGGCGGGGAAATCGGGCCCCGGCAAGGGGGCGGGATGGGGGAAGGCCCGCACGGGGTGGGCGATGGTGATGGCATGCCCCGTGGCGCTTTGCTCCGTTTCCGGGGCCACCACGAAGACCTCTCCCAGGTGGCTTGCCGCCTCGGCCAGGGCCCAAAGCCCCGGGCTAAAGATGCCGTCGTCGTTGGTTACCAGGATCCGCATGCCCTCAGGCTAAGGGGCAGGTGTCAGGGGGGTATCAGAAAACCACCCCGGGCCCGGCCCGGGGTGGCGCCCCGGTGAGCGCTAGCGACCCGCCACGCTGCGGTTGTACCGCTCCAAAGCGGCGTCTGCTCTGGCCTTGGCCTCCCTTAGAGCCTCGCGGGCGGGTTTACCCTTGAGTACCTCTTCCCATGCCGTCTGCACGTACTGCCGGATCTCGGGGAAGGAACCCATGAGGCAGCCGGCGCTGGCGGTGTTCACCTTGCTGGTGGCGAGCTGTTGGATGGCCGTGGTGTAGTTGGGTTGCCGCACGTGGGCCTGGCGCACCTCGGGAAGCTCCGTCACCCCCTTCACCACGGGGAAGTAGCCCGTGTCTAGGTGCCACTGGGCCTGGGTCCTGGGCTCCAGAAGGAAGCGCACGAACCGCCAGGCGGCCTGGGTTTCCGCCTCGGGGGCGCCCTTTAGGATGTATAGGGCCGCCCCGCCGATGGCCACGCCGCTCCGCTCCTTCAGGTAGGGGTAGAAGGCGGTGCGCAAGGGGAAACGCCCACCCACCTGCCGGAGAACCCCCGTGAGGCTTGCCGTGGAGTAGGCGGCTATGGCCGCCTGGCCTTGGGCAAAGAGGCTTTGGGAGTCGGCCCAGTTCCGGCCCGTGTTGGCCGCCACCCCTTCCCGTACCAGCCGGGCGTACATGTCCAGGAAGGCCACCGCCGCTTCGTTATCAAAGGCCACCGCCGTGGCCCGGGCCTTGCGGCCGTTCTCGTTGTTGCAGAAGTACTGGCCGGAGTTGTAGGAAATCTGCTCCACAAACCAAGAGTCAATGGGGATGGAAAGCCCATACCGTACGGTGCGCCCCTGGGCGTCCTTCTTGGTGAGGGCGCGGGCCGCCTCCTCCAGGTCCTTCAGGGACCAGGTGGGTTTGAAGGGGATACCCGCCTCCTGGAAGGCGGCCATGTTGAGGTAAAGGATGGGGTTGGAGGAGTTGAAGGGGAGGCCGTAGAGTTTGCCCTCGAGGGTGTAGTAGTTTCGGGGTTGGGGCAGGAAGCGGTCCAGGTCAAACCCGTCCCTGCGGGCCAGGTCCTCCAGGGGCACCACCGCGCCGGAGTCAGCCATGATCCGGGCGCCAATATCGTAAACCTGGATCACGTGGGGGTAACCCCTGCCGGCCCTTAGGGCGGCGAGGAGCTTGTTGATGCCGTCGTCGTAGCTCCCCACGTACTGGCTTTTCACCTGCACGTCCGGTTGGCTCCGGTTGAAGGCCTGTACCAGCTTTTCCGTAGCCTCCCCCAGCACCCCTCCCATGGAGTGCCAAAACTCCACGGTGGTCCGCTGGGCCAGGGTGGGGGAGAGGAAGAGCCAACCCAAAGCGCCCGCCTTCGCTAGACTTACAAGCCAGGTCCGCATACCACACCTCCTTCATCCCTTAAGCCCGCCCAGGGCGATGCCCCTTATAAACGCCCTTTGGGCGAGCAAAAAGGCCAACAGGGTAGGCAGGAGGACCAAGATGGCCCCCGCCGCCACCACGTTCCAACGGGCTACCTCCTCGTTCAGGAGGTAGTTCACGGCGATTTGGGCCGTCTGCATCTCCCGGCTTTTGGTGACCACGAGGGGCCAAAGGTACATATTCCAACTGCCGATGAAGGTGAGGGCGGCCAGGGCGCCTAGGGCGGGGGCGGCGAGGGGCAAGGCCACGTGGCGCAGAATCTGGCCATGGTTGGCCCCGTCAATGCGGGCGGCGTCAAAGTAGTCCTCGGGAATGGTTCTCAGGGCCTGCCGGAGGAGGAAGACCCCCAGGGGGCTCGCCACAAAGGGAACGATGAGGGCCCAGTAGGTGTCCAGCCAGCCAAGCCGGTCCACCAGGAGGTAAAGGGGCAGGAAGGTCACCTCCCCCGGTACCAGGAGGAGGGCCACCGCCAGGCCAAAGAGGGCCTCCCGGCCCCGGAAACGCATCCGGGTGAGGGCATAGGCGGCGAGGAGGCTCGTGGCCAGGACCCCGAGGGTGGTGCTGATGGAAACCAGGAGGCTATTCAGGAGGAAACGCCCCAAGGGGAACTTGGCCAGGGCCTCAGCGTACGGAGCGAGGGTGGGGTTGGGAGGGAGGAGGGTGGGGGCGTAGAGGTCCCCCTCGCTCCGGAGGCTTGCGGAGAGGAGGGTGAGGAGGGGGAGGATGAGGAGGAAGGCGTAGGCGGTGGCGAGGAGGTAGGTGGGGAGGAGCCTTAGGCCTCTACGCATAGTGCACCCTCCGGCCTAGGAGCCAGAACTGGAGGGCCGCAAGGCCCAGGAGGAGGAGGAAGAGGAGGAAGGCTTCCGCCGCTGCCAGGGGAACTTGGAAGTTGAAGAAGGCGTCCTGGTAGACCCGGTAGATCCAGACCATGGTGCTCTCTGCGGGGCCGCCCCGGGTGAGAAGGTGAATTTGCCCGAAAGCGGTGAGGCTTTTGAGCACCACCAGAAGCCCCACCAGGAAGAGGGTGGGGGAGAGGAGGGGCAGGGTGATGCGGAAGAAGCGGGTCCAGGGGCCTGCCCCGTCCACGGTGGCCGCCTCGAGGACCTCCTCGGGGATGTTCTGGAGCCCGGCGGTGAGGAGGATGGCGGTGAAGCCCACCCCAGCCCAGGCGGTGATGACCGCCAGGGTGGGCAGGGCGAACTCTGGTGAGGTAAGCCAGGGCTGGGGGGTAAGGCCCAGGGCGGCCAGGGCCCGGTTGGCCCACCCCCCCACAGGGTGGAGGAACCACCCCCAGGCCACGGCGGCCACGGCCGTGGGGACGGCGGTGGTGAGGAAGAAGAGGGTGCGGAAGAGGGCCACGCCCGGGTACGGCCGGTACACCAGAAGGGCGGCGAGGAGGCCCAAGAGGAGCTCCAGAGGGGCGGTGATGAGGGCGAAGGCCAGTGTGAGTTGGACGCTTTTCCAGAACTCGGGGCGGGAGAGGGCCTCGAGGTAGTTCCCCAGCCCCACCCATTCCCGCCCTTTGCCGAAAAGGTTTTCCTGGTGGAGGGAAAGCCAGAGGGCCTCCCCCACGGGTAGGACGAGGAAGAGGAGGAAGAGGCCATAGGCGGGGAGGAGGAAGGGCAAGGGCTCCAATGTGTAGCGTCTTGCCTTTCCCCTCCCGTGAGCGAGAACCCGTTCCACGGGCCTCACGCTACGCGCCCTCGGTCAGGGAAACGTCAAGCCCTTGGTGTAGGCGTGCCAGGAACTCTAGGGACGCCTGGGGGTGTCCCCTTACCTCCAGGACCAGGGGCAGGTCCAGGTAGGGGGGAAGCCAGCGGGCGTGGTCCAGGATGCCTTCGCCCAGGTTCCAGTGGCGGTCGTAAACCCCGTCGGTATCGTTGAGGTGAAGGTGCTCTGGGCGCAGGGAAAGCCAAGCTTCGGGCTCAGGTGTTCTGCTGAACACCCGGGCGTGGGCGGCGTCAAAGCAGTAGCCTAGGGCCTCGGGGTAAGCGGCAAGCACTGGCCGGAGGGCCTCGGGGTGGGGTTCATGCGTGTTTTCCAAGAGGAGGCGGATGCCCAGGGTTTGGGCCCTCCGCACCACGGGGCCGAGCCTTTCCACCAAGCCCTCTGCCCGCGCCCTGGCTTCCTCCGGCGTCCTTCCGTGGGGGATGCCCGAGTGGAAGACCGCCCGGTCCGCCCCGAGCTCCGCTGCCCGCTCCAGGCCGAAGAGGAGGCGCCTGAGGGAGAGGGTGCGCACCTCGGGGTCGGGGGAGAGGAGGTCCAGGTTCCAAAAGGGGAGGTGGACGGAAGGGGCCCGTCCCAAGGTGTGGGCAAAGCGGTGGAAGAGGGCATCGTCCTCCAGGTGCTCGGGATCCAGGTAGACCTCGAGGCCCACCCCCAAGGCTTCCACCTGGGCGCGCTTGGGGAGGACCTGGTCCACGGGCAAGGCCAGGCGGAGGTCCATGGCGCCCACCATAGGCGCCTCCTGTCATGGCCGTGTAAGGGAGCCGCCATGCCTTTCTAGGGCTGCGGGCAAGAATCACCCCCGACCCCGGCGGTGGGGGCGGCCCTGGCCCCGCCGCGCCCAGGAGGCCCCTCCAGGGGGCGAACCTCTGGGTCCCCTCCCACCGGGCCTTCCGCCCAGGCTTCACCTCGGAGGCCCTCTGGGCCCAGGGCCTCTCCCGCTTGGACCGGGTGGTCCTGGGGGCGGTGGGGTACCCGGGTAGCCTGCTTGGACCGGGTTTGGGCGGAGGCGAGCCCTCCCCGGATGCGTCCAGCGCGGCGACCACCTCCTTTTCCCCGACGGGCGCGCGGGCTACTTCGTCGGTTGGACGGGAGGGGAGGAAAGCCTTTGTGGGGGTGGATGGGGGGCCTACCTGGTGCCCAAAGAGCGGGTGGTCCGGGCGGAGGGGCTGGAAAAGCGAGTTTGCCCCCGATAACACCCCAAGGGGGATCTGCCGGGCAAGTCTAGGGCATGCCAAAGGCTACGCCTGCCCAGATGGGCAGGGGTAGGTTCTCCTGGTATTCCGCTTGAGCTTTGGTGTACTTTAGACATTTTACCTTCTTGGATTCCTCTACTCTTAGGTCCCCTTGCAAAGGGTCCGTTGAGTAGGCCCGGTGGGTGGGCCTAGGTTCAAGACCCACCGTAACTATACCACCACCGCAGGTCCGCGGCAGCCCCTGCAGTGGGCCCTCGTTTACCCCGTGGGGCAAGCCTGGCCCAGTCTGGGATTCTTCCCCCCGTTGGGGTTCCCCTTCCTACCCGCTAGAACGAGGAGGGGGATCCCCGAGGCCGCCCTCGGGGATCCCCCGGGGGTACGCCTACCGCCTCCCGGATGGCCACGAGGCCCGCACCGAGCACCTACCCTGACATATCCCCGCCGGGCGAGGGAAAGAGGGCAATGGCCTAGGCTCTTGTGTAAAAAATGATGGACGTGCCCCCCAATCCACCACCCCTTTACCTGCTGGGGTCATTACTCCCTGTCCTGTAGACCGGAGTTCTAGCGCCGCATAGGCTAACCAGCACGCCTCTTCTCCCATGTCCCTAGCGCACCTGTAAAACCAGGTCTCCACAGGTTAAGTACGGTGCGTTTCCCAATGCCTCAGGGCGTAAAACGGGCGGGGTTTCCTTTACCAAGGGCCGGGGATATAGCTCTTGCTACTTCGCCGCTGACTCTCCCGAACGAAGCCAAAGCCCTGGGGGTTCTTGGCTCCAAGCCCAGCGGTGAGGGCCAGGTGGAGGAGGTGCGGGTCCCCTAGGAGGGCGAACTGGCCTATCCACCCCTTCACCCAAAACCCCTTGTACCGCTCCATCCGGGACGTGTTCCCCCCAAGGGGAACCACCCGCACCCGGCCTGGGGGCAGGTGAAGGGCCTTGGCCTTCCGGTTGAGGTTGGCCTCAAGAAGGGGGGAGAAGTCGGGATCCTCTGGGGAAAGGTAGTGGGTTTCCCTCCCCACCGTACGATAGACGGTGATAGGGGAAAGGGCCTTCACCTGGAGGAAGTCCTGGGGCTCGGGTAGGGGCAGGGGCTCTAGGAGACGGAGAGGCCAAGGCCGGCCATAGAGGACAAGCTCCCCGGTCTCTTGCAGGGGGCGGAGGAAAGCCTCTAAAAGCCCCGGTAGCGGGGAGGCGAGGAAGAAGCGCACCTCTTGGCCCTCGGGGTGGAAGCGGCGGTCCTCTCCTAGGTGCAAAGGGGAGAGCCGGCTAAAGACGAAGAGCTTGAGGGGCCTGCCGTCCACCTGGAGGTCCTCCGGAGGGCTTCTTGAAAATGGGGATTAGAGGGAGATGACAGGACGATTTCCTGGAGGGCACTTTGGCTGTTTGTAACCTACCCATGGGGAATCCAAGCCGTCACATCCAGGATGGTGTCAGTGTGGTTCAGAACGGTTTGACGTGCTTACGAGGAATCCAAGTGAAGTTAGGATCTGTCCCGTAATAGCTTTCTCCGGTTTCCCGGATATAATTAATAGGGGGTGTAACTTACCTATAAGGAATCCCCGTTCCGGGAGGCCCAAGAGGTCCTGCGGGCTGGCTTCCTCCTGTTTTGTGCGAACCCATGAGGAATCCAAGCGAGGATGATGCCGGTCCAAGTGAACGCTTTTGAACCCGTGTTTGTAAAGAACCTATGAGCCCACTAGAACCACGCCCCGCCCGGGTGGAGAGAAGCACGGCCCTCCCGAACTTTACAAGTCTGGAACTCCCAAAGCCCCCCGAGAAAAGCCCCCCGCCAGGGGAGCTGGGCGGGGACAGGCTTAGGCGCCCTTGGCCCGGAGGAGAGCGGGGCCCTTGAGGGGCGCCACTTCCTCTTCGGAAAGATCCAGGAGGGCCAGGGTGTTGCCCTCGTGGTCCACGAACTCCACCAGGTAGCCCCCATGGGGGTAGACCAGGACCACGGTGCCCACATCCCCCGCCTTTAGGCCCCACGCCTCCTTGTCCCGCTTCAGGACTACCAGGTCGTGCTCCCGCATTCCTTCCTCTTCCTCCTCAAGGTACCAAGCGCTCTGCACGCACGCCTCCCCTTTGGGGCCCCGTAAGGGCCCCCTCAGGACCACCAGCACCCCTTGGCCTTGGAAGCCGAGCCGGCCCTCTACCTCCTCCGCTTCCCGGGCATGGCCCAGGAGGGCCGCCTCCAGGACCGCGGGGGAAAACCCAAGCCTGCGAAGATGCGGGCCTTGCCCCCTCCCGCCGGGTGCTTGGGGTCGAGCAGGTACCCTGCAAGCTTGGCCCGGGGCACCTGGAAGTGCATGGGGCCAGTATATTGCCTCCTTTGCCTCCCGTAGTGAAATCCCTTTTCCTCACCTCCAGCGGGCAAAGTCCTGGACGAAGGCTAGAGTCCTTGTAGAGTATCCGTTGAAGGGAAGGGCTGCGAGCAGGGTGAAGGTGAGGAATATGGTTGCGAGTGTTTAGGTATCCTCTTCGGCCTTGTGGCAAAGGAGGGGAGGAAGTTGGCCAGAGCGCAGAAGGCTGGTATAGTTTTTTGATGCATAGTGGCCTTTCTTTATTGCGTTTCTGGGGTAAGGGATGGGTAGAAACCTGGATTAGCATAAAAGCATGGAAACCGGCAAGACCTTACGCGCCCATACGCCCAACGGAGAGGGGAGATGGCATTTTCTGAAGGACCACCTCGAGGCCGTTGCCCAACGGGCCAGCGAGTTCGCTCAGGCGTTTGGGACCCCAAAGTTGAACAGAGCTTTGGGATATCTCCACGACGCAGGAAAGGCCACAGAAGAGTTTCAGGACTACCTCCAGAGAGTAGCGAGGGGTGGGCGCTTGCAAAAGGTGCCCCACTCCATCTGGGGCGCTGCTTTAGCGTATGCGCTTTTATCTTTCACCCACAAGGAAAAGGGCAAGTTTGCCCAAAGCGGCTGGGAGGCCTTGGCGCTACCCGTGCTGGGCCATCACGCAGGCCTTCCCAGCAGGGGCGAGGCGACCAGCAAGTTGGGCAAGACTGGGGAACGAGCCCGACAAGAGGGAGTGTTCCAGAGTATTCTTGACTTCCTCGAAGAGGAGGGTTTGAAGGAGGCCACACTCCAGGCCCTGAAGGAGGCTCTGGAGGAGGTGAAAACCAAAGTAGCGGGGCACGAGGCTACGAGCCTTAGGCTTGATCTCCTAATCCGAATGGCCTTTTCGGCGCTCGTGGACGCAGACTACCTGGACACGGAGGCGCACTTTGACCCCCACCTGGCCTCCCTCCGCCAGGGGCAACCTACTTTGGAAAGCCTTTGGCAAAGACTCCAAAGAGCTCAAGAAGCCCTCCTCCAAACCGCCCCCAAGTCCCCCGTGAACAGGGTTCGCAGCGAGGTGTACGAGGCTTGCTTGAAGGCGGCGGAGTTGCCTCCCGGCCTCTTCCGCCTCACCGTACCCACGGGTGGGGGTAAGACGCGTAGCGGCCTCGCCTTTGCCTTAAAGCACGCCCTAAAGCATGGCCTCAGGCGTGTGGTGGTGGCCATCCCCTATACGAGCATCATTGACCAGACCGCAGGGGTCTACCGGGAGATCTTGGGCGAGGAGGCCGTATTGGAGCACCACTCCGCCTACGAGCCCCCTCAGAACGGGGATGAGGCCCAGGACGAGGGGTTATTGCGCCAGCAACTTGCCACGGAGAACTGGGATGCGCCGCTCATTGTCACCACCACCATCCAGCTCTTTGAGAGCCTCTTCAGTAACCGCCCATCCAAGATGCGGAAGGTGCACCGCTTGGCCCGGAGCGTGATCCTCCTGGACGAGGTCCAGACCCTACCCCCTGAGCTCCTTGAGCCCACTCTGGATGTCCTCCGCTTGCTCGCTACCCCCGTAGAGCAAGGCGGTTACGGGGCCACCGTGGTATTCTCCACGGCCACCCAACCCACCTTTGAGGCCGTCCCTGGTTTCCGGAGCTTAGAGATACGGGAGATCGTCCAAGACTACCCCCAGCACTTCAGCGTCCTCCGGCGGGTGGAGTACGAGCTCCGCCAAGAACCCCTCTCGTGGAAGGAGGTGGCGGGAGAGGTGGGAAGCCGTGAGCAGGTGATGGTGGTCGTCAACACGCGGAAGGACGCCTTGGCGCTCCTCGATGCCCTGGGCGAGGAGGAGGGGGTTTTCCACCTTTCCACCCTCCTCTGCCCCGCCCACCGCCGGGAGGTCCTAGCGGAGGTGCGGAGGCGGCTTTGCGGGGGAGAACCCGTTCGGCTGGTGAGCACCCAGGTGGTGGAAGCCGGCGTGGACCTGGATTTCCCCGAGGTGTGGCGGGCCATTGGCCCCTTGGACCGCGTGGTCCAGGCTGCGGGACGGTGCAACCGGGAGGGCCGTTTGGAGGCGGGCCGGGTGGTTCTCTTTTGGCCCAA
The DNA here is from genome assembly GCF_001880325.1 of Thermus brockianus. Classification (NCBI taxonomy): domain Bacteria; kingdom Thermotogati; phylum Deinococcota; class Deinococci; order Thermales; family Thermaceae; genus Thermus; species Thermus brockianus. The sequence continues at coordinate 128,248 of NZ_CP016313.1, forward strand.
GGAGGGAACCAGCCCCCAAGGGCCCTACCGGGTGGGGACAGAAAAGGCCCGGATCCTCCTCAAGATGGTGTCCTCTCCCGAATGCCTCCACGATCCCGAACTCTACAGGAAGTACTTCAAGGAACTCTACGAGGCGGTAGAGACCGACCGGGAGATCCAGGGGTACAGGCAGGAGCTGAACTTCCCCGAGGTGGCCCAGCGCTACCGCCTCATCCGGGAGGACACCGTATCCGTTGTGGTGGACTACCGGGAGGGGCTTAAGTGGCTGGAGGCCTTTCGTAACGACCCCACCATTACCAACTGGCGGCGGCTTCAGCCCTACCTGGTGAGCCTGTTCCGGAAAGAGGCAGAGCAAAAGCGCCACTTCTTGGAGCCTGTGCCGGGCCACACCGATCTATACGTGTGGCGAGGTGCCTATGACCAAGTCCGGGGCCTTGCGGAAGGCTATACTGATCCTAGCGATCTCATCGTTTAGGGGGTAGGGTGGCAGGGGTTACTGTTAAGGTTTGGGGCGATTTCGCCTGTTTCTCTCGGCCCGAGTTCAAGGTGGAACGGGTTTCCTACCCCGTTCCCACCCCGAGCGCTGCCCGGGGTATCCTCGAGGCCATCTTCTGGAAGCCAGAGTTCCGATACGAGGTGCGCCGCATTGGAATCCTTAAGATGGGGACTCCCTTTGCCATCCTGCGCAATGAGGTGGAAAACCACATGGTCCAGCCCTTCTTCGTGGAGGACAAGCGCCAGCAACGGGCTAGCCTGGTCCTGAAGGGCGTGGCCTACCTGATTGAGGCGGAGATGGTCTTGCGGCCGCAGGCCACGGACCCCATCGCTAAGTACTGGGAGCAGTTCGCGCGCCGCCTGGAGCGGGGCCAGTACCACCACACCCCCTACCTGGGGACCCGGGAATTCCCCGCCTACTTCGCCCCGCCGGACGGGGAGGAGCCCGATGGCAGCCTGGACCTGGACCTGGGGCCCATGCTCTTTGACATCGCCTTTGTGGAGGACCCAGCCCGCCCCCAGTTGACCTTTAAGCGTCCGGGAAAGGGCGAGGTCAAGGGGTACGCCCTCCCCCTCTTCTTCCACGCCCGGATCAAGGGGGGATGGCTGGAGGTCCCGAAGGAAAAGTATCAAGAACTCTACCGCTTGGAGGGGGGCCATGCTCCGGGAACTTAAGGAAGCCTTCCGGCGGTTCCATGAGGAAGGCGTGTTGCTTCCGACGAATTACAAGGAGAAAAGGGTTTCCTGGCTGGTCCGCCTGGAGGGGGAAAAGGCTTGTTTGGAGCACTTGGGTAGGGGAAAGGGCGTTAAGCCAATCCCCGCCCCGGACCGCCAGCGCTCTGGGAAGGCAAGCGAAAACAACCTGAAGCCCTACCTTCTCGTGGACGACGCCCGTTACGTATTGGGGATTCCTGAGAAGGGGAAGGAGAAGGAGGCTCGACTCCTTCACCGAAGCTTTGTGGGGCTCCTGGAAGAAGCCTGTCACGAGACAAAGTTGCCCGCCTTGGAAAAAGTCCTCCAGTTACTCAAATCGCTGAAAGTAAGGACCATCAAGAGGCAGTTTCTTAACCAAGGGGGAAAGCCCAGGGACCTGGTGGCGTTTAAGGTGGATGGCGTTCTGCCTACGGACCTCGATGAAGTACGGGACTTCTGGAGCCGTTTTCTAGCCAGGAAGCTTGAGAAGGAAGAGGGCTACTGCGGCCTGTGCGGCGAGAAGAAAAAGGTTGTGAGCACTTTTCCTAGGGAGGTTGTGATTCTGGGACAAAAGTGCCAGATGGTATCCTTCAACAAGGGTGCTTTCAACTCTTTCGGAAAGAAGCAGACGGAGAACGCTCCCACATGCTATGCGTGCGCCTCCCAAGTGGTGGACGCCCTGGACTACCTGAGCCGGTCGGAACGCCACCACCGTACCCTGTACTGGGAGGCAAAGGGCGGGCTGCAGAACCAGCTCGCCGTCTTCTGGCTGAAAGAACCAGTGACGGTACCATCTGAGGGGCCCGCAGGTTCGCTGGACTTGGAAGCGGCCCTTGGGGGTCTCCTTAGCGAGGAAGTGGGGCCCGACACTCCCCTCCCCGATCTCGCCCAACTGCGAGAACTTCTAAAGGCTCCCTGGACGGGTAGCCAGTGGCCCACCCATCTAGACGAGGTGAGTTTCTACCTGGCTGTCCTTTCGGCCAATAAGGGACGGCTCGTGGTCCGGGAGTGGTTTGCCGTGTCCCTGGGCCGCCTGAAGGAGGCGGTGGCCCGGTTTCTCGAGGCCACCCGGCTTGTGGGCCCACGCGGGGAAGACCCCCGGCCCATGGCCATAGGCGCCCTGATTCAGGCCCTGGGGGAGGCTAACCCTACGCTTGCCCGGGACCTCATCCGCACCGCCTTCCTGGGTGCGGCACCGCCCCAGGAGCTCCTGTTGGCCCTTCACCTTCTCAGGAACCCTAAGCTCCTAAGCCCAAGCGGACCGAAGGAGTGGGGGCGGCTTCACGCCCTGATGGCAGCGGTAAAGCTTTGGCTCTTTTACAAGAAGGAGGGCACCTGTATGGCTGAGTTGGACCGGGAGCAGAGGAACCCCGCCTACCTGGCAGGCCGCCTGTTGGCGGTTTTGGAAGAGGCGCAGAAGAGGGCCTTACGCTACAGGGTAAAACAGACCTTGGTGGACCGCTTCTATGGGGCGGCCTGCACCGCCCCTGCCGCCACCTTCGGCAACCTGTTGCGGATCGCCACCACCGCTCACCTGCCGAAGGTGGGTTCGGAGCTACGGAAGATGGTGGAGGAGATCCTCGCTGCCCTGGACCAAGCTGGGGGGTTCCCCCGAACCTTGGACCTCACGGGACAGGCGGAGTTTGCCCTGGGGTTTTACCAGCAACGGGCGGAGCTTCGGGCGAAGTCCCATAAGGAAAGCGGAAAGGAGGCGCAATGAACGAGCGGCACCTTAATCCAGAAGTGCGGCACGAATTCGTCTTTCTCTTCGAGGTCTGGTATGGAAACCCCAACGGCGACCCGGATGCGGGCAACCTGCCCCGGGTGGACCCGGAAACCATGCACGGCCTGGTCACGGACGTGGCCTTGAAGCGCAAGATCCGGGACTACATCGCCCAAGTCTATGAGGGGCAGCCCCGCTTCTCCATCTTCGTCCAGAGCAAAGTGGCGCTAAATAGGCTAATCCTCGAGGGCTTTCAGGAGGCAGGGATTGAACCCGTATCCCTTCCTCTAGGCCAGCTTGGCTTCGCGGTAGACGAAACGCTATTGGAGTATCTGGATAGCCTCTCGGAGAAAGGCTTTAGCCGGGAAGGAGATACCCTCTACTTTACCGGCGAGGCAAAGAAGGAAGAAGAGTTCTCGGCAATTCTGGTTGATGAGGGAGAGAGCCTACCTGACCCGCTTAAGGAAAATTTGAAGAAGATAGCTAAGGAATTGGCCAAGGCGGCACGGAACAAAAAGCTCACGGACGAGGACCGGAAAAAGGTTAGGGAAAAACTTGCGGAACGCTTCTTTGACGTTCGCATGTTCGGCGCGGTCCTCAGCACGGGGCTCAATGCGGGGCAGGTCCGAGGGCCCGTCCAGCTCACCTTCGCCCGCTCCCTGGACCCGGTAGCGCCTCTGGACGTCCGCATCACCCGGGTAGCCATTACCCGGGAAGAGGACCGGGCCCGCAAGGAAACGGAGATGGGCAGGAAGCCCGTGGTGCCTTATGGTCTGTACCGAGCACACGGCTTCTTCAACCCGTTCCTAGGGAAAGAGACGGGCGTCCGCAGGGAGGATCTTGAGGCCCTTTGGAATGCGATGAGCGAGCTCTTTGAGCTAGACCGTTCTGCGGCGCGAGGTGAGATGGTGGTGCGCGGCCTCGCCGTCTTCAGCCACGAGGACCCTAAGGGGAACGCTCCCGCTCACCGCCTCTTTGATCTGATTAAGGTTGAGCGCCGCCAAGATGTGAGGACTCCCCGGAGCTTCTCAGACTACAGGGTGATGGCACCAATGGGCGGCTCCCTAGAAGCTTACGGCTTCCCCAAGGTGCACCTGACCTGGCTTGTCAGGCCGGAGGGCATGGAAGAGCTGCCAAGCGATGTGGGATGAGGCCATCCCCATCTCCGCCCTGCAGCACTTCGCCTACTGCCCAAGGCAGTGTGCGCTCATCCATGTGGAGGCGGCTTGGGAAGACAACCTCTACACCTTGAGGGGCCGCCGGGCTCACGAAGGGGTGGACCTGCCCGAGGGCCTTGTCCGGGAGGGGGTTAGGGTGGAGTTCGCCCTGCCTCTCTACTCAGAGCGCCTGGGGCTTGTGGGGCGGGCGGATGCGGTGGAGTTTCACGGGGGGGTCCCCTACCCTGTGGAGCACAAGGTGGGCCCGAGGCGCACCAGGCGGGCAGACGAAATCCAGCTATGTGCCCAAGCCCTTTGCCTGGAAGAGATGCTAGGGGTTGAGGTGCCCAAAGGGGCCCTTTTCTACCGAACATCTAGGAAAAGGCGGGAGGTAGTCTTTACGCCTGAACTTAGGGCCCTCGTGGCCGAGGTCACCGAGCAGGTCCGCACCTTACTCCACTCTGGCCACCTTCCCCCACCTGTTAAGGACGCCCGATGTCGGGACTGCTCCTTGGTGGAGGTCTGCTTGCCCCACCTGATGGACACCTTGGAGGAAACCCTCTGAACCGCATCCTGCTCAACTCCCTGTTTGTCCAGACCCAAGGCGCTTACCTTCGCCTGCAGGGCGATACCGTGCGGGTAGAGGTGGAAGGAGAGCTGCGGTTGCAGGTCCCCCTGCACCACCTGGGGAGCCTCGTGCTCTTCGGCAACGTGCTGGTGAGCCCCCACCTCCTGGCCCGGTGTTCGGAGGACGGTCGGTCCGTCGTCTGGTTGAGCGAACACGGAAGGTTCCAGGGACGGATGGTGGGCCGGGTCTCGGGAAACGTGCTTTTGCGGAGAGCGCAATACCAAGCCTTGGACGAGGAAGAAAAAGCCCTGGCCCTGGCCCAAGCCTTTGTCCAGGCCAAGGTGCGCAACGCCAGGGTGGTTTTGCTTCGGGCGGTCCGGGAAGGGGGCGCCTCCGAGGTCCTTAGCCAAGCGTTGCGCGAGCAGGAGGCGGTCTTGTCGGCCCTACCTCGCGCCAACAGCTTGGACGAGGTGCGGGGCCTCGAGGGGCAGGCAGCTGCCGCTTACTTTCAAGCATTCGGTGAAATGCTCCTAGTACCCGGTTTCGCCTTTGCAGGTAGGGTCAAGCGACCGCCCCGCGACCCAGTCAATGCCTTGCTTTCGTTCCTCTATACCTTGCTGGTTAGCGATGCGGTGTCCGCTTTGGAGGGGGTGGGACTTGATCCCCAGGTGGGCTACCTGCACGCCTTGCGCCCCGGAAAGCCCGCCCTTGCCTTGGACCTTGTGGAGGAGTTTCGTGCGTGGTGGGCCGATCGCCTGGCCCTAACCCTCCTGAACCGCAGGCAGTTGGGACCCAAACACTTCCTAGAGAGGCCCGGAGGTGTGGTGTACCTAACCGAAGATGGGCGAAGGGAGGTGCTTGTTGCTTACCAGAAGAGGAAGCAGGAAGAAGTAATCCACCCCCTCCTTCGGGAACCAGTACCCGTAGGACTACTGCCTCACTTGCAAGCGAGGCTCCTAGCCCGGTACCTTCGGGGCGATCTGCCTAGGTATCCGGGTTTTGTGGCGAGGTGAACGTGGGGCGTGTAGATGTTCTTGTAGCGTATGACGTGGATACCCTTTCGGAAGAGGGACAAAGGCGCTTAAGAAAGGTGGCCCAGATCTGTAAGAACTACGGGCAAAGGGTCCAGCTTTCCCTCTTTGAATGTCGTCTCAGCCTAGCTCAGTTAGAGGACTTGGAGGCCAAGCTTCTCAAAGTCATGGACCTGGAAAAGGATAGCCTTCGGATTTATGTGCTTCACGGAGGTAGGGCGAAATCTCTCCGTGCCCACGGTAGGGACAAGTACATAGACTTTGACGAGCCCCTCGTTCTATGATGTCAACGAAAGCGCGAACCTCCTTTGGGTGCGAAATATTTGGGGGGTTCGCGCAAGGCGGCAAACGCCGTCGGGGAGCTTGAAAAGGAGTTTTGGACCGTGTGCTCCAGGGGTGCGGGGGAAGGGGGTTTCAGGCCTGGTCCGCGCAAAAGGGGTTGGTCCTCACGTCCAGAAGGCTTATCATGGAGGGAGGAGTTGCACCGGTCCGAAAGGACCGGTGAGGATTGAAACAGGGTGAGGGCGTTCAGGAACCCGGTGACGATGCGGAGTTGCACCGGTCCGAAAGGACCGGTGAGGATTGAAACCATCGCTGAGGCAGCCCGCCGATAGTGCGGGGCTGCTCCAGGTTGCACCGGTCCGAAAGGACCGGTGAGGATTGAAACCTGGACCTCTCGTGGGAGACGGTCCACGGCCTGGGCGTTGCACCGGTCCGAAAGGACCGGTGAGGATTGAAACCTCATCTCCCCGGAAGGGGTGATGGCGCTAGGGAAGGTTGCACCGGTCCGAAAGGACCGGTGAGGATTGAAACCTCGTTTTCCGGGAGCGGTGGGAAGACGCCACCTGGTTGCACCGGTCCGAAAGGACCGGTGAGGATTGAAACTTCGTCATCCTCTCACCTCCACCCCCACGCTACCACGGTTGCACCGGTCCGAAAGGACCGGTGAGGATTGAAACCCCACCGCCTGGGGACAGTAGCCCGACTCCACCCAAACGTTGCACCGGTCCGAAAGTACCGGTGAGGATTGAAACATCTCCAGGGGGCGCCCCACCCGGGACACCATCCCTTGTTGCACCGGTCCGAAAGGACCGGTGAGGATTGAAACCTTCCAGGAAGAGGCCGTTTTCCAGGGCACGCTTGAGCAGGAAAACAAGCTTCCCCTTGCGGTATTCCCAAGCTCTTTGGCGGACGAGGTAGGAGAGGCTGGGCTCTTCCCTCCAGGCCGCCTCCACCTCCCTAAAGGCCTCGTCCAGGTGTTGCGCCACGTGGTCCTTAACCGCCGAAGCCTCCCTCTTGCCCGCCTCCAGGGCCCGCCGCACGGCCTTGGCCAGGACCTCGTGGAGGAACTGCCCCTCATCGGCCCGCTCCCCGTCCCCCGCTTCCCCATCCCCCCGGAGGCGGAGGCGGTGCTTCGCATAGAAGCGGAAGGGGCAGGTGACGAGGTCCTCGAGGGCGGAAACGGAAAGCCTCTCCGGAGGCCAGGGCTTCCCTCCTACCGCCAGAGCCGGGGCCCAGGGCTTTGCTCCTCCGGGCAGTACTTCGCCCCCTCCAGCTCCAAGGCCCTCTCCAACTGGGCCTTCAGGGGATCGCCCTCCCAGTGGCCGAGCCTCCTGGCCTCCACCAGGCTCCCCACGCGCCGGGCCTTGGGCGCTGGCGGGTTGGGGTGGAGGCCAAGCCGCTCCAGGAAGGGGCTTGGGGGGACGGGGTCCTTGCCCACGGTCTCCGGGTAGGTGAGGTGGAGGCTACCCCCTTCGGCGACGCTACCCAGGAGGGCGGCGAAGATGAGGGCCTCCCGCGCCGCTCCTTCCAGGGGCTCCTCCACGGGGATGCCCTTCTCCCGCAGGGCTTTCGCCTCGAGGAAGCCCAGCATGGGGTCCTCGCTCAGGGGAGGCGGGGTAAGGCCTTCGGCCATGCCCAGGACGACAAGGTGGCGGTACTCCCCCCCGTAGCGGGCCAGGGGCGTGTGGAGCTCCAAACCCCCATAGCCGGGTTGGGCGGGGACGGTGAAGTGGAAGAGGAGCTCGGGAAGGCCCAAGAGAACCCCTTCCCGGTCCTCCTCCTCCAGCTCCCTTAGCCCGGCCAGGAGGGCCTCGAGGGCCATTCGCTCCCGGGGCCAGGAGCGGACCCGATCCCGTATGGAGCGGAGGAGGTTCCTGAGGCGGGCTACCAGGTCCTTCCCATCCGCCACTTGGCCTAGCTCCCAAAGCGCCGAGGGCAGGCCCACCTTCCGCCAGGCTTCCCCTTGGGGCCGGAGCCTGCGGGCATGGTCCAGGTCTATCCCTCTCCACTCCTCGGGGACGAAGGGATGGAAGAGGAGGCGCAGGGTAGCCTCGTAGGGGAAACCCTTCAGAACCTCGGCCAGGAGGGCCACCAGGCTACCAAGCCGGGTTTCCCCCAAGGGGATGCGGTAGAGGAGCCGGACGGGCAGCCCGTACTCAAACCCCACCGCGGCCACCAGGGGGCCGTAGCGGCGGTCATCCCGAACCACCAGGGCGAGCTCCTTGGCGGGCGTTCCCTCCTGGAGCAATGCCTTAAGGTGGGCGAGGGCGTACCGCACCTCCTCCTCCATGCTCGGGAAGCGGAGGGCTTCCACCGTGAAGCCCCCCGGGACCCCCTTGCTCTGGAGGAAGGCCTCCCCCAATGGGGAGAGAACCAGGGGCTCCACGCGGACGCCCACCTCCTCGAGGGCCTTCTTGGCCCCTTCGTTGGCCTGGCCCCAGGGTCCTTCGGGAAGGAGGAGCTCCACCCGGCTACCGGGGGAGGCCGCGCCCTTCAGGAAGGCCAATTCCCCTTCCCCTAGGTAGGGCTGGCCACGCACGTTTAGGCGGTGTTTCCCTTGCGCGCTCTTTCCCGCCTCGGCGAAGACTTCGGCGGGGTCCACAAGGTTTTCCTTCCGGAGGAGTTCTCGGTAGCGGCGGGCCACCTCCACGAGGCGCGCTAGCCGTGGGGGAAGGCCCTTAAGATCCTCGAGGCTCCGTCCGGTCCGCAGGAGGGTGCGCACCCCTCCCTCCAGGGCCGCCGCCATTCCCTTGGGGTCCTTCGGGCAAAGGGCTTCCTTCACCGCCCTCACCAAAAGGCGGCGGGCCCGGTAGGGGGACGCCACATCCAGGCCCGACTGCACCACCACCTCCTCTGCCAGCCTCCTCAGGGGTCGGTAGGGCACACCCAACCGGCGGGCCACCGCCCGGTTAGGGGTTACAACCGGCTCCTCCATCCTCACCCCCCTAAAGGGGCCGGGTGCCCTTGATGCGGCCCCGGGCGTCGTAGTGGTAGACCCGCCGTCCCCGGCGGACGATCACCGTGTCCGCCGTCCAACCCAGGACCTCGTCCTGGCTTGAGATGCTGATGTGGCCGATGATCCGCCCCCGCTCGTCAAACACGTCCAAGACGTTGCCTCGCCTGCGCACGGATGCGATCCTCATGCTCATCGCCCCTTTCCCCAGTGCACGTCCACCGTCACCACCTGAAAGACGCTGCCGCCGAACACGAACCGCCCCTTCCCGAAATCCCCCCTGTATATCTCCAAATCGTCCCCGGCCACCTTAAAGCGATGGAAGCGGCGCAGGTCCCGGCTTACCAAGAGTTCATTCAAGCCAGACACGAAGACGTAGGTGCCGTTCCCATAGGCCACCCCGAAGAGGTCCCACCCCCGGTGGAGGCGAAGGGTTTCCCAATGGAGGCCGTCCCGCGAGCGCATGAGCACCCCGGCGTTGCCCACCGCCAGGAAACCCGCCTCCGTGTGGACAATGGCGTTCATGCGGGCCGGGGCCGGCACCTCCCGCCACACCTCCCCATCCTTTGAGACCAGGAGGCGGAAGGGGGTGACGGCCACAAAGACCCCCTGGCCGAAGGCCACGTCCTCTACGCTCCCACCCGCCTCGTCCACCGCGTGCACCCGGGCCTCCACTTGGGGCGTGGGCGAGGAGGAGGCCCACCAGGACCCACGCCCTACTCCACCGCCCGCAGGAGGAGTTCCTCGGCGAACCCCGCATAGATCCGCACCATATTTGAGTCATGGAACTCCCCTAGCTGTTTCGCTTTCTTCCAACGGAGGAGGTTGTATTCCACGAATGCGCTTTTTATCTCGACTACCCGTACACCGGGTTTAAGGGGCAGGAGTCCAGGGACAAGGAGGAAAGGTGGGCGCCCACGTGCCGGAAAGGCGTAGCCCCACTCTCCTAGCTCGTTCCAAAGGCGACGCCAGAAGTACCACCACTCGTCCCAGTCCCGATCAGGCCGGCGCCAAAGGTACTGCCAACGCAAGGCTCGCTCTTCCAGCCACTCCCACCACTCCCTGTCCCCTGGATCTACTATCCCCTCTTCCACGGCCAAGTACCCCCAGTATTCGGGGGGCTGCCCCTGGATGAGCCGTTGCACCCACCGGGCCTCCCGACCCCGGAAGCGGCTGTAGGCGATCCAGTTGGCCAGGCTTTCCTCAATGATGCGGCACCAGAGCTCCCCGTAGGGGGTGGGTCCTGTGTCCATGAGGGCGTGGCCCAGCTCGTGGTAGTAGACCTTGTCTAGGACCAGGTTGGGGTGCACCCCTTCCCGGCCCGCCCAGGAGAGGATGCGTTCCGGGCAGAGAAGGATGGCAGGCCCATCGTGGTGCTGGAGGGCCTCCACTTCCGGGTCCCCTTCCGCCAACCGGAGGAGCTCCCGCTTTTTCGCCCCATCCATTTGGTCTACGTAGAGGCCCACCGCTACCGTTTCCCGGTACCAGTCCCAGGGCGCTGTGTCCAGGCCCTGCAGGGGCTCGCCCTCGTCCCCGTCCCTCCGCCTGCGCCTCTCCTGGGCCCAGCGGCGGGCCACCTCGGGGTGGAGGAAGCGGAGGCGTTCCCGGGGGTAGAGGTAATCCATCTGGCGGGGATTTGCCAGGAAGACGGGTGTTTCCACCGCCTTCTTCCCCATGGCCCCGTCCATGCGCCCCCAGAGGACATCCCTGGAGAAGTCCATCTTTCCTGCCTCCTTAGAGCCGAGATTCGCCAACTTAACCGGTATAGGTTTTGCCATATCCTTCACCTCTTCCTCTAAAATAAAGGTAGGCTACATAGTCGCGCTCCTTGCCACGAAAAGCGAAGGGGCAAATCCCTTTGAGACGGCGTTTCTCTCCATTCGCTCTTCGCATTTAGGACTCAAACCAACCTGCATCCCGAAGACCCAGGATGCCGTCGGCGGAAGTCCAACCATCCGCTCTATGGGAGCCTAGCGCGCTTCATCCGAAAAATAGGTCCTTCCCCTATGGTCCCCAAGCCTAGGGTGGCCAGAACCTTGCGGGATGGGAGGAAGCGCTTTGGGGCTAAATCAGGCGTCGTGTGTGACAACTCCTCGGACTTCAGCCCGTGGAGTTGTCAAGGCTCCTTCATACCCGGATACTGGAACCAGAGGTATGACAACAACGGAGGAACAGCACAGCTATCTGCTCCCCAAGTACCTCTTTTACCAGGTCTTGGTGTGCGTGGTGCGCTACGGCCGCAAAGACGCTTCTCTAGGGCCCAAGGGGAGGGCGACCCTTTGTTTGCTCTTCTTGGCCTTGGAAGCCCTGGGGACCTTGGGGGAGACTCGGTGGTCCCAGGGCGTGCCTGATCTTCCGAAGGTGGCCAGGGCTCTAAAGGATGGGCGCGGCCGGCTGGGTACGGCTTTACGGCGGGCATTGGAAAAGCACTTAGACCTTCTTCTCCCCTTTGTACCAGAGGAGATAGGAAGGCTCCCGAAGACGAAGCGGGCATCGGCGCTACGCCGTTACCTGGCCCAGGAAGTCGGAGGCTATAAGGCGTGGGATCTTTGGCGGGAGTTGCTGAGGGGGATTAATGATGCACTCCCGGACCTAGGTAAACCCCTGCCCGATTCTCGGGGATGCGTCTGCTTGCCCCTGGTCCCGGAAGCAATCCTGGCCCTTCTCCCTTTTCCGGTCTTAGGGGTAGCTTTCTTCCAGGCTCTGGCCAACAGCTGGCGGTTCCAAAACGAGCGCTTGCAGGAGGCCACGGCGGCCCACTTCGTCTATGGCTTCGTGCGTCAGGAGGAGAGGTTTCCATTCAATAAAGGAGCGGCAGATCTTTTTAGGGACCCCCCTTTCGGATATTCAATGCATACCCCCTTGACAAGCCAAAGGAAAAGGGGGCGCTTGGTGAGCTGTGGAAGAACACCAGACGCCCCCTTCCATCCTACCCCTGCCCCTGGAGGAACTGGTCCCCCTGCTCCAGGCATGGCTCCAAGCCCGCTTGCCAGAAGGGGAGAGAAAACCCGGCAGGCCCAGGACCTTCTCCGACCTCAGCCTCTTTCTCTTCCACCTGGTCCGCGCCCTCCTGGGCTTCTCCAGCGAACGCATGCGCCGGGAACTGGCCCGCAACCCTAGGCTCCGCAAGCGCCTCGGTCTAGAGCGCGTTCCCTCCTCTGCCACCCTCAGCGAGCGGAGCCGGAAGCTACCCTGGCCCCTCCTGCGGGGAGGGAAGCGGGTGGGCCGGGGGAGGCGGGTGCTGGCCATGGACGCCACCCTTCTCCCCGCCCAGAGGTCGGATGGGGAGGCGGCTTGGGGCGTGGGCTCGGATGGGGGCTGGGTTTATGGGTACAAGCTCCACCTCCTCGTGGACCTGGACACGGGGGAGGTGCTGGCCCTACGGGTGACCCCGGCCTCATGGCACGACTCCCCGGTGGGGCGGGGGATGCTCTGGGGGGTGGAGAGGTTTCCTGGGGAGAAGCCCCCCGTGGTGGTGGCGGACGCGGCCTACGAGGGGGAAGCCAACTTTCGGTTGACGAGGAGGCGAGGGATGCTTCTGGTGACGGGGCATAACCGGAGACGGGGAAGGCCAAAGGGGAGGGGGCGGCTTTTGAACCTGCGGCGGCGGGGGAGAGGTGCGTACCGGAGGCTTTTGGGGCGGCGGTGGGAGCTGGAGACGGTCTTTGGTCTGCTGAAGGGGCCGATGGGGCTGGTGGGGGCGGTGGGGAGGGTACGGGGGCTGAAGGCGGTGGCCCTGCAAGTGGAAGCTTGGGTGATGGCCTGGAGCGTGGTGGCCCAGCTTCTTGGGCAGGCGGGTCTGCCCATCACCCGGGTGTTGCGGGCGGTGGCGTGAGGTGAGTACGCAGGTGAATATCCGAAAAGGGGGCTTTTTAGGGACATAAAGCCTTTGCGTAAGGAAGGGGACATGGACTGGGCCTATCTGGACTGTGACGCAAAGGGAACGGTATTGGAAGCCAAGCGAAAGGACGCCAACACCCTCTGCTTGTCCGCCTACCTGGAAGAGGACACCCGCCTGAAAGGCACCCGCCTCCGGAAGCATTTGAAGATGTGGTATGAATTCGCCGACGTTTTGGCCGCTCACTATCTGAGGTGTGGAGGAAGCCTCCACCCAGGAAATGGGGGGTATGATTGGGACCTGATTGAGGAGTACCATGAGGCCATCCTCCGGTGGCTGCGGGACGGTCGTTGCCCCTTCAAGGGGGACTTGGAGGGGGAAGGGGTACGTCGGTGAGGAGCTTCCGCGAACTCTTGCAGGAGGCCTTGGATGCGTTGCAAGCGGGCAGCCTGGACCTGGGCGAGCACTTCCGGAGGGAAGCCATTGCCCAGGTAACCCGGGGGCCTTTAGGGGAGGACCCCGTGGCCCAAGCTCTGGCGTTGGGGCGCAAGGCGCTTCTGGCCCTTGCTCAAGGCGCCAAGGACGAAGCCCGCCGCTTCCTAAGCCAAGCAGTACGCCTCCACCCTGGGCTGGGCGGTGGGTTAGCCTTGGAACTCCTGGCCAGGCTGGCCGAGGACACCCCGGAGGTAGGAGAGGTCCGCGCCCTCCTGGAGAGGGAGCGAAAGGCCTGGGAGGAAGCCCCTTTGGGCCTACTGCTCCTTCGGGCCCTTGGGGCGGTGCCCCCCGAAGGGTGGGTGGGCCTCCTAGCGCCTAAAGAAGGGGCGAGTGCCCGGGATTTGCCGGCCCGGCGGGCCTCGAAGGGTAGGTGGCGGGAAGGGGGTTCTAGGAGAGCTAGCCGGGAGCGGGGCCCCACCCGGCCAACCCTCCGCTTGCCCTTGTGGTACTGGGAAAGGGAACGAACATTTGACGAGAGGGGGAAGGTATTGGGCTTTCTTCCCGCCTTTTCGCGGGATAAGCCCAAGTCCGGGCGAGAGGGAGGGTGGCGTTCACCCGAAAGCATCCTGCGCCTAGACATGGGGGGATACCTTACCCTCCGCATGGACCGTCTACCGAAACCTTGGGGTGGGCTGTTGGTCCTCTCGGGTGGCCTAGGAAGTGTCCTTCTGCCCCTGCCGTGGAAGGCTCCCGAGCCGCGCCTGCGCGCCCGTATCCCCCTGCCGGCGGAGCCCGGGGAGGAGGTGGAGGCCCTCTTTTGGGCCTGGGAAGATCTCACGCCCGCGACCCTCCGGGCCCTCCTCACCGCACCGAGGGTCCTATACGGAAGGGAAACGCTCCTGCCATGGCTAGATGAAGCCGTCCGCAGGGGGGTTGCAGACCCGGTAGAGTGGGCGGAGATCTTGGACGCTCTCTAAGAAGTGGAGGCAATCCTGGGCCTTAGGAGGCCTCGTCTCCTGGTCGTCAGGTCCCGGAAAAGCTCCCACCGAAGCCGGAGAGAGCGCGCTTAGGGGAGGGAGGCGTTCCTGAAAACCGGGGGTGCCTGGCGGCCCGCTTGGAATCCAGGGTTAAAGTTATCTCGTGTGGGGACAAGTCATCACCCGCCTGTAGTTGGGGTTGAAACGCTGAAAGCTGATGGGGTTCTTTGGGATATGGCTTTTTTAGATGCATCTGCAGGCCTAATTCTGGAGGGGGGTAGATTGGTTTTTGTGATGAGGGAGAGGCGAGCGTTTAGGGTATGCGGTTGACTTTGGGGTGGTCCCATGGGCTATACTTAGGGCGAGGTCTATATGTTCTCTCAGGAGGAAGCGTACAAGGAGCTAATTGGCTCTGTGTTGCGATCTCTTAAAGATAGGGTATTGGACATCACGGGTGGTTATGCTCCGACTTTTTTGGAACAAAAGAAAGGCATGTCCAACATTTATTGTGCACATTTTCACGAGGAGGATTTGGACAGCGTTTTAGACATTTTTAAAGATGTAATGATTACCTTTGCGCGGCATTTCGCAGGAGACTTCTTCGGTGATAGAATAGAAACCAAAGTGGCACCAAAAGTTTTTTCTTTAAAAGTTGACATAGAGAGGACAAATGAGCTCGAAGTAAGCTTGGTTCCCGAACCGTATTTTGTGAAGATTACATCTTCTAAATATTTGCATGCTACGCTATCTATGAACCTCATTCCGGTCTTTTGCTCCATAAGCGGTAAAGAGTATAGCTTTTTTCAAAGGGCTATACTCCCCCTTTCTGAAGAAAATTCGGAAATAAAAGTTGCCGACGAATTATCCCTGACAACTGTGTTCACAGATACAAAAAGAATGCGTTGGGTATTTGATTATTTATTGGATCTTCGCGATTCGGGTTGGATACTTGGAGAGAAACCCCAAAAAATAAACCTTGAAGATGATTATAAAGTACATTACTACGCTACCCTTTATCATAAAGACGCGATTTCTAAAATCCAGTGGCGCCACAACCACGAGGGAACCAAAATTCATATAGGCAAAGAAGTTCTGAATGGGCCTCTGGCGGTAGCTCTCCTCCTGGAGATACATTTTACGCTCCCTCGGGCCAAAGTCTGAGGCTACAAGCCAGGCTTTGCCTGGCCTCGGAGTACAGAACGGCCTCCGCGGGAGCCCTTCCGAAGGGCCGCGTTCAGGTCCTGGCCAGGATGTTCGGCACAGTGGCAATGTTTCGGTACCATTTGGGCTACACGGCGGACAAGTGTGATCTCTTCCTAAAGCAGCACCTACTCCCGATAGCCACATGAAGGGCAACCTTAGCACGTATATCGTTTAGTCCCCTCCTACCTCCTTCCGCTATGTCGGCGACATTGTGTGGCATTCGCACCTAATCTGTGTCCTACACTCCCTTGGTAGTTTCATCGCAGGCTAAGCCAAGAGTTTTCTTGTAGACTATGCGAAATGCAAGCGTCAGGTAAGTAGAAAACCCTTTTAGAAGAGGACTTTTGTGCGTTTTTTCGTGCGGGAAAGCAGCCCGGTCGTTGTTTCCTTATCCTGAACCCAGAGGTGATGCCCATGAAAGACACGATTGAGATTGGGGCGCACGTGGATGGCCAAGTGTCCCTAGCGCCGGACTTTTTCCGGGAAGTCCTTTGGACGTCCATAAGATTGACTGCTTTCTGGGAGACGTGGTTAGGGTGGAGCCGATTTTCAGCCGCATCACCATCTCAATCCAGGACGAGGTCCTGGCTTGGGCGGCGGATGGGGTGACTATCCGCCGGGGGCGGGAGGTCTTCTCCTAATGACACCCGAGACTGGATTTACCCAACCCTAAACTAGGTTCTGGGAATGCCGACAATCGTGACCCATATAGGGAAGCCAAACCTAGGGACCCAAGAAGCAGGGCGGAGGTGAACGTGAACACTGGAGACAGAAAAGCGGACATTGCTCTTCTTGAAGCGGTTGAGCGTGGGGACTTGGCTCTTGTCAAGGCTCTCTTGGAAAGGGGCGCCGACCCAAACTATGACTCCCTTTTGTATGGGGGACCTCTTCACTTGGCAGCAAAAAAGGGATACGTCGAGATCGCCCAGGTCCTTTTGGAAATGGGTGCTGATCCCAATGTCCAGGACCGTGAAGGGGAAACCCCCCTCCACGTGGCGGTGGAGGAGGGACACGCCGAGTTTGTCCGGATTCTTGTGGGGGTGGGTGCTGATCCCAATGTCCGGGACCGTGAAGGGGAAACCCCCCTCCACGTGGCGGCGAGGGAGGGACACGCCAAGGTTGTCCGGATTCTTTTGGCAGCGGGTGCTGATCCCAATGTCTGGGACCGTAAAGGGGAAACCCCCCTCCTCAAGGCGGCGAGGGAGGGACACGCCGAGGTTGTCCGGATTCTTGTGGGGGCGGGTGCTGATCCCAATGTCCGGGACCGTGAAGGGGAAACCCCCCTCCACGTGGCGGCGAGGGAGGGACACGCCAAGGTTGTCCGGATTCTTTTGGCAGCGGGTGCTGATCCCAATGTCCAGGACCTCGAAGGGGAAACCCCCCTCCACAGGGTGGCGAAGGAGGGACTCCGGAAGATTTTTGAAGCCCTTTTTGAAGCGGAAGGGGAAACCCGGCACGTGGCGGCGGAGAAGGGACACGACGTGGCGGCGGAGGAGGGACACGCCGAGGTTGTCCGGATTCTTGTGGGGGCGGGCGCTGACCCAAACGCTAGGGAATGGCATCGTGCATGGACACCCCTCCACTGGGCGGCATGGGAGGGTTACCTCGAGATCGTCCAGCTCCTATTGGAAACGGGTGCTGATCCCAATGTCCAGGATGAGCACGGGGAAGCTCCTCTCCACAAGGCGGCGCAAAGGGGGCACATCAACATCGTCCAGCTCCTCTTGGAGAGGGGGGCCGAACCAAGCTCAAGGGACAAACGAGGAAACACCCCCCTCCACATGGCATTGAGGGGGAAACACTTCGGTGTTGTTCGGGTGCTTTTAACAGCAGGCGCCAACCCGAACGCCCGGGGCGAGAATGGGAAAACTCCCCTTCATCTGGCGGTGGGACAGGGGCATATCGAGGTCATCCGGGCTCTTTTAGCGGCGGGTGTCGACGTGAACGCACCGGACGATGTGGGTAATACCCCCCTCCACTGGGGGGCGGCGAGCGGGAACCTCCGCGTCGTCCAGCTTCTTCTGGAGGCGGGGGCCGACCCCAACCGAAAGGGTATATGGGGGAGGACTCCTCTTCACCGTGCGGCGTTTTTTGCGCACCCCGAGGTTGTCCAAGCGCTCTTGGGGGCAGGAGGTGATCCAAATGCTCAGGACGCGAACGGGATGACTCCCCTCCACCTGGCGGCGCGGGAGGGGCGCCTCGAGGTGGTCGGAGCGCTCCTAGATCGGGGGGCGGATCCGACGATAGCAAATGCTGAGGGGAAAACTCCCCTAGACCTCGCCCTCCTAAACGGACACGATAGCGTTGTTCACCTCCTCCGGGAGGCTTTGTCCAGGTAGCCGAGGATACCTCCCTCCCCCGCCTACCAAAGGCGGGGGTTTCTTCTGTCAAAACCGACCTAAGGGAAGCCCAGGGAACAGCGCAGCCCTGGCCCTTCCGGGAGACCATCGGCACACGGGGGACACGGATGGGGACGGGGCTAGGCGGTGGACCCTTCCAGGTCCCACACCTCCTCCACCCGCATGGCCCCTCCTTGGAGCGCTCCCTGGACCAGCAAGACCCGGGCGTCCCGCAGGGTGGGGTAGCGCCTCGCCCACACCTCCGGGGGGATGACCGCCTGGAGGCGGTGGGGGCCGTCCTCGAGGACATAAAAGGCGTAGCCCCGGGCGGTCGGGGGCTTCTGCTTGGCCACCACGAGCCCGGCGGTGAGGGCAGGTCCTGGGCGGAGGAGGGGAATGGGGGTGGCCCCGAGTTCCTCCAGCCGGCCCCGGAGGAGGTCCATGGGGTGGAGGGGGAGTTCGGAAAAACCCTTGGCCTCGAGGTCCAAGGCGAGCCGCTCCCCGGCCTCCAAAGGGGGGAGGGGTGGGGGCGGGACCCCTTCCGCCAGCAGGGGGCCCTGGGGGGCGAGGCCAGCGCGGAAAAGGGCCTCCCGCCTGGGGTGGAGGCCTTCAAAGGCCCCGGCCCGGGCCAGGGAGAGGAGGGCGTCCTGGGGTGGGTCCAGGCGGGCGCGGAACTCCTCCAGGGAGCGGAAAGGCCCCCGAAGCCTCTCCCGCAGGATGGCCCGGGCCACCCCTTCCGAAACCCCCTGGGCGGCGGTGAGGGGCGGGCGGAGGGCCTTCACCCCCCCTTGGACCTCCACCCGGTAGTGGAGGCCCGAGCGGTTGACGCAAAGGGGCAGAAAGGGCACCCCAAGCCGCCTCGCCTCCTGGCGCAGGGTGGAAAGGGGCCACATGCCGGGGGCCTCGGAGAGGAGGCCCGCCAGGAACTCCGCCGGATAGTGGGCCTTGAGCCAGAGCGTGGCGTAGGCGTGGCGGGCGAAGGCCAGGGCGTGGCTCTCCGTGAAGCCATAGCCCCGGAACCCCTCCACCATGCGCCACAGGGCCTCCGCCTCCTCCCCCGCAAGGCCCAAGGTGGCCGCAAGGCCCCGCAGGAACCTCTCCCGCAAGGGGCGGAGGTCCTCCTCGTCCCGGGCCTTGGCCACCGCCTTGCGGAAGGCCTCCGCCTCCGGCCAGTCCATCCCCGCCCCGTGGTGGAGGAGGCGGAGGAGTTGCTCTTGGAAGAGGAGGACCCCTTGGGTCTTCCCCAGGATGGGCTCCAGGGCCGGGGGCAGGGGGGGCCTCGCCTCCTGGCCCAGGCGCCGGGCCAGGTAGGGGCGCACCGTTCCCGACTGGATGGGCCCCGGGCGGACCAGGGCGATCTGGTGGGCCAGGTCCTCCAGGCTTCTCGGGCGGAGCTTCCGGCCCATGGCGGTCTGGGCGGGGCTTTCCAGTTGGAAGACCCCCAGGGTTTCCCCCCGCCAGAGGGGGCGGTAAACCGCCTCCTCCTGGGGGAGGCGCTCCAGGTCCAGCCAGACCCCCTCCAGGCGGAAGACCTCCTCCCGGGCCCTTTCCAGGGCCGAGAGGGTGCGCAGGCCCAAGAGGTCCAGCTTCACCAGGCCGAGGGCCTCGAGGTCGTCTTTGTCCAGGGTGAGCATGCGGATCCCCCCGGTGCTCCGCACCACGGGGGCGTAGCGGGTGAGGGGGCCGGGGGCCACCACCACCCCGCCCACGTGGGGGGTGAGGTGGCGCACCTGCCCCTTTTCCATGCGGGCGAGGAGGGCGAGGAGGAGGTCCTTCACGGGCGCCTCCCCCAGCACCTCCCGGAAAAGGGGCTCCGCCTCTTTTGCCCGGTGGGGGGAGAGGTGGCGGAAGTCCCGGCCCAGGGCCCGGGTGAGGCGGTGGCGCAAGGGGGCGGGCAGGCCTAAGGCCCGCCCCAGGTCCTGCACCGCCAGGGGCAGGCGGTAGGTGACGTAGGCGGCGGCCATGGCCTCCTCTGCCCCGTAGGCCTCCTCCAGGTGGCGGATCACCTCCTCCCGGCGGCGGCTCGCCAGGTCCAGGTCAATGTCCGGCAGGGCCTTCATCCCCCCGTGGAGGAAGCGCTCGAAGAGGAGGCCCTCCGCCACCGGGTCCACGGGGGTGAGGTCCAGAAGGTGGGCGAGGAGGCTCCCCACGGCGCTCCCCCGGGCGGAGGCCAGGATGCCCCGGCTCCGGGCCCAGGCGGCCACCCCGTGGGCCAGGAGGAAGAAGCCGGCGAGGCCCAGGGCCTCCACGGTGGCGAGTTCCTCCCTGAGGCGCTCCCGGTAGGCGGGCCTTTGGGGGTAGCGGCGCTCCAGGGCCTCCCAGGCCAGGCGGGAAAGCGCCCCCATGGGGGTCTGCCCAGGGGGGAGGGGGACGGGGGGGTCCAGGCTCCTTTCGGGCAGGAAGGGGAAGGCCAGGGCCTTCCCCAGGGCGCGGGCGTTGGCCCAGGCCTCGGGGAAGGGGAGGCGGTCCAGGGCCTCCTCCCGGCTGGGCAGGGCCAGGGCCTCGTTCCGGGGCCGGTCCGGGTGGGGCACCTCCACGCTCAGGCCCAGCCGGGCGCAGGTGAGGGCGTCCAGGAGGGGGTAGAGGTCCGGCGAGGCCTGGCGCACCTCGAGGGCCGCCACGTAGGGCAGGCCCCGGTCCTGGGCCAGGGCCCGCAGGACCCGGGCCCGGCGGTCGTCCCCCGGGAGGCGGGCGTGGTAGAGGGAGAGGAAAAGCCGATCCCCAAAGGCCTCCTTCAGGGCCTTCAGGAGGCGGTCCAAGGCCTCCAGGCGCCTTTGCGCCAGGAGGCGGCTTGGGAAGCCCTCCCGCCCCCCTGTGAGGAGGACCAGGTCCTCGTTGGCCGCCAGGAGGGCCTCCAGGGGGAGGCTCCCCTCCGCCAGGGCCTGGGTCAGGTGGGCGGAGAGCCGGGCGTACCCCTCCCGGCTCCCCGCCAGGAGGAGGACGGGGAAGGTGCCCTCCGGGGTTTTTAGGGGAAGCCCCGCCCCCAGGAGGGGCACCACCCCCAGGGCCTCGGCGTGGCGGTGGAGGCGCACCCCCCCGGAGAGGGAGAGCCAGTCCGTGAGGGCCAGGTGGGTGTGGCCCAGGGCCGAGGCCACCTCCAGAAGCCTCTCGGGGGAGGAAACTCCCCGGCCGAAGTAGGACTCCGTCCAGAGCAGGGCTAGTCCAGGATCCGGCTCAGCACCCATCCTTCCCCCTCCCGGTAGACCTCCAGGACAAGCCCCCCCTCCACCTCCAGGAGGAAGTAGTCCCGCCCGGGCTCAAGGCGCCACCAGCGCCCGCCGGCCCGCCAGCGGTCCAGGAGGCGCACCACCCGCCGCTTCCTGCCCAGGACCACCCACCGGGGTTTCCCCCGTGGCAGAGGACCTTTAGGGGCACCAGGTAAAGCCGCATCCTCCACCTCCAGGCTCCGGTAGCGGAAGCCCCATTCCGGGGCCAGGGCCTCCGGGTCCAGGACCTCCACCCGCAAAAGCGCCCCGGGGTAGCGGGCCAGGAGGGTTGCGAGCCCGGTTCCCGGCCGGCGGAAAAGCCCCTCCTGGTGGGCGGGGCGGTGGAGGCCCGAGGCCACCGCCCGCACCTCCTCCAGGGGCATCCCCCAGGCCCCGCTGCGCCGGAAGGCCAGCTCCAGGGCGAGCCGCACCTCCTTCTCCCCCCGCAAGGGGGCCTTGGCCAGGTGCTCCCCGCGGAAGCGAAGCCCCGCCCCCACCGCCTCCACCGCCACCCAGGTGGCGGCCTGGCCGGCGAGCCCCCGGTGGAGCCTCTGGGCCAGGTGCGCCAGAAGCCCAGGCCCCCCATCCACCTCGAGGTCCAGGGGGAGCCTGGCCTCCACCCATCGCCCCTCGGGGAAGCGGGCCACGCCAGGGCGCCAGGGGCCGTGGAGGTAGGGGAGAAGCCTTTCCCCTTCCGGGAGGTAGGCGCGGAGCTGGGCGGGGCTCCAGGCGAGGAGTTCGCCCACCCGCTTTAGGCCCAGGAGCCGGAGCTTCCCAAGCCCCTCGAGGCCCAACCCCACCCCCCTCAGGAGGTAAAGGGGGAGCCGGTCCAGGAAGGCCCGCTCCGCCCCTTCCGCCACCACCCGGGCTTCCCCTTCCCGGGCGGACCAGGCGGCCAGGAGGGCCACCTCCCGCCAGGCGGCCACTCCCACCCGCACCCCGTACCCCTCCGCCAGGAGCCGGGCCTCGGCGGGCGTGAGCCGGAGGAGGACGGCTCCCTCCGCCAAAGGCTCCACCCAGGGGGTGAGGCGGTAAAGCTCCTGGAGGAGGGCCCGCCAGGCGGGGGCGGCGTGGGCGGGGTAGGGGAGAAGGTGGAGGCCCGCCGCCCGTATCCGGGCCACCTCCACCCCCATCCCCTCCCGCACCCCGAGCCTTTGGGCCTGGGGGGAGAGGGCCACCACCCGCCCGCCCCGGTGGAGGGCCAGGGGGAGGTTTTTGAGCTCGGGCCGCTCCCGTCCAAGGAGCCAGACGGCCCAAGGGCGGAAGAGGGCGGCGGCCACCATCTAGAGCCTCCGCAGGATCTTGAGGGCCTCCAGGGCCTCCCGCCCCCGCAGGAGGAAGCGGAAGACCCCCTGCACCTCCACCTCCCCCGCGGGGAGGCGCAGGGTGGGGTAGGCGGGGTTGTGGGGCCTGAGGACCACCTCATCCCCCTCCAGGTAGACGTACTTCAAGGTGGTCCGCCCTTGGTGGAGGACCGCCGCCACCTCGCCCCGCCTCGGCCTGGGCCCCCGCTCCACCACCACCACGTCCCCCTCCAGGAGGTACTCGGCCATGCTGTCCCCCTCCACCACCAGGGCGAAGAGGCCGGGCCTGCCCGGGAGGGCCAGGAGGCCCTCGGCCTCCTCGAGGGACTCCTCCAGGGGGCCTGCGGGGATGCGGCCCACCAAGGGGATGGCCGTCCCCGCCACCAGGAGGCCCTCGGGGGTGAGTTCCAGGTGGGTGGGGCGGCCGTGGCCGGCGGGGTGGAGGCGGAGGAGGCCCTTCCTCTCCAGGGCCTCGAGGTGTTGCCGCAGGGTTTGGGGCCGCAGGCCAAGGAGGCGCGTGAGGTCGTGGGCCGTGGGGGAAAGCCCCTCCTGGACCATTTCCGCCACGGCCTTCAGCACCCGCTGTTGCCCGGAAGGCAGTTTCATAGGAACCCCCTAATACCTGTTATATAACAGGTATTAGGGGGCGTCAAGGCCCACGCCGAAGCGAGACCGTGAGCCCCGGACCACCCCCCTGGCGATCTCCTTGTGGGCTTGCCCGTTATCCCCTGGCCATCACGGGACGACGTGGCAAGCCTCGGCCGAGGTGGGGGGATTCACCGTGGAGTCCAGGGGCGTGAGGGTGAGGCACACCTCCTGACCGCTCCGCCCTTCCAGGCGGAGTACGGCAGCGTAAAGGGGCTGAGGCCGGTCCATCTGGATTTCGCTGTAGGGCGTGGAAATCGCTTGTTGGCCCACCTTGGCCTCCAAACGGTATCGCTTAGCCCAACTCCACTCGGCAAAGGTGAGCTGCAACGATTCGGGACCCACGGGGTCAAGCCGTAGCAGGGTCATCTGGCGGGGTTCTTGGTTGCGGTAGCAGGCCCGGGTGCGGGCCAGGGTGTAAACCGTCCCTCCTTCCAGCTCTAGGCGCAGGGTATCGGTTTGTAGGCCGGGCCCGGGGCAGGCCTTGGCTTTGAGGCCCAACGGGACGCTTGCACCAGGGGGGAGAACACCTGTGGGGGGCGTGGCGTCTTCCAACCAGGTCCCGCCCACCTCCACGCGCAAGACCTGGAAAGGCACCGCCCCGACATTGCGCAGTTCTTGCGAAAAGGCATAGGCCTCCAAGAAGGTGGTTTGGTGGAACCAGCCCTGAAGGCGCAAGAGCGGCGTCCCGTAATAGGCCTGGATGGCCGCGATGTCCCCCTGACTTAGCCCTTGGCGTTGCCCGAGCCGCTCTGGGGGCACCCCGTTCTTGGGCCGGATGGTGAGCTGGCCGTTCTTGGAGAAGGCCCGGGCGGAGTAGTGCATGACGGAGTCATAATCGTAAGCCCCTTGGAGGCGCCCTTTCAGGCCTAGCTTATCAAAGGCGTAGCGGTACTCGTCCACGATGTTGTCCCAAAGGATCTCCACGTACTCATCGCGGTCGCTGCGGCTATGCTCGTGCCAAAAGCCCAGGGCATGGAGGATCTCGTGAACCACCGTGCCCGTGGACGGAACCCCATCTCGGCCGCAGTACACGTCCAAGTCCTGCGCGCCACCTACCCACCCTACGGGTGACCAACAGGTGTCCTGGTCGTTGTCCACCATAAAGCGCACGTAATCCGGCTCGCTGGTGCGCTCTACGAAGCGGATGGAGGTCTTCTCCTCAATGTGCGCGATGGCCTCGAGGATCCGGGCCCGCTGGGCCTCGTTCACCGCTGGGTCAATGGTGTAAGGTACCCGGCCCTGGGGCCACAAAGCTCCATAGAAAAAGGGCTCCAAAGTAAACCCCTGCGGCGCAACCTCTCCAGGTCTTGGAAAGGAGCGCCGCGGCACCAGGATGTCCCCTTCTACCAGCAGGTGGTTGGGGTCGTGGGGAATGACCCTGCCCATTACCAGGGCTTCCCGTCCGTCCGGTAACGCCACCCACACGGGCTCCCAGGGAGCTGCCACGCCCCCCTCACGTTGCGTTGGCTGGGTGCACGACGCTAGCACCACGAGAAGGAGCCAAACCTTGCGCATACCCTACCCCCCGCATCCGGCCGCGCATGGGGTCGTGGCCAAGATAAAGTCCAGAGTTTTTTCCAGCGCGCCCACTTTCACGCTCAAGCGCGCTGGAGCGGCCAGGTACGTCCAGACCTGCTTTGGTTCAGGCCCCCTAAACTCCAACACCAACCGGTCTGGGCCCGAACGGTCGGGCCGGTACCGGCAGGCCACCTGGTCCACCGCGTCGCCCACCAATGGCCCCGTCAGGACCACGAGTAGGGCTTCCGGAGGAGCGTTAAAGCCCTCGACCCGCTGAAGGGGCACTGCTACCTCCACGACAGCTCCGGCCGGGACCACCACAGGATCGGGCACCGGTCCTAAGGTGAAGTCCCCTACCCGGGCCGCAAATCGCGCCTCTACCCGCCGGTTCTGGGCCATATCCAGGCTGCAAGGGGCGTAGCCGCTGCAATCCCCCACCCAGCCGGAAAAGAAATAGTCCCCTTCGGGAAGCGCCCGGAGCTCCACGCTCCTGTCGGGGCGAAGCCGGTAGGCGCACACTTGCCCTGATGGACAGACTTCGGTCAAGCCATCGTGTCGGACCGCTACCCGGCCACCTTCACCAACTTGAACCACGAGTTCCCGCAAGTTTGTGCTCCCGCCGGTGGGATCGGTACAGGAGGCTACGAATAGGAGTAGCCCCAGAAATAACGTCGCTCCTGCCCTCCGTTTACGCATAGGCTCCACCCGTCTTCAACAACCTACCCGGAACTTGCCACCCACCTTGTGCTTGGGTGCATAGGGATAGCGGCTAATGGGCTCCACAGCAGGGTGGCGAGCTTCCATATTGTAGCCGGCCCGCTCCAGGGGCTACAAGGGTGATCCATAGACCGAAATCTTCTCCAACGTCCTAACCCTTGCCCAGACCGCATCCCAAAGAGGCCTTTAGACCCTCTTGGGCAAACCACCGTGAGGTGCTGCACAGGCATGGGCGAGCGCGGCTTCCCTCGCCGAGAACCGACCCCCCAAGGAGGCCCCCAGTCCCGCTCCGCCTGGCCCAAGACGTAGCCCCTCCCACCCCCAACGGTCAAAGAGGTAGATCCCGGCGCTACCCCCGCGCCCTCTATCCCACCTCCCTCCACGACCTGTGAGGGGGAGTAGCCGCCTTCTGGAAAGGCCCTTTTTACTACAACCTTGCCTGCCTTTTGGACCGGTTGAATGGGTGGGGTGGACTAGCTTGCAAGGCGAGTAAAGTCTACTTGGCGGACTACCTACGGGGCACCCGGATTTCTCCCCGCTGGTTGGAGCGCAAGAGGCCCTCCTTTACCACAACCACAGGGTGCGCACCCTCATGGGCTCGGGGCTTGTAGCCTTTGCTAGCCTCGAGGACCTGGAGGCGCACCTCAAGGAACGCCCCGAGCGGAGGGGGGGCGGATCCTTATCTGGTAAGAGGCTTTACGCGAAGGGGCCAAGCGGACCTTTGTTCTCGTGGACATTTTCTCGCCGCGGAGCATTTCATGACCGGGCTTTTTTGGAAACAGGTGCCACCCCCCTTTCAATCTTTTTTTTGAATGCTCCCGGGACCCGGCGTGAGGATCAAGCGTCAAAAATAGAAGGGCTCGAGGGACCGTTCAGGAGAAAAAAGAGGGGGTAAAACCCCCGTTAAGAGAAAAAACGAAGGTTTATGAGTCGGAGGGGGTGTCCTTCGGTCAAAAAGTGCGCTCTCCGGGGGGAGACCCGGAGAGCGGACAGTCTAGAACCCTGCCCGGTTAGTGGGGGGTGGGGGCAGGTCGCGAGAGGGGGCAGAGCATCTCTATTGTCCTGAGAGCGGGGAGTTCGCTCCCCAAGCGGCTTCCGTGGGGGTGAACCCTCCCCGTTCTAATCCTCTTCTCAGCAAAAAACGGGGTACTATTGACGCCCCGATTTTCGCCGGAAAAGAGGGATGCCCCCCTCGTGGCCTCCTTACGGAACAAGGAGACCGCCTCGTGGTGAAGGAAGAGGCGGAGGGGCGCCCTACACATCAGGTTAACTATAGCGCCCAGGCTCAGCGCCGATCAGATTTTCCATCCCGCTTTTATCAAGTATTCCTCCCGCAACTTAGCGACAAACGCTTTCTCCTGCGCCGACCCATTCGGGGTTCCTGCTTTCATCCACCAAGAACTCCATTTGCCCTTGAGGTCCTCGTTCCAAGTGCCCTTTTTGTAGCGGGGAATGAGGTACCAGTAGCGGGCTCTCCACTCCCGAATACGTTTCTCGTCCTGCAACCCCATGAACACGGCTAGCTCCACGAAGATCTTCCGGTGTTCCATAGGGACCTCGGGGCGTTGAGCGTAGGTGATGTAGAGACCCATCTGGGGGGACCATTTGTTCCCCACCAGCTGTCGTAGGCGTTTCGGGGTAGTTCAAGGGCCTCCCGAGGAGGAAGAGGTACCGCAGGATGCCTGGGGGAATGTCGGGTAACTGGGGGATAGAGCGGAGACCCACGACCCACTCTTCCACCTCCAAGGGGTCCGGCCAGGGGAGGTTGTAGTAGAAGAAAAGGGTGCTCGCCTGAGAAGGGAAAACGTAGCCATAGAGGGCGCGTCTCACTCCTTCGTGGCCCCCAACAGTGGCTTCCCAAGAAGCGTACTTCTCTCGGGGTATGTCTATTTCCCGCATCCACCGGAGCACCTGGGACTCCGGGACGTTCCCTTGGGCGAGAATGGACTCGAACGTCAGTTGCGCATAGGCCACAAACTCGGCCATCTGGTAGCTGGGGGGTTGAGTGGGGGAAATATGTGAATGGGGGACGAATGGCTTCCCCTCGTAAATAGCCCAGAGAAGGCGGCTAAGGTTGTTGGGCTCGTCGAAGGGGGCTAGGGGGATGACCTTGGGGTCCTTCATAGGCATAAGGATAGAAACAGGGGCCCCTCTTCTTGAAAAAAGTGGGGTGGGGGCAGGAACGGGGCCCGCCTCGGCCCTGGCCTTCCTGCATGGGCGTGGAAAGGGGGGTAGGGTTCCCCTCCCCCTGGGCCTTCACCGAGCGCTCCCGGACCGAAGTCCGGGGAACCTTCACGCAAGGAAGCGCAGCTTCGGAGCGCGACATCGGGGGGGTCTCTCTGTGGGGCGTCTTAGTGCGCGGAAGGTTGTAGGTTACTGAAGGACGTGTTGGGTGAGCGCGTTTTCTCATCCATCCCCACCTCGCCTTAGGACAAACCCCTCCTGGGTCACAACGTGAATCGGCCTAGGGAATGTCCTACGCGACCTCCTTTCCGCTCTCCCCATCCATTGCCGCTTCTGGAGCGCCAAGCACCGCAACAGCGGCTATGTGGGGCGCAAGCCCATGGCCCGGCTTCCCCTTGCGTCCCGCCCAGGCGATGACTTGAACCGCCAGGTGGGCGGAGAGGCTCAGGGTCCGGAAACCCGGAAGACCAGGCGCTACAGCGTGAACCGTTGGGGTTCCCCGTTCCCTTGGCAACCTGGGAGGCGGGGATGCCCCCTTGGGTAATGCGCCCTACCGGGGCCTCGAGCGCCGCCTATCCCTAGGTGGCTCTAGAGGTGCACTGGGATTAGCGTTGGCAAGGAGGGTGTGTAGTATGTCGTGGAAAGGGGGTGAGGGGGTTCCGTTGCCTGATGGCAACCTGGGGTTATGCCTATCCGACCAAATGTTTGGTCGGGGTATCGTGCCCTAGACCCTAAGGGAATGGGATTGCAGGTGCTTCTCCTACTGGTCGTTTTGGCCCTGGGACCTCTAGGCCTCGCTCAAAGGCCCCTCAAAACCGTGGCGTGGGGCGGCTACACCCTGCGCATAGAGGGAAAGCCTGAAGGGGGTCAAGTGGCACGAATCCTGGCGGGCGAGCGCACCCAGTTGGAGATCCAGGGGTGGTTACTCAACGCCTCCTTTGGCGAGGTGACGGGTAAGGCTCCGAAGGAACTTCTGATCACTGACTTCTCGGGCGGAGCTCACTGCTGCCTTACCGTTTACCTGTTCACCCAGGAAGGGGGGGTGCGCAACCTGCTCTACGAGGAATTGGGAGATGGAAGTCTTGAGCTTCGGGATCTCGATGGGGATGGCCGCTTTGAACTGGTGCTGGCCCGTATCTACAGCTATTTCGGTGACCTGCCGTTTGCCCTCTCCCCGGGAGTGGTTCGGGTTTACGCCTACGACGGCTCGGTGTTTTACGAGGTTACCCGAAACCTTCCTAGCCTCACCCTCCGGGAGGTGGCGAGGTACCGGAAGGCGTTTCTGGAGGGGAAGCGCCGGGGCGATCTGGAGGCGATGAAGGGCAATGCCCTGGGCTACTGGGTCAACGCTTTGGTCGTTGGGCGCGGGGTGGCGGCCAAGAGCTGGCTGATGCAACATGCTCCTTTTGAGGTTAGGAGATGGCTTTTGGTTAACGAGGAGGCCCTTTTGCGGAGCGTTTCGGCGTTGGGTCTGAGTTACAACCGCACCCTACCTCCGAACACGCCCTAGCCTAAAGGCCCAGGCAAGGCTAGCCCAAAGAGGCTGCAGAAGGGCTCCAGGCTGGGTTTCCCAGTCGGCGCCCCCAGCCTCCATCTAGAACTTGGATGGAGCACCTGGTTCGGTCGGGGGTTAGCCTGAGGGCTCTCGGAGGAAAGGGGGGCTCTGATGCGCCCCACGTTCCTGTAGCGCTCGCGAACAAGGATCGCGGCCCCCTTATCTTCTGGGCTGAGCGGTAAGGTGCGCAGGAAGGTCTTGGTTGCAAGGTATAACCCGACCCATCTTAGAATCTATGCCGGGAGGAGTCTATGAAACGGGTGGATTTAGACCCCCTCCGCCTCACCCTCTTTGGGGGATGGGGGGAGATCGGGGGCAACCAGATCCTTTTGGAGGCGGGGGAGGGGGCGGTGCTCCTGGACTTCGGCAAGCCCTTCGCCCGCTGGGGGAAGTTCTTCACGGAGTTCCTCTCCCCCCGCTCCGCCTTGGGCCTTAGGGACCTCCTCCTCCTCGGGCTCCTTCCCCCCATCCGGGGCCTCTACCGGGACGACCCCCAGGACACCCTCTTCCTCTCGGAGGCTGAACGGAAGGGCCTCCTGACGGGGGAGCTGGACGGGGAGCGGATCCTCGCCCTCCTCCTCACCCACGCCCACCTGGACCACACCGGGGCCGTGGCCTACCTTAGGCGGGACATGCCCATCGTGGCCAGCGCCGCCACTGCCGCCATCGTCAAGGCCATGCAGGACACCGCCCAGGTGGGGATGGATGGGGAGGCCGCCTACGTGACGCCCCGGCAGCCGGGGAAGGAGGGGGTTTTGGAGGGGGACCGGAAGCGCTACCTGCGCCGCCCCTACCGCCTCCTCCACGGCACCCTGAAGGCCTTCCCCCACCAGAGCCCGGCCAAGACCAAGACCCTGGAGGGCCACCCCTGGGAGCCCGCGGAGGCCCCCTTGTCCCTAGGGCCCTTCCGGGTGCACCCCTTCCCCGTGGACCACTCCGTGCCGGGGGCGGTGGCCTACGCCCTGGACACACCCGCGGGCCTCGTGGTCTACACGGGGGACCTGCGGGGGCACGGGCGCTGGGGGGCGAAGACGGAGGACTTCCTCCGCGCCCTGGAGGGGCGGGAGGTCTTCCTCCTGATGGTGGAGGGCACCCGGCTTGGCCGCCCGGGGAAAGCCCCCACGGAGGGGGAGGTGCGGGAGGCTCTGCACGGCCTCCTGAAGGAGCACCCGGAGGCCCCCGCGGTGGTGGACTTCGCTCCGAGGAACCTGGAGCGCCTCCTCTCCTGCCTGGAAGTGGGGAGGGATCTGGGCCGGGCCCTGGTGGTCACCCCCAAGGACGCCTACCTCCTCTTGGCCCTGGCAGAGGCGGAACGCGAACCCTGGACGGGGGTCCTCCGGGAGGTCCTGGTCCTCCGGGAACCCAAGGGGCGCCGGGACGGGTGGGAGGAGGCGCTTTGGGCCCAGGGGGGCATCCGCCCCGTGACCCTGGAGGAGGTGGCCCAGGACCCCGCCGCCTACCTCCTCGCCCTGGGCTTCTACGAGATCAACCGCCTCCTGGACCTGCGCCTTCTGGAGAGGGCCTCGGGGCGGCCCTCCCGCAGGGGGGTCTACGTTTTCTCCAACGCCTTCTGGGCGGACCAGGAGCAGATCCTGGACCTTAGGGTCCTCCTGGAGTGGCTGAAACGGCTGGAATTTGACCTCTACCCCAAGTCCCTCCGCCCGCTTCCCGATGACCCCTCCCGGGTGGAGAACCCCTACCACACCTCGGGCCACGCCCCGGAGGGGGACCTGGTGGCGTGGGTGCGGCGCCTGAAGCCCAGGTACCTCCTGCCCGTGCACACGGAGGCCCCCCACCGCTGGCAGGAACTCCTGGCAGGGGAAGGGGTGGAGGTGCTCCTATAGCGGCTTCTGGGGGAAGGGGGAAGGCCCGCCGAGGGCCAGGGGGGGAGGTTGCCCTAGACCCGCCCCCCTCGTCCCACACCTCCAGGGCGTTGCCGCGCCTGGGCGTGGAAGGGGCCTAGGCCCCCGCACCGCCTCCGCGCGAGGCCGGGAGAGGGGCTGCAGGCCTGGGGCTGGACCGGGGAGGCGCGGATGCCCGCAACCCTTGCCGGCGGCGGCCTAGCGCGGTGGACACGTGAAGGGAACCGGTTCGGGTGGGGTCAGGGCCACCTCCAGGCGGTAGCGGTCGGGCAGGGCCAAGGGCTGGAGCAGGAGCCCCACCCCTTCCCCCCCACGGGCCATCCGCACGATCCAGTAGGCGTCCCCCAAGAGGGAGAGGTTCTCCCGCCGGCAGATCACGGAAAACCCCTGGGCCCGTAGCTGCCCCTCCAGGAGGGAGCCCACCCCCCTAAGGTCCTCCACGCTCCTGGGCCGGTAGCCGCTTTGGGGAGGATAGGTGAACTCGGTGATCTCCACGCTCCCCTCCTCCACGCGGGCGAGGAGCTGGGCCTCAGGCAAAACCAGGCCGAAGCGCTTGGAGACCAGCAGGGTTTCCGCTCCCACAAAGACGGGAACGCAAGCGGTAAGGAGGAAGAGGGTGAAGGGAAGGAGGCTGGTCCGCATGCCCTCATGGTGCCCATGGCCGTTCCTTCCCAACCTTGAGCCTTCCTTAACCTTCCGCTTGGGGCCACAATCAAGGGAGGCAGCCTGGCGGTGGGGGTGCCCATGCCGAATAGGCCCTCCGCGCCGCCAGGAGAGAAAACCTTCCCATTTGGGGGCGATCCGGGAGGGAGCGGGACGCTCCTGGGGGAGCCGGATAGCGAGGAATCCCGGTAGCTCCTTCGCCAGGTAGGAAGAACCCGGTGTCAAGGCCGGTCACGCCGCCCCTCTTCCAGGAGGCGGTGGGCTTCCTCGGTGAGGCGGGTGCGGCCGGCCACTTCCAGAACCTTCCGCCCTAGGGCGGTTCGGCGCCGGTCGCGCAAGTAGAAGGCGAGGGCCTTGGCGGTGAGGGCGCTTAAGGACTTGCCCTCGTGGGCGGCGGCTTCCCGCAGGAGGCGGGCTAAGTCCTCGGGAAGGTACACGGTTAGGCGCATACACGCATAGCATAGACCACGTTACCGGCTAGCCCCTCCTCCCCCCTAGGAGCCAGATACCGTGGACTAGGAGGGAGGCGAGAAGCTTCGGGACGAAACGCGTGAGCCTACCTTCCGCCTATCTCCCCCTTAGGACGGAGGACCTCATGAGTGTAGCGGCGACTCAGGGGTGGTAGCCCTCCTTTCGTCCGCCATGTCGGC
Source organism: Thermus brockianus (assembly GCF_001880325.1). Taxonomy (NCBI): domain Bacteria; kingdom Thermotogati; phylum Deinococcota; class Deinococci; order Thermales; family Thermaceae; genus Thermus; species Thermus brockianus. Next base: position 160,249 of record NZ_CP016313.1, read on the forward strand.
GCGGGAAGGCCTCTCGGCTAGCCTCAGGAGAATCGGGAGGACCTCGGCCACATTTTCCTTCACCGCTTCCCGGGGGGTCGCCGGTAGGCTATCCCCCGTCCGTGGGGTACCTCCTTGTGCGAACCGGACAGGTTCATCTTACATTTGGTAAGATATTCGTATGCCGCTCACCCGTCTCTCAACCAAAGGCCAGGTGGTCCTACCCAAGCCGGTACGGGAAGCCTTGGGCCTCAAGGCCGGGGATGAGCTTCTTGTCCAGCTGGAGGGGGAGGCCATCCGCCTCATCCCGTGGAGGAGGCGGAGCCTTGCGGAGGTCCTGGATGCCCTTCCCGGCCATCCCCCCAGGACCAGCTTCCCAAGCCCAGAAGCCCTCTTCGCCGCAGAGCGGGAGGAGGCGCGCCAGAGGTGGCGCCGATGATCGTGGACGCCAACTTTCTCCTGCGCCTCCTCACCCGACACCCTGAGCCCATGTACCAGGCGGCCCGGGCCTTCGCCTTGGAGGCGGAACGCCGTGGCCTTGCCCTTGAGGTGCACCCAATACACGTGGCGGAGGTGGTCTACGTCCTGGAGGGACGCCTTTACGGCCTCTCCCCGAGGGAGGTGGCCCGCGAGCTCCTCGCCCTTCTTTCGGCACGGCCTTTTGTTCCGCGAGAGGAGGAGGCCTTGCGGGGCGCCTTGGAAGCATATCCGGAAAGCGGCCTGGACTTTCCTGACCTCTTCTTGGCCGAGCTTGCCCGGGCTGAGGGCAAGCCGGTGGTGAGCTTCGACCGCAAGATACGGCGGACCGGGGTCAAACTCATCGTGCCCAAAGGGCAAACTTGGACGGACCTCGGACCAAAGCCCTAGGCGTCGTCCCGTAACCGCGGTATGCCCCGATAGGGCCGGAAGCTGCGGAGGGGAGGCCCCTGGTGGCGACACGCGCGAACATCCGGCCCACCTGAGGGCCCACCTGCCTGGCCGGGGGTGTGGCCATGAACCCCCGGGATCACGGGGCTCTTCGCGCCCTTTAGGATAGCCGTTGGACGGGGCACGGGGTACCGGGCTATGCAGGTGGCTCAAGGAGGCGGTTATATCGGCTCTATGAAATTGAGTTGCACCGGTCCGAAGGGGCCGGTGAAGAATGAAACTGAACTGAGAGGCCGAACACCGCTTCCGGCTCGGGAAACCTAGGGTCCCGCACCTCCATCCCCGCTTCGCCTTCCGAATAGACCGTACGCCCTCTTTTCCTAGCTTTCGTCACCGCCACCAGAACACACCCTGCAAAAGCTTCCAAAGACGCTACTCCTAGGGTGGCCTCGGGGGGGCACAGCTGTAAACCTGGTGCCTGTGGGCCAAGGGGGCATGGACGTTTTGTAGGGTGCGGTAGAAGGGGAAAGGTCAGAGGGAGAGGAGAAAAAGGTTTGCGGAAAATTTTGGCAGTGAGCTTGGCCCTTGCCGAGGTCTTGGCCCGGGAAAAAGAGGACGAGGGAGAGGGATTTGGCGAGGGTATTTTCTAGATGCCGTTGAGGTCTTTGGAGTTTGCGGCCCTGGGTTTGGAGGGAGTCGTCTACTCCGACGTAGGTGGACACCGAAGGGGTTTGCGCGTCGCGATGGTAAGTCGGCCGTAGGCCAGGTTGTGGGGACGCTCAAGGTTGAGTGTCCCTATTGGGTGAAGGTATTCCCCTTTCAGGGGGTCCTCAGCGCTCGGGAACGTGGCCTAGCTCGATCACCAAGCGGAGCCACCTTCGCTCCCGCTCGTCCACCCCGGAAAGCAACCGCACGGGGTGGCCCGGCAGGTACCGGGCCACCACCGCTTCCAGGTCCTGGGCCAAGGCCTGCACCTCCGCCTCCGGGAGTTCCGGGGCGTCCAGCAGGATCTCCAGGGTATCTTTGCTCGTCATCTTTTCTTTACCTCCTCCCTCGCGGCACGCAGGGTCAAAAAGAGCTGAACCAGCCTCGGGTCTAGCTTCTTCCCCGCCATAGCCCTAAGCTCCTTCTCCGCCCGCTTCGGGTCGTAGGCGGGCTTGTAGGGCCTTGGGCTCACCAGGGCGTCCCACACATCCGCCACGGCGAAGACCCGGACGTGCAAAGGGATCTCCTCCCCCTTGAGCCCCCGGGGGTAGCCCGTGCCGTCCCAATGCTCGTGGTGGTAGAGGACCACCTCCAACGCCGCCTGGGATAGGAAGGGCACCCGGGCCAGGACCTCGTACCCCAGCTCGGGGTGCGTCTTCACCAGGCGCCACTCCCGGGTGACCAGGGGGCCATCCTTGTCCAGGATCTCCCGGGGGACGAAGAGCTTCCCCAGGTCGTGGAGGTAGGCCCCGATGCGCAGGCACTCCAGGTCCTTCACCCCCGCCCTTTCCCCCAGGGCCACGGCCAGCTCCGCCACCCGCCGCATGTGCCCCTCGGTTTCGTAGTCCAGGCGCTCTAGGATGGCGGAAAGGGCCATGAGAAGCCCCTCGGTTTGGAGGCGCCGCTCCAGGTACCCCTCCAGCTCCTCCCGGGCCACCCGCAGGAGGGCCACCCCTTCCGGGGAGACCTCCACGGGGCGGGCGAAGCTGGCGAGGGCCAGGGCGCCATACGGCTTACCGGCCCGCTCCAAAAGGGCGAGGACCACGGTGCGCAAGCCCGCCTCCCGCATGGGGGGGAGGGCGTGGGGGAAGGTTTGGTAGTCGGGGATGACGGCGAAGTCACGCCCCTTTAGGAGGGCCGTAGCCCCCATGCCCAGACGCACGGCGTGCCGGCGGTACAGCTCGGGGTAGTCCGGCGGGTACACCCCGGCGAGGACCCAGGGCCGGAAAGCTTCTCCCTCCAGCCGGAAGAGCACCCCCACTTCCAGGCCGGTGCGCTCCAAGAGGACCTCCAAAGCCCCCCGGATCTCCTCCGCCAAGGAAGCGCCTTGCCGTAGCCTTCGGGAGAGGGAGAGGAGGACCTCCAGGGTGGAAAGGCCCGCCATGCGGCCCTCCCGCAGGGCCACTGCCTCCAAGAGGGCCTCCAGAACCTCCTTCTCCTCCCCCAAGGGTCCTACTCCCTCCAGGGCCAGGACCAGGGAGCCGCGGCGGGCCATGTGGCCGAGCCGCCTTTTGCCGTCCGGGGAGAAGCCCAAGGGGCCGGGGGGTGGCGTGGTCCCTTCCCGTGGCTCCCACTCTGGGGGCAGGCGGAGGCCCCGGGCCAGCCCCGCTGTGCCCGCTGCCCCCACCACCCGGTACCGCCCCGCCTCCAACCGGAGGAGGTAGGCGCCCTCGGCCCCCAGGTGGGCCATGGCCCCCTCTGCCGCCCGGGCGTAGAGCTCCGGTAGGTCTTGGGCTTGCATCAGGCTAAGGAAGACCGCGGCGGTGCGCATGGTACCGTAACCTCAGGGGTGGGAGATGGCCAGACCCCCTCTGGCCAAGCGGCCATTCTACCCGGGCCCATCTCTTGCTCTAGTCCTCTTTGGATCCGTCGCCGACCTGGCTTTCCCCCTTTTCTAGCCAGCGTCGGGGAAGGAGGGGGTGCGCTTCGGGCCGGTGAATGTGGAATCCTTGGGCGAAATCCGCCCTGAGCTCCCGGGCCAAGGCCAGTTGCTCTGGGGTTTCGACCCCTTCCAGCACCACCTTCAGGCCTAGGTCGTGGGCCATCCCCACCAGGTGGCCGAGGAGCGCCCGGGAGGGGGAACCTCCCGGCCCCGGGGGGCTCAAGAGCTCCCTCCCCACCTTCAGGAGGTCTAGAGGGAGCTGGCGGAGGTGTCCGAGACCCGTGGCCCCCGTGCCAAAGTCGTCCAAGGCTAGGCGGAAGCCGAGGCCTTTAAGCCGCCACAAGGCAGGGGCGATGCGCCCCAGCTGGTGGGTAGCGGTGCGCTCGCTGACCTCGATCACCGCCCGCCCGGGGTCAAGGCCTTGATGGATCAGGCGTTCCGCCAGGTTTAGAAAGCTGGTGTCCCCTAAGGACCACGGGGTCACGTTCACCCAGACCGTGAGGCCAGGATGGGTGGACTGGAGCCGTTGGAGTTCCTGCAGAACAAAGCGATCCAAGACCTCGTTGAGGGCCCGGCGGGACAGGTCCATCTGGGGCAGGGGGTTGACGTAGCCTTCGGGGCGCCGCAACCGGAACAGCACCTCGGCGTCCTCCAGCCGGTCCTCCTTTAAGTTGAGGATCCCCTGCAGGAAAAGCTGGCTCTGGCCCGTGGTTAAGGCGTGATGAAACTCCGCTTCCAGCGCCAGGGCTTGCGGCGTGAGGCCATCCAGGTCTGGGGTAAAGGCCTCGGGTTCCTTTAGCCGGAAGAGCTTCGCCCGGTACATGGCCAGGTCGGCCCGCCGCAATAGCTCCTGCAGGCTCACCCCATGGTCCGGGAAGAGGACCAAGCCCAGGCTCGCCTCCAGGCGCACGGGCTGGCCGTGAACCGACACCTCTACGGATGCCGCCCGGAGCAGGAGCGCGGCCTTGGCTTTGGCCTCCCCGAGATCGTCGGCGGGGTACCAGGCGGCAAACTCGTCCCCTCCCAGCCTTCCCACCACCGCCTGGGGAAGAGCACCCTTCAGGTTCCGGGCCAACTGGGCCAGCACCTCGTCCCCCGCCGCGTGCCCCAAGGTGTCGTTCACCGTTTTGAAGCCGTCCAGGTCCAGGTAGGCCAGGGCCCGGCGGCTCCTTGCGTAAAGGATGTCCTTCTTCACCCGCTCGGCGAAAGCCCTTCGGTTCAGGAGACCAGTCAAGGGATCCAGGGTGGAAAGCGCCTCCAGCCGGGCCCGGAGGGCCATCTCCTCGGTGACGTCGCGGCTGGTGGCCACCAGGTACTCCACGGCGCCGCTGGGGCCCCGGATGGGGGTGACCACCTTTTCCTCCGTGTAGAGGGTTCCATCCTTGCGGCGGTTGACAAAGACACCCCGAAAGGGGTGTCCCGATAGGATCTCCTCCCAAAAGCGCCGGTAGAACTCCAGGGGATGGTGGCCTGACTTGAGAAAGCGAGGGTTTTTCCCCAGCACCTCCTCCCGCCCGTACCCCGTGAGGCGCTCGAAGGCGCCGTTCACGTAGACGATGCGCCCCGTGGCGTCGGTGATCAGGACGCTCTCGGCCAGTTGCTCCAAGACGCTTTGGAGCACATGGGGCGGGAGGAGGCGGGTCATGCCCCTTCTTTGCGGATGGCCTCCAGCATCTCCCGCGCCTCCTCCACGGTGAGGCGCTCCAGGAGGGCGGGCTCCATGCCGGCCACGTTGTAAAGGGCGAGGGCCCGGTAGCGGTCGTACCCGTGGGTGATCACCGCTCCCACCGCCATGCTCAGCCGGTAGAAGGCCTCCGTTAGGGGATCCGCCTCGGGGTGCCCGCCCTCATGGGTCTTGTGCTCCACGAAGGCGGCCACGAAGGAGGCCATGGCCAGCATCATGGGGTTTTCCACCCCCCGCACCACGTGCACCAGGCCCACCTTGGCCATCCAGGCGAAGTACCCCTCGTCCAGGGGCCCCTGCACCGTCCGTTGCCACCAGCGCCTCAGGGTTTCCTCCCGGTCGGGCCTTTCCCCCTCCCGGAAGACCCTGGCCGTGGGGGGATGGGCGAAGAGGGTGTCGTAGAAGGCCCCCACCAGCTCCTCCGTCCAAGAGAGGAGGGTGTCCTTGTGACGGGCGATCACCGCCGCGTCCTCCGGACGGAAGCGGGTTTCGGGCGGCATCTGCGCCAACGCTTCCTTGGCGATTTCCAGCATCTTGGTCATGGTTCACCTCCTAGCCCAGGATTTGGGCGATCCGGCTCGCCGCCTGGCGGGCTTCCAGGTGGATGAGGCCCAGGTTGGCCCCCATGGGGGCGGTGACCGCCAGCACCCCCTTTTCCCCGGCGGCGTAGACCACGAGGTAGCCTTCCCGGCCCCGCACCACCACTTCCTCCAGACCGCCAAGGGCTGAGGTCTGGGCGATGCGCTTCCCCAAGCCCAGGGCCGTGGCCGCCATGGCCGCCGCCCGGGCGGCCTCCGCTTCTGGGAGGTCCGTGGCCAGGGAAAGGCCATCCGTGGAGGCCACCATGGCCCCGGTAAGCTCCGGTACCGCTTGCCTCAACGAACGCACCACCCCTTGCAGTTCTTCGTGACGGCTCATGCTCTACTCCTCTCCGGCCGTTTTGGCCATCTGCTCGTACAGCTCTCGGCTAATCCCCGTGGCCTTAAGGAACTTGGCCAGGAGACGTTCCTCCAGTTCCCGTGCTTGGAGCTCGCTTTCGTAGGTGTACTGTTGGGCGACGATGGCGAGGTTGTACAAGGAAACCAGGGCCAGGGCCCGGTTCAACCGGGCCAAAAGGCCCGGGTCCTCGTGGAATAGCTCGCTGAAGACGCGGGTCCACTCGTCCACCCAGAGGCCGTAAATCCCCGCCACCAAGGTGCCGGTGCTGAAGCCCGCTTCCAGGTAAGCCCTACCGGCCCGCGCGCGCCTTTCCAGGTACTCCGCGTCCAAGGTAGGCCGCGCGAAGTAGACCTGGGCGATGGCGGTGAGGGCCTGGGTCACGTCCTGGATTTGCTGGGTCAGGGGATGGTGGCGGAGGCGCTCGGCGATGCGGCCGGCGACCACCGGGAAGTAGGGCTCCACCTGTTCCCGGACCGAAGCGAGAAGCTCCCAGTCCGAGAGGACCCCCATGAGCTCGGCCATCTGCCGAAGGTAGGCCGCGCGTTCCTCTGGGGTTAGGGCGAACAGGTTCTTGATCATCCCATCCCCTCCACCGCGATGCGCACGCTCCGCTCCAAGAGTTCCTTGCTCTGGCCCGTGATCTCCCGGGCTGCTTTTAGGTAAACCTCCTTGTAGCCCTCGGCGATGAGGGCGGCCACGGTGGCCATGAGGCGGTTGACCGATGGGGCCGCCTCGGGCAGGCGGTCCGCCACGAACCGGGCCACGAAGGCGGCGTGGCCCAGCATCATGGGGTTGGACACATCCCGCTTGAGATGTACCAAACCCACGTACGCTTGCCAGGCCCAGTAGTCCAGGTCAAAGGGACCCTCCACCGTCCGCCGCCACCAGCGCCTCAGGGTTTCCTCCCGCTCGGGCCTTTCCCCCTCCCGGAAGACCCTGGCCGTGGGGGGATGGGCGAAGAGGGTGTCGTAGAAGGCCCGCACCAGCTCATCCCCTAGGGCGAGCAACGCCCCCTTGTGCCGGGCGAGGGCCTCGGCGTCCGCCTGGGAGAAGCGGTCCTCCGGGGGCATCTCGGCCAGAACCCGCTGGGCCAACCCTTGGAAAAACCCGTTGTCCTTGTCCATTCCCACCTCCTCCTTAAGCTCACCAAACCCCCTGCCACCTTTCCCCCGTCACCAGCTCCAGGATGCGGATGAGGGCCAAAGTGGCGCTGGTGGGGCTCGTGGCGTTCATCCCCACCACGTGCTCAGGGGGGAGGCCGAAGTAGTCGGCCACCTCCCCGGGGGTCCACACTTTGGGAAGGTCCTGCCGCGTCACCCCCACCACGAAGGGGACGGGGTGGCGCGAGGTCAGGTACTCCAGGATGTGGCGGGCTTTGGGAAAGTCCCTGGGGCTATCCCCCGGCACCAGGACCACCAACCCCAAGGCCCCCTCCACCAGGACGTCCCACATGAAGTCGAAACGCTCCTGGCCCGGGGTGCCGAAGAGGTAGATGGGCACGCCGTCCAGGGTGAGTAGGCCGAAGTCCATGGCCACGGTGGTCCGCTCCTTGCCGATCTCTTCCGAGGCCCACTCGTCCGTTTCCACCACGGGGATCTCGGAGAGGGACTGGATGAAGGTGGTCTTCCCGGCGCCCACGGGACCGGAGACGAGGAGCTTTAGGGGTTTCCCCCTCATCCCCGCCTCCCCATGAGCGAGGCCAGAAGCCGCCGGAGGAGGCCCCGCTTCTCCTCGTCCGGCCGGGTTTCCTGGTAGGCCCGCACCGGGGCCACCTTGCCCGCCAGGCGAAGCTTGTGCAGGTAGTAGGCCACCTCTTCCACCGGGAGCCCCAGCCGATGGCCGAGGTCCTCGGCGGAGGCTCCTTGGGCCAAGAGGGGCCTGGCCCGCTCCCAGAAGGACCAGAGGGGTTCTTCCAGCCAGACCTCCAGGGCCACCGCCTGGAACCGGGTCTTGGGGTCGGGCAGGTGGGGCCGGTAGGCGGCGAGTTCGTCCACCACGGTGGTGGTGGTGAGGAGGATCCGCTCCAGGGGCCAGCCCAGGGCCTGGCCGTTGGGCGGCGGGGGCGGGGTACCTTGGGCGAACTCGAAGGCCCCCTCTTCCGCCCGGAAGAGTTCCTGCAGAACGGAACGGGCCTGGACGGGGTCCAGGACCTTGGTCCCTTCCCGCACCCAGAGGACCTTTCCCCCATCTAGGGCGATGGTGTAGCCCACCTTGCGGCCTGGTAGGTGGAACACCTCCAGCACCCCACTCCTTCGGCCCAGCATCCCCACCAGGTCGGGGAAAGGCATGTCCTTCAGGCTGCCGAAGATGGCCATAGCTCCGCCACCACCTCCTTTAGCGCCGGGGCCAAGGCCCGGCAGGCACGACACGCTTTGGGCGCTTCGGGGGCTTCAAACACACAGGGATCCCCCATGGGGAGGGAAAGGCCCAAAGCGGCGAAGGCTTCCCCCGTGGCGGCGCGCAGGGGTACGGCCAGGCCACAACGGTCCGGGATCGCTTCCCCACGCGCCCGGGCGAAGCCCAGCTGGCGCACCTGGCCCAGGTCCGCTTGCACGGCGGCCACGGTGGAGAGGGTACGTGGGGTGAGGGGTTTCGGGGGAAAGCGCTGGAGGTGGGCCCGGAGGGCCTCCTCCCGCAGGAAGGCCAGGATGGCCTTCCCCCCGGCGGAGGCGTGGGCGTGGCCCGTCACGGGGCGCCGTTCATCGCGGAAGGGCCAGAGGCGCTGGCCACGGTTGCCCGAGGTCGCCTCCACGTGGAGCCCCCAAGGACGCACCGTGAGGACGTAAGCCCGGAGACCAGTGCGGGAAAAAGCCTCATGCGCCAGTTCCTGGTAGAAGAAGGGGTCGTCGGGGGCTTCGGGTATGGGGATGAAGGGATGGGGGTAGCGGAGAACCCACCGCCCGGTCAGGGGGTCCCGGGCGGCGAAGCCTTCCACCCGTAGGGCTTCTAGCGCCTTGGCGAGGGAGCGGGGGCTCACGCTCAGGCTTTTCGCCAGCTCTGTGGGGCGTAACCCCAGGGGATGGGCATAGAGGGCTTTGAGTGCCCTGAGGGGTAGGTGGAAGGAGCTCCTGGGCATCCCGCATATTGTTGCCAAAAGCCTTCGGAAAGTGCAAGAAAGCGAAAAGCAATCGCCATGAAGTGTTTTGGAATATGCACACAACCCCCCTTTCGGATATTCAATGCATACCCCCTTGACAAGCCAAAGGAAAAGGGGGCGCTTGGTGAGCTGTGGAAGAACACCAGACGCCCCCTTCCATCCTACCCCTGCCCCTGGAGGAACTGGTCCCCCTGCTCCAGGCATGGCTCCAAGCCCGCTTGCCAGAAGGGGAGAGAAAACCCGGCAGGCCCAGGACCTTCTCCGACCTCAGCCTCTTTCTCTTCCACCTGGTCCGCGCCCTCCTGGGCTTCTCCAGCGAACGCATGCGCCGGGAACTGGCCCGCAACCCTAGGCTCCGCAAGCGCCTCGGTCTAGAGCGCGTTCCCTCCTCTGCCACCCTCAGCGAGCGGAGCCGGAAGCTACCCTGGCCCCTCCTGCGGGGAGGGAAGCGGGTGGGCCGGGGGAGGCGGGTGCTGGCCATGGACGCCACCCTTCTCCCCGCCCAGAGGTCGGATGGGGAGGCGGCTTGGGGCGTGGGCTCGGATGGGGGCTGGGTTTATGGGTACAAGCTCCACCTCCTCGTGGACCTGGACACGGGGGAGGTGCTGGCCCTACGGGTGACCCCGGCCTCATGGCACGACTCCCCGGTGGGGCGGGGGATGCTCTGGGGGGTGGAGAGGTTTCCTGGGGAGAAGCCCCCCGTGGTGGTGGCGGACGCGGCCTACGAGGGGGAAGCCAACTTTCGGTTGACGAGGAGGCGAGGGATGCTTCTGGTGACGGGGCATAACCGGAGACGGGGAAGGCCAAAGGGGAGGGGGCGGCTTTTGAACCTGCGGCGGCGGGGGAGAGGTGCGTACCGGAGGCTTTTGGGGCGGCGGTGGGAGCTGGAGACGGTCTTTGGTCTGCTGAAGGGGCCGATGGGGCTGGTGGGGGCGGTGGGGAGGGTACGGGGGCTGAAGGCGGTGGCCCTGCAAGTGGAAGCTTGGGTGATGGCCTGGAGCGTGGTGGCCCAGCTTCTTGGGCAGGCGGGTCTGCCCATCACCCGGGTGTTGCGGGCGGTGGCGTGAGGTGAGTACGCAGGTGAATATCCGAAAAGGGGGAATATGCACACAAGTATTGCTCGCCTTGGCTGGGCCCTAAAAGGGGCAATATCCCATTCCCCCAAGAAGAGGACGCCTCGGGATTGTCCGCTCCGGGGGAAACCGGGAAATTGCGCCAGTCGGCTTCGGCATACGGTTCCGCAGGATGGGGTGGGAAGGGCGCTGTGGCCAGCCTCCCCGGCCTCCCTTGGGCACTTTTTTGTGGATTGGAGTGCTGTGGGCTGGGCCGGCTAGGACACCAGGGGTACTCGGGCGAAACCGATAAAGGGCGGTGGTTGCTCTTGGGAGAAGCCGCGAGCGCGAGGGCGGGTGGGGCAGCAAGGGCCCCGGTGCCACGCCGGGCGACGGCTGCTGCCGGAGCTTGGGCGCTGGCCGCTGCGTCGTTTCAGGATGCGGAAGGTGGTAGCGCTTTAAGAAAGGGGCGTTGGGGAAGTATATAATTCGGGTTGGACCGATGCCCCGCCGGACAAATGCGACTCTTCATCTTATGAAACTTCTCTTAACCGATGCGCCGTTTCTTCAAAGGCTTGACGCTTTCTTGAGCGCTCTCTTGGATCTTCCCTGGATGTCCCTGGAAGGCAAAGGGGCTATCTTTCTGCGCCAGGGACAAGGCTTGCGCTTGGTGGTAGGGCGCTACCTGGATGAGCCGTTGCAGCGCCTGTGTGCTCGGGTTCCGTTAGGGCGGTGCCTGTGCGGAAGGGTGGGGCTTTCGGGCAAAGCGCTTGTGGTCCAGGAGGTTGGCGAGGCTCACGAAATCCGCTATCCCGGCATGCCGCCGCATGGCCACGCTATCTACCCTTTGAAGGTGGGGGAGCGGGTCTTGGGGGTGCTTACCCTATACCTGCCACCAGGGAGGTTGCTCTCGGCGGAGGAGGCAGCCCTGCTGGAAACGGCGGCGGGCCTGCTGGCCTTGGCGGTTTTGCGTGAGCGGGCGGAGCGGGCGGCTAGGGTCGTGCGCCGGGCGGCTTTGGCCCTGTGGCAGGCCTCGGACGAAAGGGCTTTTCTTCAGGAAGTGTGCAGCCTGCTAGTGGACGAGGGATATCTACTGGCCTGGGTGGGGGAGGCGTTGCCTGGGGGCCAGGTGCGGGTGTATGAGGGGGCAGGGGCAGTGGGTTACCTGGAGGGCCTCTTGGTACGCTGGGATGAAACCCCGGAGGGCCAAGGCCCCACGGGCCGCGCCATCCGAAGTGGGGAAAGTCAAGTCTTAAGGGATGTGGAGGGGGACCCTCGCTACGGCCCGTGGCGAAACCGGGCCCAGGCCTTTGGCTTTGCTTCCAGTGCGGCGTTGCCGCTCAGAGTGGAGAACCGGGTTTGGGGTGCCCTAAACGTTTACGCGCCGGAATCGGACGCGTTTGATGCAGAGGAACTTTCCTTGTTGCGGACTTTGGCCCAGCTGGTCAGCCGAGGGCTGGAGCGCTTCAGAATAGAGGCCAAGGTGCACCTCCTTGCCCAGGTGGTAGAGGAGGTCCCGGAAAGCATCTTCCTAACGGACCTGGAGGGTAGGATCTTTTACGCAAATCCAGCGGCGTGCCGCCGGACGGGGTACACCTTGGAAGAACTCCTTGGGCAGAATCCTCGCCTCTTTAAGTCAGGGAAGAACCCCCAGACCTTCTACCAGGAGCTTTGGGAGACCCTACGCCGGGGAGAGATCTTTCAAGGGGTATTTTGGAACCGTAGCAAGACGGGCCGGATTCTGGTGGAACACAAGATCCTTACCCCAATCCGGGATGACCAAGGACAGGTGATCGCCTTTGCTTCGACCGGGCGGGAAATAACCCGGGAGTACATGCTTTCTCGCCTCCAAGGGGCGATGCGGTCCTACCTCGAGGGCTTGTTGCGGGAGGGGGTGCAGGCCCATGGGCTCCGGGGGCTTTTGCGCGAGGTTCTTGAGGCGGTGCCGGGTGCCGAAATGGCCGCCTTGTTGCTGAAGGGCAAAGATGGGCTTTTCTCCTTCGCGGAACTGGTGGGCGAGTGGGATCCCCGATGGAAGGAATGGGTTCTACCTCCGGAGGCTTTGGCCCACTTGTCCCAATATGGGACCTTGTCCCAGCTCGAGTTGGAGAGGCTGGCGATGCGCTTACCCGAGGAAACCCGTGCCCTGGTGGTGAATGGCCTGGGGACCCTGAAAGACGCGGTGTACGTGCGCTTGGAGAGGGGGGGTGAGACCCGCGGGTTTCTCGTGGTAGGGTCGTACCGCTGGCGCATGGCCCCGGAGGTAGAGGAGGCGTTGCGCTTTCTCGCTGTGGAGATTCAAGGGGTCTTGGAGTGGGAAGAGGCACAGGTCCTGTCACGATGGCTGAGCCTGCACGATCCGGTGACGGGCCTGCCCAACAGAACCTTCTTGGAGATGGAGCATGCGAAGGTTAGGGGACCCCTTGGCTTTTTCCTTTTAGAGCTCGAAGGCGTAAGCGAGATCAACCAAACCCATGGTCGCGCTGCCGGGGACGAGGTGTTGCGCATTTTGGCGGGGCGCTTCCAAACCCTCCTTCCTCCAGAGGGCAAGCTTTATCGTACCGGCGAGGTCGAGCTTCTATTTATCCTCCCCGTGGAGCCTGTACGGGCCGTCGAATTTTACCAGCGGCTGAAGGAGGCCTTGAATGAGCCCGTTTACGTGGCTAACGAGGCGGTGCGGTTGGGTGGTGCAGTGAGCGCGGTTTTCGCTCCTGAAGATGGCCAAGACATGTCGAGCTTGCTCCGCCGGGCAGATTTGGCCTTACGCCGGGCCAAGCGGGAAGGGGGTTTGGCCTTCTTCAACCCGGTGATGGAGGAAGCCCACCGGCGGCGGCAGGATATCTTAAGCGGTCTAGAGGCAGCTTTGCGCGAGAGAGGGTTGCGGCTTTTCGCCCAGCCTATCGTGGATGTGCCTACGGGGAGAACCTTGGCGCTAGAGCTTCTTCTGCGCTGGCCCCGGAAAGGCGAGTTCGTGCCCGCTTCGGAGTTCATCCCCCTGGCGGAGGAAACGGGGTTGGTGGTCGAGCTGGACCTTTACGTACTTCGGGAAATCGTAGCCTGGCCCGAACTGGGCACCTGCCTTCATGTCAACGTTTCCGCCAGGACTCTCCATGACGAGAGACTTCTTGCGGCGCTGGAAGCCTTGAGGGGAAGGCGGCTTCGGTTAGAGGTCACGGAGTATACGCTGGCCGATGCCAAGGCTGAGCAGGTGCTCGAACGCATAAAGGCGATGGGTTTCGGCCTAGCCTTGGATGACTTCGGTCAAGGCTTCGCCTCTCTCAGAAGCCTGATACGTTTTCCTTTTTCCGTGGTGAAGGTGGATCGGGCCTTTACCTGGGGGATAGGTAAGGACCCTAAGGCGGAGGTGGCCTTGAGGAGCATCCTGAGCCTGACCCAGGAGCTCGGGCTCCTGGTGGTGGCGGAAGGTGTGGAGACGGAAGCCCAGCGGACCTGGCTCCTTGAGGCGGGCTATCCATTGGCCCAGGGATATCTGTTGGGCCGTCCGGAGCCTCTGGAGTTTTATATGGACAGCGCCTAGGGTGCCCCCAGAGGGAATGGGGATGAGGGTGCCGCAGTTTGCCATGCCTTCAGGCAGAAGTAAGGAACTTCCGTAGAGGTGCCTTCACGATTGCGAAGACGGCCTCAAGGGAAGGCGTCGGTAGAGGTTGTCTCGCGACCCCTACCCCTCCCCCCACCCGGGGATGAGGAGGCTCCGCATCCCCGTCCAGTAGGCCACCTTCTCCTTGGGATGCCCCGCCTGGAGGTAGTTGCGGATGGCCCGCCACCTTAGGCGGTGGAGGAGGTCCCCCCGGGCCCGGTCCTGCTTGGCGTCCATCCCCGCCAGGCGGGCAAGCTCCTTGAGGAGCCACTTGGCGTCGTCGTAGCTCAAGGGCTTCCCCTTGCCCTTCCGGGGCCCCGGGGAGAGGAGGAGCTGGGGGTAGGGGAGGGGCTGGTGGCTCGCCAGGTAGTCCCGCAAGGGGAGCCACGCCTCCAACACCTGCCGGGCCAAGGGGGAGAGGGGGACCTCCCTAAGCCGCTCCCCCCGCACCAGTAGCCTCTCCCCCTGGAGGTCCGCCCGCCACAGGCCCACCACCTCCTTGGCCGTGAGCCCCACCTCCCCCACCAGGACCAGGAGGACCTGGAGGAGGGGACGCCAGTAGGCGGGGGTGTAGGTTTCCGCCAGGGCCCATAGCCGGGCCCACTCCGCCTCGGTGAGGGGCTTTCGGCTTTGGACGTAGGGGGTGAAGCGGGGAGGGTACTCCACGTGGGGGGGCATGGGATGCCCGGCCCACTCCAGGAAGCGGAAAAGGTGGCCCAAGGCCCCCCGGGCCCTTTCCACGGTGTTCCAGGCCAAAGGCCCCTTGGTCCCCCCGGGGAAGCCGTGCTCCTTGATCCAGAGGAGGTAGGCGCGGATATCCCCCGCCTCCAGGGCGGGCCACCTCCTACCCTGGAGGGCGAGCCAACGGACGAAGAACCGGACCAGGGGGGGCACTTCCCGGTCGGGCTTCTTGCGGGTGCGGACCAGGAAAGCCCAGACGCCCTCCTCCAGGACGCCTTCGTCCCACCGCTCCAGGGCCTCCCCCACGAGCCGCTTCCTTTCCTCGGGGAAGTCCCAGGGCTCCAAGCCTAACCGATCCTCCGTCATCTTCCCTACCATGATACACCCTCCCCCCACCCCCACCCGCGCCTTCTAACCCTTGTGGGAAGGTACTCGGGATGCGGGAATGGCGTGGAGAGCGGTGCGGAGAAGAGTTGGGAAAACGGGAAGGAGGGAAGGAAAGGTGGGGGAGGGGTGGGGAAGGGCTAACAAAGGAAAGGGGTAGGAAAAAGGGATAGGCGCTCAGCACACCCGGAGCACCAGGCCCGAGTCCTTACAAGGCCATGGCGTAGACGCTATCCCGAGCGAGGGCCTGGTCCGCCACCTCCTTCGCGTACCCTGGGGGAGGTGTTCCCCAGACCATGGCCCGCAGAACTCCCCGAAAAGGAGGGCATACCGGAACCAAAGAAGCCTCTCCTCCTAGGCGGGGATGAGGCTAGCGGTGGGGTCCAGGAAGAATTTCGCTTAGGGGGGAAGCGGGCTTACGGTTTCAGATTACGCTGGAGGAGGTTCCCACTCTCCAACCCTTCTCAGGTGAGCCTATCCGGAACCCAAAGCCTCAACCAGGGACCCATCCTGCGCCACGGACCGACGTCCCCAAAGGGTCCCCTCTAGATCCCGCCACGGGATCGCAGCCTTCGGCATCCAGGCGGACCAGGAGACCACATGCCCGCCATCCGGGAGTGTTTCCCCCTCTTCCTTTTCCCCTGGCAGGAGTTTGCCAGAGCTTGTGTTAAGGCGAGGCGGTATGCGAGGGTAAGCAGCGCCGTCTCCGAGCACCTTTGGCGGACTTCTGCCAGTTTCCGACCTTCCTCCTCGAGGCCCCCCTCTTCACCCGATGAGCCCCGCATTTCGCATTCGCGGAGGCCTCGAGGCCAGGGGGAAGCTCCAACCCCGCTACTTCAAGGAGTGTTGGGGAGCTGCAATCCCCCGGTTTTCAAACCGGGAAGGAACTCGCAGACGTGCTACCGGGCCTAGCCGCAGGCGCATCCGCGTCGCATAGGCTCCGATGGTACGCAAAGCCTTCAAATACCCCCTTTCTCCACCAAGTCGCAGAAAGAATACATTGAACGTACCCCCGGACGTTGTCGCCAAAGCTACGGAGGCCCCTCCTCGGTGGATTCAAGGGGAGCCCAGGACGGTTTTCTCCCAAACTGGCCCCCTCCGCCCCGGCGGAAGAGATCCAGCTCCTGGTAGAGAGGATGGGGCAAGTGGTGGTTTGGGTTATAATTTTTCCGAGGTGGAGCCATGAGGGGTTTAGTCGCACTGTTCCTGTTGTTGCTCGGTTCCACTCCCGCTTGGGCCCTTTCTCCCCAAGAGGGCTGGGACCTCGTGGCCGCGGTGGAGAACGGCAACCACGAGGCCTATAGCCGCCTCGTGCAGGCCTACCAGGCGGGCGATTCCGAGGCTGGCGTGGCCCTGGGGATGCTTTACCTCAACGGGATCGCCTACCCGAGGGACCTAGAGAAAGCCCGCCAGTACTTCGAGTGGGCCCATGGTAGGGGGAGCGGTTGGGCCAGCTGGGCCCTAGCCGCTCTCTATATCAACGGCTTGGGCGTGCCGAGGGACCTACAGAAGGGCTTCCAGTACGCCAAGCAGAGCATGGATAGGGGCTACCCCGGTGGAAAGGCGGTGTATGGCCTCTTTCTCGGCGCCGGCCAGGGTGGTTTGAAGCAAGACCTAGACCGCGGGATCCGCCTCATCCAGGAGGCCGCGGAGTCGGGAGACCCGGTGGCCCTCAATGCGCTCGCCCGCTACCTCGCCTTTTTCGACCACCCAAAGCTTCCCAGGAACCCCCAGAAGGCGCGGGAGTACTGGGAGCAGGCCGCGGCGAAGGGCTATTACCTCGCCCGGAGCTTCCTGGCCTATGACCTCTTCTTCGGGTTGGGTGGCCCCCCGAACCAGAAGCGGGCCCTGGAACTCGCCAAGCCGTTTGTGGGCTTTGACCCCGTATCAACCACCGTCTGGGCTGCCGCTCTCTACTTCGGCCAGGGGGGTGTACCCCAAGACCGCCCCCGGGCCTGTGGGATGGCGAAGGAAAGGGCCGAGTTGTTTTCGGGCCTCGGCACCATCTACGGCCTCTGCATCCTGGAAGGGGTGGTGCCCGGGGAGCGGGCCCTGGGCTTCGCCTACCTCCTCGTTGGAGCACTTGACAGCCACCCCCTGGCCCAGTCCCTGGTCCCCGAATGGGAGAAACGGTTGAAGCCCGAGGAGGTTAACCGGGCGAAGGAGCTTCTCAAGAACCTGCCGTGACCTCCTGGCGGGCGAAACCCCGGGCCTGGCTCGGCTACCTTTACGGGTCCCTCTTCGGCCTTTCCCCCCTGGGGCTCACCCTGTCCCGCCTGATCCTGGGCGGTACTCTTTTTGCGGACTGGCTTTTCCTAGCCCGGTGGTACGAAGCCTTTTTCTCGGAGAGGGGGCTTTTCCGTAGGCACGAGGTCCTGGAGGTCTCCAAGGTGGACGTGCCCCTCTTCTTCGGCTCCGAGGCTTGGAACCTCCTCCTCTTTGGGGCCATCGGGGCTCTCTCCCTCCTCTTCGTCCTCGGCTACCGGCCGAGGCTCATGGCCCTCCTCCTCGCCCTCCTCCTCCTCGGGCTCCAGAGCCGGAACCCCTGGGTCTGGAACACGGGCCACGCCCTCATCCAACGGGGCCCTTCCGTGAAGGGCGCGCCCCGCCTCCCGGGGTGGCCTTAGGCGCCAGAAACCCGAGGGGTCGGGCTGGGCCAGCCCCTTGTCGCGCAGGAGGCGCCACACCGCCTCGGGGCTGTAGCCCTTGTGCTCCAGCAAGGGGTTGACCCCCGCCGGGGCGAACTCCTCTTCCCCGAGGAGCCCCCAGAGCCAAGCGTGGAGGGCCTCCGGGTCCAGGGGGGTGGGGGCATTCCAGTGCTTGGAGGCCTCGAGGGCGGTGGGGGAGAGGAGATGTTTGGGTCTCTCCGTATTCACCGCCCTCTTTGGAGACCCCGACAAGAAGGTGGGCTATATGCCCTTGGACGCCCGGGTCCGCTTCCAAGCGGTACAAAACGGCGAGGTAGATGTTGCCTTCCGAAACACCACCGTGACCGGTAGCTAGCGGCTTGGAAGTATGCCCAGCCCCTTTCGCTCCTCCGGCCGGCCTCGAGGCTCAGCCCTACTCCCCCAGGGTCACGGCGTGGTACAGGTCAAAGAGGAGAAGCCACCCCCCCGTGCAGAACGACAGCCCATCCTGCCCCCTGAAGCCGCGCCTCCCCCTTGGAGGCCAGCCACAATCCCCCCGCGATGTAGAGGAGGTCCAAGGCGGCGTTGAGGTAGAGGATGTCCCGGAGCCAAGCCCTGTCCGGCTCCGGTGACAGGAGCCCCACCAGGGCGATGCCCCCGTCCACGGAGGCCCAGAGGGCGTTGGTGAGCCAGAAGCCCCGCCAAACAGGGTCGGCGGCCACGAGCCCCCCAGGGCCCCGGCGAAGGACCAGGGCACGCTCCAAAGGAGAAGCCTCACGGAAAGGGCAGACCCTTGGTAGCCCTCGGGCATGGGCCCAAGGCGGCCCTCCAAGGGAGGTCTTTCCCCGAGCGGGCCGGGCGCCGTCCTGGTCGCCTGGGGTTCTTCGGAGGTGGCGGTCCAGTCCGCCCCCAAGGGTTCGCCCAACCCCTGGCCGCAGGCCAAGCCCGCCAGGAGTAGGAAGACCGCCAGGCGGAGGGGTCTTGCCATGCCCCAAGCTTCCCCTTTCCTCCCCGGCCAGACTGTGGGCCAGGGGAAACTTCCCGGCCTTCGGGACCCCGCAAACCCCTCGTCCAAAAGCCCCCCTCACCCCTGGCTCTCCAGGAGGTCCAGGACCAACCCCAAGGCTTCCCCGAGGGAAAGGACCCAGACCGTACCCACCTTTTTGCCCATAAGGTGCCCGAAATGACGTCGGTCACCGGTCACCAGGGCATCCGCTCCTGCGCTCCAGGCGGCCGCCAGGATGGGTGCATTCTCCAAGGGAAGGTCTTTCGCCAAGGCCCTTTGCACCAAGCCCCAAGGAGCCTCAGGAACCAGCCGCACGCTTTCTCGAAGGACCTGAAGGTACTCCAGGGCCTCCAGCCGTTTCGCCTCCAGGTTGCGCTGGGCCTCCTCCAAGGCGTGGGCGGAGGTGAGGAGCTCTAAGCCCACCTTGGGTGCCAGCTCCGAAAGGGCCCGCGCCCGTCCCGACTGCCAACAGGCGGCGAAGAGGACGTTGGCGTCCAGAAAAAGGCGGCGGAGCTTAGCGGGGGATGGCGGCAAGGCGGGCCCGCTCCTCTTCCGTAAGGGCATCCTCTGCCAGGAGCTCCTGGAGGCGCCCTTCCGCGTACACCTCCAGAGGGTAGACCCCGGCAGGGCGCAAGAGGAGCCCCCCTTCGGGGGCAAGCTCCACCAGGAAGTAAGCTTCCCCCTCCACGCCCATGGCCCTGAGGAGGCGCTTGGGAATGGAGAGTTGGCCCTTTCGGCTGAGCTTGGCCAGTTCCACCGTTCCAGTATATCGGACCCATGGTTTCTCGGTTTGCGGAAATTCCTTTTAGGGGTCTCCTTCCCGAAACCAAGCTTTCAGGCAAGACCGCCCACCCCCCAAGGCCTAGGAGGGAGGGGGAGAGACCAGGATGGCCCTATCCCCTCCCACTGCCATAAACCGTCCCGCGCGGTAGGTCACATCTACGAGGCGATCAGTCTGGATCCTTTGGCGGTCCACCACCCGGGTCCACCGCTCGGCTTTCCGGTTCCCTCCCATCGGTGGAAACAAGGATGGCGCCAGGCTCCCCCAGAGCCACGTAATGGCCGTTGCCGTAGGCCACATCCCTCAGACTCGGCAACGCGGCGCGCCAGGTATCCCCGGCCCCCGGCAGGGGCTTCGCGGTTTCAAGGGACCGCCCGTTCCACCTGGCCGAAGGAAGAACCCCTTGACCCGCCTTAGGATTCGCCCTCGGCGAGCAACAGGGCCCGCACCGCCTCGAGGCCAGGGGGAAGGTGGTGGGCCCCGAGGATGCGAAGCCGTAGAGCGAGGTCCTGCAATTGCCCGCGCACTTCCCCGGAGGGGAGTGGGCCCATTCCAGGGGAGTAAGAGCAATAGGGGATGGGGAAGATAACAGGATTATTGGGGCTTTTGATGCCGATGGTTTTCCAAAGAAAGAGGACGAAGAAGTAGGCCCCTTGGGGGTACAAATTATTCGCGAAAGATACCTTTCGCGAACATTTACAGGAGCGCCCAGGTTTTTTAGACAATCATCGGTGTTATTATGGCTATTAACGCCCTCTTTTGGCACTCGTGGAGCCTTTGGCCACGGGAGGATAGCGTTTCTTCACGGCTCACTAAAGCCGAGACAAGAGGTCGTGGGGGGTTCTTAAACGGGATGTCAGGGTGCTGGCTAGCCGACGGGTCGTCTCCGGGTCCCAACCTACGGAAGGCCCAATCCTCGGACCCCGCAGTCTCTTCCTTTAGGGAATCAACCCCCGCGCATCTGGAAAGCGCTGTCGCACAGAGCCTCGAGGCCCCTATCGCCTTGGCCATGTCATGGCTTCTAGGAGACGTACTTTTAACCTACAAACAAGCGAACGGCCACTCCGAACACAAGCCTGTACTTCACGCTCCGGCTTGTGTCCTTCACGTATGTATAGGGGCATTGGTTTCAATGCCTTTCCCCTACCGAAGCTCTAGCGACGAGCGGGAAGGCTAGCTAACAAGGGCCTACAGGCGTGCACAAGCGGCAGCGCACCCCTGAGCAGGAAGTCTCGGGAGGTGGTGAAACCCCCGTTAAGGGATTTGTAAGGCCCCTTTGGGAGAGTGAAGTATGGGGATGCTTGAATTCCCCATGCGGAGGTGAGCCGTGAAAAAAGCGTGGCTCCTGTTAGGCGTGGCTCTCATTCTTCTAGTGGCTGGTTGTGCTATGCAAGGTAGTCCCGATCAGGGAAATGGCGGCGGGGGCAACGGGGGAGGCGGCAACGGGGGAGGCGGCGTTCTTGCTTGCTCCCCTACTGCTGGGAATCCCGGCGAAACGTGGAAAGTTGCCTTCAGCTACGCTCCAGAAGCCATAATTTTTGCTGGGGGCTGCTACGTGGCGGTGGAAGGCTCTTCCGCCTTAATCTCACCGAATGGCCTCATGTGGCATGTAACCCAGTTGAACGCAAACGAGGAACTTTCCGACGTGGCGTTCGGGAGGGGGCTTCTCGTTGCGGTGGGGCGTGGCCTTTACACCTCCTCTGATGGGCTGAATTGGAACCGAACGTATCTCCCGTCAGCGCCGTCGTGGTTGTCCGGTGTCGCTTACGGGGAAGAGAGTGGGCTTTTTGTAGCTGTGGGGTCTGAGGGTGCGATTTACAGTTCCGTTGATGGAGAAAACTGGGAACGCCGTAGCTCCCCCACCACCTCTAACCTGGCTGATGTGGCCTACGGTGGCGGGAGCTTTGTTGCGGTGGGTCGGAATGGAGTCATCGTTTATTCGCAGGACGGGGTAAACTGGACGACTGCTCAGGCAAACGGCGCCGATGACCGCTTCTCCGTTGCGTTTGGAAACGGGAGGTTTGTGACAAACGGCCGAGGCGGTCTCTTCCTCTCTGAAGACGGGGGTGCTAGTTGGAGTAGGGCGAACGCTCCGGTGAACATCTTTTCCACAGTGGCGTTTGGCCGTGGCACTTTCGTCATAGGGGGCGGGACGCCAGGAACTGTGGTCCTATCGCCGGATGGAGAGAACTGGGAAACCATCCCTGTGCCCACGCAGGCAACGGTTGACTTCGTTGCGTACGTTAACGGCAAGTTTTTGGTGTTAACCCAATATGGGGATGTCTTGGTGTCAACAGATGGCCGCAACTGGGAAACTGCATTCAATCCAGGCCAGGATCCTATAGCGATCCGGCACGTCAACAATCGGTTCTATCTCCTCCTAGAGGGACCCCGTATTACCAGAATCGCCTCATCCCCAGACGGAATATCTTGGACCTTGCATGACCAATCCATTCCAGGTGTGATAACAGCTTTGGCTTACGGGTCGAACCGGTATGTGGCCGTCGGGAGGGACGGCGCCCTCTACTACTCCGAAGACGCACAGGAGTGGTTCCCCGGCCAGGTAGCTGGGGCATCCAGCGAGTGGGACCTGACGGACGTCGTTTATGCGGATAACCGCTTTGTGGCGGTGGGACTAGGAGGGCTAGTGCTGGTCTCGGAAGACGGAGAGCGTTGGGACGTAAAACAACCTTACGGCCCTACTGAAAATGACTTCTACGCCCTTGCCTATGGGGCAGGCACGCTCTTAGGCGCTTCTGAGGATGGATTTTTATGGATCTCCTCCGATAGGGGTGATACCTGGACGACGGTTGACACGGGCGCAGGGGAGAATTTAAACGCCATCATCTACACCAACCAGCGCTTCGTTGCCGTCGGCGACAGAGGAACGATTGTAGCGTCAGACCCGTCTAATGTGGAGACCTGGACCCTCGAGGAAAGCGGCCTTACAGGTTACTCAGTCTACGGCGACCTTTACAGTGTGGCCTACGATGAGCAGCGCGACGTTTACCTCGCGGTCGGGGTCTTCGACGGCTACATCGGCGGAGAATGGTACAGCTGGCCAGTCATTCTCCGGAAATGGGGAAACGACAGCCACAACCCCTGGGAACCTCTCACGCGGGATTTCGACAACAGGAGTTTTCTAGAATTTCGCTCCATCGTTTTCGGCAACGGCCGATTCGTGTGCGCTGGTCCCTATAGCGTTGGCGTAACACCCTAGCGCTCAAAGCGGCGCGCGAGAAACGTACCGTGCGCTTGAAGGCGCTGACGTAAGGGACGTGTTAGCTGGCCTGCCTGCTAGAGGCAGGCCAGCAGGTTTTCCCCGGCTTACCCCTACACGGGGCTCGTTGTTTGGCCGAGGGAGTAGACGGGGTCGAGGCGCACCACCTAAAGTAGGTGAGCAGGAAGAGCCTCTTCCCTCCCAACCTCCCAACCAAGGAATACCGCTCGTACCCCCGCAAGAGAAGCGGTCAGCGGAGGATCCTGGCTCGTGTGTCCAATCCGGCGCCCTCTGGTCCGAGGCACCGCCTGGGTCTACACATAAACCGCAGCACATGGGCAGGTAGAAAGGACTCCGCCTCCAGCTTGGATGAGGGTATGAAACACTTACCTTACAGGTTGTTCATTAGTGGCTCACGGGTACAAGCGGGCTGCAGCTTAGCCCACCGGCACGTCCACGCGGGTTTCATCGGAGAAAACGTTGGCAAGGGCGGGAGGCATGACGTTGCAAGGGTTGCAGAGCCCACATGCACAAGGATCCCCGCCCTTGCACCCAGATGCGTCGCGGGGTGAAGCTACCCCTCTTAAGGGGAACGCGAGACAATCACTTTGCCGACGCCCACGAACTTGCCGTTTCCGTAAGTCAGGCCAAAGATATCCGTGGGTTCACCGACCACTACGGAAGCTTCCCGAATATTCGGAGAGGACGCCCTGAGAATCCCCTTGTAGCTGACTTGGAAAAAGCACGTATCCCCGCCACAAGCGATGCCCACGGCCCTTTGGTCCCTGCCTGCCCCGTCGCCGTAGACCTGCCATTGCGTGCCATCCTGAGATTCTAGCACAAATACAGTTTGATTGTTCCCTTCCGTGCCCCCAACAACGAGGAAACGGCCTCTCTCGGCATCGTAGAAGAGGTCTCCCACGTAGGCCGTGGAGGAGTAGGGGTCAGGGCGGTAGTGAGTTAATGTCCAATCCGTTCTGTTTTCGGAGGCAAAGACGACTACCCCGTCCCCCAAATCTCCGAACCCAACCCCCGCCACAACAAAGCGCCCGTTGCCATACGCTACGCGGTACCCGTGCCTTAGCCCATAAATGGGCTGTCTCGTCCAAGTGTTTCCGTCGTAGTAATAGACGCCGTGATCTGAGCCGAACACCCACTTTCCCTGGGCGTAAATCACGCTATAGGGGTAAAACGCGCCCGAGGGAGGCTGGAGGTTAGTCCACGTTACCCCATTCGTGGACGTATAGATGCGGCCAGCAGGTCCCACGGCGATGTAGGTTCCGGAGCCATCGTACGCAGCGTCCCAACGGATCCCCTAGTCCATTGCTCCCCGTCGGACGAGACCCAAATGTCCTGCCGTGGCTCCCCCCCCGCAAACGCGCTCAAAGCCAGGAATCGACCCCCTTTGTACACGACGCGCAAAAGGTCGGGGTTCACCGTCGGTTGGTGCGTGGTCCAGACGGTGAGAGGAACACTTTTTTGTGTAGCGCTGTTGCCATACGCCACCTTCACGCTTAGATCGTGGGCACCGGAGGGCGCGTTGGAGGAAACCGTAACGTTAAGCGTCATCGTTTCTTCACCATTGGATGGAACGGAGATGGTTTGCTGGCTGGAGGAGGGTCTAAGCCAAGTAACGCGCTGGCCGTTTTCCAGCACCTCTACTTCCACTTCACCCTGAAAACCGTCCTGCGAGGACAGCGTAAGCGTAAGGGTTAGATCTTGGCCTTGATAGACCTCGTAAGCGGTGAGCCTTACCGACTCCAGGGTGAGCTGGGAGGAAGTACCTCCACCACTCCCACCGCCCCCGCCGTTACTTCCTCCACCACCGCCGTTACCGCCTCCACCCCCCAACTGTCCAGCGCAAGCAGCGAGCAGAAGGACAAGGCCAAAGCCAACCAAAACCAACCGGAAAGACAGGAGCATACCTTCACCTCCGCTTCTTACGTTAGACATCACCCCCTTACAAGGACCTTAAACGCCCGGTTAGAATACGCTTGCTACACTTACCCGCAGTAAGTAGGCCCAAATATAGTAGAGAAGTCCGCCATTCAGAAGGCAAATGCGCCATGCCGGGCCAGGGGAGCTGGGAAGGCGGGGATGGTGGGATCAGAGGACATCCACGCCTCCCTCCTCTGGATCAAGGAGCACGGCTTCTCTGGGAAGACCAAGGAACCTTTTGCCTGAAGCACCGTGGAAAGGGTTCGGGGGGACTTCCTCCACCACCTAAGGTGGTAGGCCATCCGCCGCTACCTCCAGGTGGGGCGTCCCAAGGAAAAGGTGGCCTACTGGACGGGGATGCGGAGCCTCCTCATCCCTGGGTGGGGGGAGGAGGCGAAAAGGGGGCTCAAAGCCGCCCCCGCCACAGCCAGAACAGGCAGATCCTTGCCCGGAATTGGCATCTAGGAATACCTTAGCCGGCAACACGTAGATCCCCCAGGCCCGGTGGAAGGCTTCCAGGTCCGCCGGGGAAACCCGGGCGTTTTCGGCAAACTCCTCCAGGCGCTCCTCTCCTTCGGCAAAGTGACCTGGCCCCCCGCCTGGAGAGAAAGGTGACCGCGCTGCCCGCGCTTTCAGATCAGTAGAAAATCGGTTATGTCTGGGCAACTTCCTTCAACGGCACGATAGCGCTGCCCCTCGCTGTCCAGAACTGTCGGTCGCATCAGGGCCGAAACGGCGAATTTCAGGATGCCCAGCAATGCAGCACAGTAACCAACACCTAATCCATGGCACCACCGGCATGAACCCGGCCCAGGCTCGCATCGGGGCCCGCGGGCGGCGCCACTACGCACGCCTCGCCCCTATTCGACATTACCCGCAGCGCGGTGACCGGGACATGGAGTCCGCCCACACGACAATTATGATTAGACCCCGTGCAGATTTGCGAAACGGCGAAAGCTTCTTGTTGTGGGACTCCCGGCGGCACGCCCCGGTCTGCCAGGCCTGTGCCGAGGTCTGCCAGGCCATCGCTGACCCCGACGGCACCATGAGGGCCTACGCTGACGCCTGCCGCCACGGGATCAGGAATGCCGCCCCGTGCCCCAGGCTGCCCGCGAGCCCCTAGCCGTGGCCGGGAGTTGCCTATTACACGGGCTTAACACTCCAGGCGCAGGCTAAAGCAGGAGGTGTTATGAACCGACGCGAACTGCTGAAGTACGGTGTCCTGGGCTTGGTGAGCAACTACGGGCTCTCGAGGCTCCCCGCCTTCGCTCAAAGCCCCTTTCCCCAGCCCCGCACGCTCCAGGTGCGCCGGACCGATGGCCTGGTGGAGGTCCAGATCACCGCCCAGCAAAGCCACCTGATCCTGGGCGGCAAGCCTGTCTGGCTGATGACCTACGGCGGCTTCCCCGGCCCCACCCTGCGGGTGCGCGAGGGCGAGACGGTGCGGCTGAAATTCACCAACAACCTTCCCGAGCCTACCAACCTGCACCTGCACGGCTTGCACGTGCCCCCTAGCGTGGACGACTCGATGGCCCTGGTCCAGCCTGGTGAGAGCCGCCTTTATGAGTTCAGGATCCCCAAGGGCTCGGCGGGGACTTACTGGTACCACCCCCACGTCCATGGCCGGGTGGCCGCACAGCTCTACGCGGGGCTGGCCGGCCTGCTGGTGGTGGAGGGGCCGCTCGACGCCCTGCCCGAGTTGAAGGAGGCCGAGGAATACCTCCTGGTGCTCAAGGACTGGGTTTTCTCCGGCGACCGGATCCCCGCCTGGACACAAATGGACTGGATGAACGGCCGGGAGGGCAGCCTGCTCACCGTCAACGGTGCCGTGCGCCCGACCCTGCGTGCGCAGAAAGCCACCCTGCGCCTGCGGCTCCTAAACGCCAGTAACGCCCGCTACTACCGGCTGGCGTTGGAAAATCAGCCCCTCTACCTCATCGCCACCGATGGCGGCTTCCTCGAGAAGCCCGTCGAGCTCACCGAGCTCCTGCTGGCCCCCGGTGAGCGGGCCGAGGTGCTCGTGCGCCTGAGCCGGCCCGGCACCTACCGGCTGCAGGCCCTCCCCTACGACCGCGGGGCGATGAGGATGCACGGGGGCATGCACAGCGTGATGGGCGATCAGGGCATGGGCCAGGGGATGGGAACGATGGACCACGGCGGCATGGGGGGGATGGGCGACACGGGGACGATGGGCTCCCTGATGGGCATGGGAGCCACCCGCCTCGAGACCCTCCTCACCATCGTGGCCCCAGCCAACCCCAAGCCCATGCCCCTGCCCACCTCGCTGGCCCCCATCGAACGCCTCGATCCCGCCAAGGCCGCTGCCACCCGCCGCCTGGTGCTGGGCGAGCGCATGATGCAGGCCGAGTTCTTCATCAACGGCCGGATGTTTGACCCCGGCCGGGTGGACATCCAGGCCAAGCTGGGGACGATCGAGGTCTGGGAGCTCGTCAACGAGACCGAAATGGACCACCCCTTCCACCTACACACCTACCCCTTCCAGGTGCTCTCGCGGGACGGCCAGCCGGCACCCTACCGGGCCTGGAAGGACACCGTGAACCTGCGCCCGAACGAGACCGTACGAATCGCGGTGCCCCTACGCGACTTCGGTGGGATCACCGTCTACCATTGCCACATCGTCGAGCACGAGGACCGGGGGATGATGGGGGTGCTCGAGGTACGGCCCTAGCCCCCCTTCCCCGGTACCGGAGGGGAGCCATGGTATCCTCGAAAAGGCCCCGCACGTCCAGCGGCGCATCCTACTCCGCGCGGCGGTTGGGATCGGTGCCGGGGTGCCCCTGCGCCGGTACGCCCACGCCCGTTAGTCCTTCTAGGAGGAGTTCCACCGGGGCCTCGAGGCCCGCCCCCTGCCCGAGCTCCCCGTGCCCACCAAGGCGCCGCTGTAGGAGGTGCAGGCTATGTCGAAGGCAGTGACCCGCCACGGCGCTCACCCACACGGATCGGTCCTCGCGGTCGCCCTGAGGAATTGCTACGACGGTTCGGAGTACGCCGACCTCGAGCGGCAGCTCGCCCGGCTGGAAGGCGTCCTGCAGGTCCACCTCGACCGCACCCGGGGCGTCGCCCACCTCGCCTACGACCCTGCGGTGACGAGCGCCCAGCGGCTCGAGGCCGAGATCAAGCAAAGGGGCTACGCCTGCGACTGCACCGACTGCGCCCCCTCCCAAGCCCAGCCCGGGCACCCCAGCGTGGGCTCGGAGGGCCACGCCCACGCCCACCACGGCCACGCCGCCCGTCCGTCCCCAGCCCACGACCACACCGCCGTGCAGCGCCGGGAGCACACGGGCTACGAGGGGCACGATACGCACACCGGGCATGGGGCCGCGATGGTGAACGACATGCTGCGGCGCTTTGTGGTGTCGCTGCTGCTGACCCTGCCCATCGTGGTCTTCTCGCCCATCGGCAGGGCGCTGGGCTTCCCCGACACGCCACCCTTCGGCCTTTCGCTGGGGTTGTGGGGCTTCCTGCTGGCGACCCCGGTGGTGTGGTGGGGAGGATGGCCCTTCATCCATGGAGCCTGGCGGGCTTTGCGGCAGGGCCAGGTCAACATGATGACCCTCATCGCCACGGGCATTTTGGTCTCCTACACCTACTCGCTGGGGGCCACTTTCCTCTTCGAGGGCGAGGTGTTTTACGAGGCGGCGGCCATGCTCACCACCTTCAGCCTCGCGGGGCATTGGCTGGAGATGCGCGCGCGCTTCGCCACTGGACGGGCGGTGGAGGCCTTGCTCAAGCTGGCCCCCGCGACGGCCCGGGTCCGGCGGAACGGGCAGGAGGTGGAGGTGCCCCTCGAGCAGGTGATGGTGGGCGATGAGGTCGTGGTCAAGCCCGGTGACCGGGTGCCGGTGGACGGGATAGTGATCTCGGGGCAGAGCTATGTGGATGAGAGCATGATCACCGGAGAGCCTATCCCTGTCGCCAAGACTCCCGGTGCGAAGGTGATCGGGGGGACGGTGAACCTAACCGGGACCTTCATCTTCCGGGCCACCGCCGTGGGCGCCGACACCGCCCTCTCGCGCATCGTGCAGATGGTGCGCAACGCCCAGGCCTCCAAGGCCCCGGCGCAACGCCTGGCCGACCTGGCCGGGAAGTACCTGGTGTTCATCGCGCTGGGCTCGGGCGTACTCACCTTCCTCTACTGGTACTTCCTGGCGGGGCAGGGGCTGGTCTTCGCCCTCACCGTGGCGGTCTCGGTGGTGGTGATCGCCTGCCCCGACGCGCTGGCCCTGGCGACGCCCACCGCGATCACTGTGGGGGTGGGGGTGGCGGCCCGGCAGGGCATCCTGTTCAAGGACGCGGCCGCCCTCGAGGCCACCGCCACCATCGACACCGTGATCTTCGACAAGACCGGCACCCTCACGGAGGGCAAGCCCACGGTGACCGACCTCGAGCCCATCGCCCCCTTCACCCCCGAAACGTTGCTCGCCCTCGCTGCCTCCGCCGACCAGCCCTCGCAGCACCCCCTGGCCGAGGCCATCGTGCGGGCGGCCAAGGAACGTGGCCTGGACGTGCAACCCCCCGCCGCCTTCGATTCTGTCCCCGGGCACGGTGTGGTGGCCCAGGTTAAGGGGCGCAGGGTGCTCATCGGCAACCGGAGGTTCATGGAGCGGGAAGGTATCGAGGTGGGCCAACTGGAAGAACTGGTGTCCCGGCTGGCCGCCGAGGGCAAGACGGCCATGTACGTGGCGGTGGACGGCCAGCCCGCAGGGGTGATCGCGGTGGCCGACGTGGTCCGCGAATCCGCCCGCAAAGCGGTCGAGACCCTTCACGCGCTCGGTATCCAGACCGTGATGCTCACCGGCGACAACCGCCGCACCGCCGAGGCCGTAGCCCGTCAGATCGGCATAGATACGGTAATCGCCGAGGTCCTGCCCGAAGACAAAGCGGCCAAGGTGAGGGAACTCAAGGCCCAGGGGCGTAAGGTGGCGATGGTCGGGGACGGCGTGAACGATGCGCCCGCCCTGGCCGAGGCCGATGTGGGCTTCGCCATCGGGGCGGGCACCGACGTGGCCGTGGAGACCGCCGACGTGGTGCTGGTGAAGAACGACCCCGCCGACGTGGCCCGCAGCGTCATCCTGGCCCGCAAGGTACGGGGCAAGATCAAGCAGAACCTCTTTTGGGCGGTGATCTACAACCTGCTCGCCATACCCGTCGCCGCGGGGGCGCTCTACGACAACTATGGCATTTTGCTCCGGCCGGAGTGGGCGGCGCTGTTGATGAGCACCTCGACCGTGATCGTGACGGTGAACGCCCTGCTGCTTGGGATAGGGCCGCTCTGGCGCTTTACACGGACTTAGCACAGGCCTCCCACCATCTGGCACGAATGCGAAGTATCGTGGCACGCACTTCGGCCCTGGGCCCAGCTCGGGCTCCGATCGATCGCGCCCAGCACGGTGGGATGCCCATGAAAAGTGGGGGAGCGCTCGAGAAGCTCTCCGGCAAGAGCGTCCGCGTCGCTTCCGTGTCGGTGGTGATCGAGCACCACCAGGGCGCGCCGGTCACGGAATCTGTTGGGTAGGCAATTGGATAGGGGGAAGAAAGCCCTTAAGAATCTTTTCCCTTTTTGCTTCACCCGGTATGCGGGTAAAATGGAAGGCGCCCAAGGAGGGCCCATGTATCAAGACTGGCTGTTCAAGGACCATCCCAGCGGCTGGCGCCTGCGCTACAAGCGGGGTGGGGGCGGGTACGAGGCCTCCTTGGACGGGATGAACTGGCAACCCGTCCCCTCCGTTACCCAAATCACCGGCCTCCTTAACAAAAACCTCCAGGAGTGGGCGGTGCGCCAGGTGGTGGAGTACCTGCGGGAAGAGCTGGTTCCGGGCCTCGTTCTCACGGAGGAGGAGGCGGGGCGGATCTTGGACGGGGCGGCCAAGGCCCACCGCCAGGCGGCCCAGAGGGCGGCGGGCCGGGGCTCGGACTTCCACGCCTGGGCGGAGGCCTACCTGAAGGGCCTTTCGGCGCCCCTCCCTTCCGAGGAGCCCCTGCGGGTCATGGCCCAGGCCCTGGTGGAGTGGTGGGAAGGGAACGGGGGTAGGGCGGTGCGGGGGGAGGAGGCGGTCTTCCACCCCGAGCACTTCTACGCCGGGCGGGTGGACCTGGTGGCCCACTTTGGGGGGCGGCTCATCGTGGTGGACCTGAAGACTTCCTCCCGGGTGTACCCGGAGCACCTCCTTCAGGTGGGGGCCTATGTCCTGGCCCTCCAGGCGGAGGGGGTGGCCGTGAAGGGGGGGATGGTCCTTTCCCTGGGGGACGGCCTTAAGCCGGTGGAGGTTCCCGTGGAGGAGGCGGCGGGGGCCTTCCTGGGGCTCCTCCAGGCCTGGCGGTTCGTGAGGGGCTTGGGCTTACCCTGAATTCTAAGCAATAACTTTTAACTGCGTAACTGCGAAACGATCTGGGTTTTGGGGGCAAGATTGAGGTACACTTAAGAACTCCGTGGAATGAATCTGACGGAAAACCCCTTGAAGAGGCTTCTAGCCTTGGGGGACTGGTTTAAGTTAAATAACTACAGGCAACTATTTTTGGCAGTTCCCACTTTGTGCTTTGCTTCGACACTCGTTGCAAAGCTCTTCGCCATCGGGCTTTGTGTACCTCTCTTCGTAATCGCTAGTAGGCCACTTGCTACAATTCCTGCAGAAATGCCAAGTATCCGAGCCCCTTTTTTTACGGTAAGCCATGCTATTCACCCCCTTAGTATTCTTTTATACCACACCTTGAGGGCCTCGAGGTCGGCGCACACCACCGCCCGGCTCCCGTCGGGGTAAAAGCGCACCTCGTACCGCCGGGTGAGGAAGGGCAGGTTCCGCTCCACCCTTGGCCACCCCAGGTCCAGGGCCTGGGGCCTAAGCACCAGGTAGTAGGGCCCCTCCCCGACCAAGCCCATCACCTGCTTGGGGGGGAGAGGGGGCGGCAGGCCCAGGGTGGCGGGCTCCTCGGGCTCCTCCGGGGCCCGCCAGACCCGCACCGGGTCCCGCCTCGGGCGCTCTGGCTTGGGCTTGGGGGCCTTGGGCGGTTCTGGGGAGGGAGGCGGGGGCGCCTCGGCCCGTGGCCCTTCCTCGGTTTTCGGGGCCTTCCGCCCGGCCTCCTCCAGGTAGGGGTTTCTCTCCCCAGCGATGGGCTCGGGCTCGGGGCCTCCCTTTTTCCAGGCCACCCACTTCCCCAAGGGGAAGGCCCTTTCCGCCAGGAGCCTCCCCTCGTGGAGCCTCCCCTCAAAGCGGTAGGCCTTCATGGGCTCCAGCCGGGCGGTGAACCCCCTGTCGTTACCCGCTTCGCTGGGGGACCAGGGCTTTCAGCTTTGGGTGTGCTCGTCAAGGTTTCACCGAATAGCCCAGTCAGGGTGGAGATGGGGGGGCGGGTAGACCGGCGTCCGGTGGCCCACAACCCCATTCAAGGCCAAGTGTTGTTGAAGGATGCGGGGTGGAGACTTGCGGACGAGCTAGCACACGCAGAAATCGGATGATGGCGGCTAGAGATCTCCCTGTGCACACCTTTGGGCCCTTGGGATGCCTTACGCTATGAGCATGGACGCTCCCCTGCAGGCGTACCTGGTCCAGGCCACGGAGCGGCTTAAGGGGGCTCTAGACCTGGAAGCCCTCTACCTCTTCGGCTCCCACGCCCGGGGCACAGCGGACCGAAGGTCGGACCTGGACCTCCTGGTGGTGGCCCGCACCTCCCTCCCGCCCCTGGCCCGCCTGGAACTGGTCCTCAACCTCTTGGCCGATGCTCCCCTCCCCGTGGAAGCCCTGGTCCTGACCCCCGAGGAGCTCGCCGAAAGGAGCGACCTCCCCTTCCTTAAGGGGGTGCTCCGGGAGGCCATACCCCTTTATGAGCGTGGAAAAGCGGCGTGAGGAAGGCCAGAGGTGGCTCGCCCAGGCCCAGGACGACTGGGAGACGGGGCAGGCCCTCCTGGAGGTGGGGAAGTTCGCCCAAGCGGCCTTCTTGGCCTATCAGGCAGGCAGGGGAAAGGGCCCTTAAAGGCCTCTGGATCGCCCAGGGCCTGGCCCCAGGGGCCACAGCCTAGCCCGGCTGGTTCGGGAGCTTCCCGGGGATATCGGAGAGGCTCTCCGGTCCTTGCTCCCTCAGGCCCTCGCTCTGGACAAGCTCTACATCCCCACCCGTTACCCCGACGCCCTACCTGGCCTCACCCCCAAGGAGGCTTACACCCGGGAGGAGGCGGAAAAAGCCCTCCGGGACGGCCAGGCTATCCTGAAGGCCGTGGAAGCGCACTTTGGAAGGGAATGGGTCTTTGGGATGATGCTGCCTTGTTCTATCAACCGGTGGCCGCAAAGTTCTGGACTTGATGGGGCGCCCTAACCCCCCATCGTCCGCCGGGGAAGCTTGTGGGCCACGGCTACCAGAGCTTTCCGTCCCGCTTCCCTGGCGCGAGCAAAACCTCGTACGAGCCCCACATCTCCTCATCCCGCCGCGCCGCCAACAACGTTGCGTAGAGCACCCTGCGAAAAAAGGGACGGACTCTTCTTGGAAAGCCGGCTCCCCTCCACCCTCTTCCCCGAAACCGCCCACTCTGGAAGGAGGCCCGCACAGGAAGCGGCGGCCTTGGCTCGGCCTTAGAGATTGGGGGAGAAGGGGGCCGGGGGCGTCGCGCCCGCGGTGGGGCCCACCCGGGGAAGCCGGACCTGGGCTAGGAGGCCTTGGAGGTGGGCAAGCTCCTCGCGCGGTAGGAGAAGGACCCAAGGGGTTTACCGTGCCCTTGAGCGCTCCAAGCGAACAGCTCTGGTGGCTTTGGAGGTGGAAGTAGAGAAAAGTCTTCTAACCACTACAGAGTGCTTTGGGCTTTAAGGCCGAGGATTCGTTCGTGGTCCCGGTAGGAGCGCCATCCGCCTCGTTCACTGGAGAAAGCTAGGCTTTACCGACGTTCCGGACGCCCCTCCTGGCCGCACCCCTAGGTCCCATTCCCTAAGTCCAGAAGGGTACTTCGCCGCAGCGCGGGAGAAAGCGCGCGATTGGTGGCGTCATGGGTGGTGGAGGGCAGCCTCGTGCCGCACCTCCTCGCCCCATACCCCGAGCCCGTGGACCTGCCGCCCACGCTTCCCTATTGGAGGCGGAGGACTATGGCGTTGTCCTCCGTGCACGCCCGATGCGCGAGGCACCGGGGGTGTACGTCCTGGAGGGACACTTCCCCCAGGGGAGTTAGGGAGGAAACCCCTTGCCTCTGCTTCCGCCAGGCCTTTTGCCCCTGGGAGGAGAAGACCCTTTGGGCCGCCTCCGACGCCCATCCAGAGAGCGAAGTGTCCTCTCCTACGCGGCGTTCGCCCAGGCTCGGGCAGAGCCGGTGATCCCGGCGGTAAGGTGGCCCTGACCAGGGCGGAGCTTGTCGTGCCCGAAGCGCGAGCCCTCTTTCCTTGCGCGAACGCCCATCTCCCCGAATCAGACCGCCGGGAAAGCCGGTGAGGCGGGCGCACGGCCGGCGGTCCCCCGCGCGACGCTTCCCACAGGGAAGAAAGTTCCAAGGGGCCCCCTATCCGGACGTGCGTTTGCTTGACCTGGGCGGGAGAAGGAGCTACCCGATTCGCCAGGGGGGCAACGGGAAACCGCTGGTGACCGAGGCCTCCACACCCTTACCCCGTGCCTCACCAGGGAGGATGGACGTGAGGCGGCTTCCCGCGGCGCGGTCCACCCTTCCGTCTAGGTCCCCACGCAGAGGCCCCTCCGCATCCCCAAGGGGGCCTGCCTCCGTAGGAGCGCCTTCCCCTCCTCCAAGGGCAAAGGAGCGGTTTAAGGGATTTGTAAGGGGCGGTGGAGAAGCTTAGAGATGGAGCGCTTAGGCGCTCCGACAGGAGGCAAACCATGGGCAAGCCTTGGATGCGGTCAGGCAAGGGTGCCCTTCCCCTCGAGGGCGCGAGGCCACAAGGGGATAGCGCCCGTTCCCACCAGGAGGTGTCCGCGGTTTCGCTAGGCGTGGCCACCGCGCTTGCGGGGCTGGGTTTGTAGGAGGGAACTATGGGGAAGCGTGTCACCTTTTTGGCTTTCGTGGTTGGGTGCTTGGCTGTCCTCTCTGGTTGCGCTGGGCCCACGGGAAGCCCCCCAGAGGGCGGCAACGGTACCCATGGTGACCCTATGCGGTTCCAAGGAATCCTCGCCGCGGGAACCGACTTCGTTCTTCTCGTGAAGCCAGATGGCGTGTATGGCTGGGGCGATAACCGGTTTGGGCAGCTGGCGGAGGACCCGGATACCCTGCCTTTCCGGTCAACGCCCGCCAAGATACCGGGCTTGGACGAGGCTATCGCGGTGGCAGCCCAGTTCGGCATAGGCGAAAACCAAAGACATGCCTTGGCCCTAATGGGGGACGGCCGGCTGCAAAGCTGGGGTGTGAACCCCTATGGCCAGCTGGGCCGTCCGCAGGGATACCCCACCGGAACCCGTACCTTTGAACCCCCGGATTATGTGGTGGCCGAAGGCGGCAGCGAGCACCTCGCAAATGCGGTGGCTATAGAGGCAGGGCGCGACTTTAGTTTGGTCATCCACGTGCGCGATAATGAACGCCGGGTCTTGGGCTTTGGGGATAATGTCAACCACTCCCATGTCCTCACCCAAAATGACGACTGGTACTACGACCCCAGGCCTCTTCTCCGGGCCGAAGGGCAACCCCTGGTGGGTGTGCAGAGCGTGGATGCTGGGGATGGCCATGCGCTCCTTCTTTTGGAGGACGGTACCGTGTGGACCACTGGCAGCAACTCGCATGGCCAAAGGGGAATAGCGAATGTGAGCGACCGGTACGCTCAACAGGTCCCCGGCCTCGCCGACGTGGTGCAAGTGGCTGGGGGTAGGGAACATTCCGTCGCCTTGAGGAGGGACGGGAGCGTGTGGGCCTTTGGGAGCAACGCCGAGGGCCAGCTGGGACAGGACTTGTCCTTGACAAGCACCTCCACACCCCAGCGCGTGCCCTTTCCCTCTGGGGTTCAGATCCGCTTCATCACGGCAGGGGGAACCCACAACCTGGCCCTTGACCAAAACGGCCGGGTGTGGGCCTGGGGGAGCAATGACCACGGCCAGTTGGGCCAGGGCAATTCTGGCAACTCCTCCCCTACCCCGGTGCAGGTCAAAGGCGAAGGGTGCACAGGTACTCTCAGCGGGGCCGTGCTGGTGAAAGCGGGGTACGATTTCTCCTTGGCTGTTGTCCAGGAGGGTGGCAACCTTGTCCTCTACGCATGGGGTCTCAACGACCGGGGTCAACTGGGTATAGGAGACACGGTGGACGCCCTTTGCCCGAGAAGGATCCTCGCCTGGGCGCCTTCTCCTTAAAGCAACCCCGCCGGGGGCAGGCGCGCAAGGCTTTGGTGCCTTCCTCCGTGAACCAACTTGAGAGCTCGGGGGGTCTTGTGCCTCCTTTACCTTAGGGTAGGCCTCCAAGGCGAGCCCCCTTGCCCCTTGGGGGGACCTGAACCGGGCGGGATTCGCACCGGGGGGCGACAGGCCTCGCCAGTTTGAGAGCCTAAGCGGAGAAGGGGTACTGCGGGGGGCGTGTGGGAGGGCCACGCGTGCCACCACCACCAGGGCCGCCACATCCGGTCATCTCCGAAAAGGGGCTTTCCCCGCACTCCCGCCCAAGACCGCACTGCGGGCCCAAGGACGGCGCAGAAAGCCTCGGCCCTCCAAGCCTAGGAGGGTGGTAACCCTGCCGGTGCCCGCGCGGGGAAAAGAGGGCCTCGAGGACCTCCCCAACGGTTCAACTTGGGCTAGGAGGGCTACGAAAGGAGAGAAAACCCCTCTATCCCCCGCGGGGCAACGGGTTGAAGGCCCGCGCTCTAGGGAAATGCGCCTCGCCCGCACCCCGGATGGGGCGAACCGGGAGGGTATGGGGGAACGCCGCTACGACCCGCACCCCGGGAAATCCTCCCTTTCGCCCAGGCTCGTCCCTCTTTCCCCGCGAGGTGACCTTCAGTCTCCCTGGCCCACGAACAGGCTAGCAACGGCGAGATCTAGCCCCCGCAAGGTGGCCTCATCGGGCATAGCCCCTGGGGCAAAGAGGATTGAAGGCAAGCTGTTATTGTTGTTCCGGGTGAAGGCCAAAGCCTCTACCGAATACGTGTCCGAAGGCGCCACCCCATACCCGAGTTCCTCGCCAGCGTCCGGAGGTGTGTACACAACGGCCCCGCCCTCTGGGAAGAGGATGGCGAAAAGGGGGATTTCGGCCTGGGTTTCCCTATCCCGCAAGAAGCCGTTCGCTTGGAGGGCATAGCTAAGCGCGCCTGGGTAGTTAAGGGTCAGCGTGGCGCCCGAAACGGTCAGGCCACCCTCGGGCCAGGGCGGGGGCATCTCCACCGTCCAGTCTTGCCCTCCGATATCCTTCAAGACAGCGAACTTTTGCCACCCAGTCCCGCTTTCGGAGAAGACATAATCCACAGCGATGCCAAGGTACACGCCCCCTTCCCGGGGTGGAAGGGTACCGTACTGGCAGGCCAAGGTACCGTCGGAAAAGCCAACACCGCCCAGGCTCCGCATGCCTTCCCTAAAGTAGGCAACGTAGATCGAAGGAACGCCCGGGTTATTACGAGAAGACACGCTTAGCGAGGGCGTGGCGTGGAATGGCTGCCACCCCTCTTCCCCCACGGTGTAGCTTTGACTACCCCGAATATCCAGCTGCACCCGCTTCCACCCCATTGGCGCCAGGCAGTGTATAAGGCCCGTACCCGTAACGCCCGTATTCGCAACCGTCAGGACAACATCCTGCAGACCTACAGGCAGGTAAGGCCTCGCCTGAGCCCGGCGGGATTGTACCGCCCCACCTTCCGGGATTAGAGCCCACCCCAGGAGGGGGAAAAACCTCACGTCAAGCTCGGCTGTTAAGCTGGTGCTTCCATCCTCAACCGGCCTCTGGCCGATGGTGGGGGGGAGCTGGGCGGTGAGGGTGACCTGCACCTGCGGGGCATCCACCGTAGAACAGGGGATCACCACGCGGTCCATCTGGGTGGGCGTGGCTTTGGTGTGGTAAACCCTGTCCGGTTCTCCCCGGCAACGCGCCACCACTTCGTACACCCCGCTCGCCTGGAAGGTGGCCTGCCCATCCGCGAAGCGGAGCTCCCGCCACTCCCCCGAACCCACCCGGTAGACGGCCCCCACCAGGGCACCCGCCGGGTCCACGAGGGACACGGTCACGTCGCTGGTGTCCCTGCCCCCCGTCCCGCCCCCACAGGCGGCGAGGAGCAAACCCAGGGCTAGCAGGGCCAAAGTCCATTTGTTCCGCATGGTCCCACCTCGTTCCAGGACCTTTGGGGTCCTCGATGCCTATGCTCCACAGGGGGGCTTACAAATTCCTTAAACGCACCGCCCCACCCGCCACCCCAGGAACCAGAAAAGCGGGGCATTTGCGGGACCTTCGCTGCAACCTTCGGATGCCCTGAAACCAATGCCGGGACCCTCGCGAACCGCCTCCCCCAAGGAAACCCCCTAGGAGGTGCGGCGCGGGGCGCTCCCCCAACCCATCGGCGAGGGAGCTTGGGCTATCGCACCCACCTCATGGGGGCTCGTGGCGGCCCTGGGCAGTCTTCGCTATCCCGCCGAAAGCTCCTTTAAGGGAGGTGTAAGGCCAGGCCGGTGGCGACTCCTCGGACTAAGGTCCGAGGGGTCGTCACGTTTACGGCCTCGACCTGACCCAGGAGCCCCTTCACCGTAAGGGGTTCGTGGCCACCCGTAGCTGGACGCCCAGCGTGCGCCTGCGCAAAGGTGAGGACGAGGTGGAGGTCCCCATAGACCGCCTCGTGGGCCGGAAGGAGGAGCTCACCCCGACCCAGGTGGTGGAACGGGTCTGGGCCAACCGGGAAGAGGGGGGGCGGGGGTGGTACGAAACACCCCTCCGCTCCGGAGAGCTCTACGGGCGGGAGCTGGTGGTGGAATACCCCTTTGACTACGACCCCGAACTGGGCTTCGTAGAGTTACCCAAGGTCTTCCTACGCATTCGCCATCCAGACCCGCAGCGGGTCCAGCTGGTCTATCCGGGGGGGATTTCCGTAGGGACACCAGGGGAAGTCTTGGACTCCGACCAGCTCCCGGGCAAAACGCGTGCGGTCATCTCATCTGGTA
The DNA here is from genome assembly GCF_001880325.1 of Thermus brockianus. Classification (NCBI taxonomy): domain Bacteria; kingdom Thermotogati; phylum Deinococcota; class Deinococci; order Thermales; family Thermaceae; genus Thermus; species Thermus brockianus. Next base: position 198,744 of record NZ_CP016313.1, read on the forward strand.
CCTGGCGGACTCGGCCTGGGCAGAGCCAATGGAAGAGGTTTCCCAAGACGAGGAAGAGGAAGCCGAAGAAAACGAGGAAGAGGAGTCCTGATGCCCTACGCCGTGGTCCTGGAGCTCTTGGGAGATAAGCCCCTCCTCTACCCCGCCAAGTACGCCCATGGCCTCTTCTTCGCCCTGCTCTCCCGCTTGGACCCCCAGCTTGCGGCCCGGCTCCACGGGGCCCCACGTAAGCCCTTCACCCTAGCGCCCATCGGCGGGAGGAACGGGGTTCTCCTCCTACGCTTCACCACCCTGGACGATGCCCTGTTCGCCCCCCTATTGCGGACCCTGTTGGAGGCTGCCCCCGAGGGGCTTCTCCTAGGGGATAGCCCCTTTCGCTTGAGACGGGTTTTAGCAACCCCCGAGGCTCATCCCCTGGCCGGAGCAACCTCTTGGGAAGCGCTCAGGTTAGCTCCCCCAAGGAATAGATTGCACCTTCGGTTTCTCAGTCCCACGGTTTTCATCACCTCAAAGCCGGGCGGGCGCACCCGCTTTACGCCCCTTCCGGAACCACGGCTAATCCTCGGCTCCCTCTTGGACAAATGGCAAGCCCACAGCCCTTATCCCTTCAACCCCAAGGAGGAGGCGGCCCTCCGGGAGCTCTTTGAGCTAGACGCAGAACTCGCGGGTTTTCACGAGTTGCGGTTCCACAGGGTTCAGGCGGGGAAGGCATTTTTCCCGGGTTTCACAGGGGAGGTCCGAGTAAAACTCTGGAGCGAAAGCCTGGATGCCCAGGAAGCCCTGGGGCGTCTCCACGCGTTTTCCTTTTTCAGCGGGGTAGGGGCGAAAACCACCTACGGCATGGGCCTGGCCAAGCCGATCTAAGGAAAAGAGGAGGTGCGGGGGGCTCGTGGATCCCCCTGGACGCAAAAGCAAAGGATTATAGCTCCCCCACACCCTCTCTTTTCCCTAAAAGCCCGGTCTGAATGGACAGAGTAACCCAGCCCAGGGCCCATGAGGAAGAGGGACAGAAGAAGGGCCTCCACGCCCACCTCCGAAGGGCCCGGGTTAGGGCGGCCTCGAGGCCGCCCCTCCCTACCCGCACCGCCTTCCCTCCAGGGCTCCGTGGCTCCAGAAGGGTCCGCCATCCTTGGCGCATCACCCTCACCTCGAGGCCCTTCCTTTTCGCCGCCATCTCCAAGGCCCAAAGCTTGCTTATGCCACCTCCCAAAAGCGTGGGGGGCTTTGACCCCCCGGGACCACGCTCGTACTAGGCGACCGGCCCTTCCCCCACCGCCCGCGTGGCATGTCCGGTCCTTCCTCCCTCCCTCCACAGGTGGAGCACCGCCGCCAAAGGGTGCTTGCATGGGCGGCTCTTGCCCTGGGTCCAGGCGGGGCACGTGCAAGTCTCCGCGCCCAGGTCCACCAGGTAGTGCCCCTTTCCCTCCTGGCCCTCCACCACAAAGAGGTCCTTGCACCCCATCACGGGGAGCAGCTTCTCCTCCTTCAGGAGCGCCTCCGCCTTCTTAAGCTTGTCCAGAAAGGCCAGCATCCGCTCCTTGGGGGTTGTCCGTTCCGTCCAGTGCCTCCTTTCTGCCCTACGCCGTGGGGGAGCAAGGCCCCCGGGCTGTTGTCAAGCCCGTGAGGCGGGCATGGGCCGAGCCTTCCAACTCCTTCCCCCTTCCCCTTTGAACCTCGGGTATTTGGGCAAAAGCTCTCCCAAGGCCCGCACCTCCGCCAAGAGGAAGGGGGCGGCGGCCTCGAGGCGCTCCGGTTCCTGGTCCACTTTTGCGCTCACCAGCTACCTCCTATTCCCCCCCGTGGGGCCGTTAGGCCCCCAGGCCCTCTTCCCGGTACGCCACCCGCACCCGCTCCGGGCTCACCAGGACTATGCCGTCCCTCCCTGGGGCGAAAGCGTCCACCACCTCCTGGGCCGCCTCTTGGACCAGGGCGTGGTGGGCCCCCAAGAGGGGACCGGCTACCCGCTCCGCCTTACCCCGCACGAAGGCGACGGCGAGGGGACCAGAGAGCCGCGCCAAGGCCTTCAGGGCTTCCAGAACCTCAGGCGACGGCATGGCCCCCTTGGCCGTGGGCGAAGCCCCGTGCCCTAGGGAACCCTCGAGGGCGCTCGGGGGCTATCCCCTGAGGGGGGAGGGCGGTCTAGGGGTAGGGGGCCTTGAGGGCATCTAAGCGGGAATGGTATTGGCAGCATCATGAGGATGGGGCCAGCAAGAGCAGATTCAGCCACGCTGCCAAATCCCACCAAGCGTCTGTCCAGTAGGGGCAAAGGAAACGCACCCACCAAGAAGCATGGAAACACGTTCAATGAAGGTGGCTTTGAAGTGCTTGCGGGGCCTTGGGCTTGAAGCGTTTTGAGAGTGAGGTCTACGATAGATACTGCGGTCAGTCGCAAGCTAGATAGTGGGTTTGTACGTCAAGATGATAATTCAGCCGCAGACTGAGTTCCGGGAATGCCCTAAAGAGCGTATTATATGTTCAGCAGTGGAAATCGCATTTGACACCATTGTATTGAGATCGCCGACCTCATCATCATAATCGCAATCGTTGCGCCATACACGCAATTCCCTCAAACAGTCAACGATACTCCTCCAATCCTCACCGCGTTTTTTTAGGTATTCCCCAAGTTTTTGATGGTCTGAAGGTCCTTTTTTGCGCCGAAAGCCCAAATGTTTTTCCGCATAGTTTCGCAGACAACAAAAGGCTGCGTAGTATGCACGACTGACTGCCGATCGTTGCGCAGCTTCTAGTGAAAAAGAAGACGGGGGAGGATTTCTCAAAAAATTGGCAATTCGTAGGTATTCCTCCCAATCAAACGCCACTACTCTACCTCCTGTGGGCTACGAAAGTCTGTTGTCAGCAATGGCCAATCTGGCTCATCACCCAGACGCGACAGAAACGCTTTCCGGGCTTTGCGAATCCTCGGCACAGTCTCTTGATCGTAGCGTGCAAATCGCGCATAGAGCACAATGTGCTCTTCGTCCGTTTCGGGATCCAAATCAATCTCCAAATACAATTTGGCATCTGGGAGTTTCTCACGGGCAATTATTGCTAGATCGAGCGTTGTCTTAATAAGCCGTGGGTGTTTTACAAAATATCGCAATAGCGTGTCAGATGCAGCACGTATACGGACGCTCATATTCCTGAGCTGCTTCAACATCTCTGTAACTTCCTCCGTGAAAGCAAGAGAACGCGTAATTTCTCTTTTGGGAGCAGAAAGATTAGATAGATAGACCGACAATTCTTGGCTCTTTACCGGTATCACTTGTACAGGGAAAGAGGGCTCCTGAGAGCCAAACTGCAACGATTGCGACAAATGTATTCCACCCCACACACCACGCGCTTTGCTTTCCACTAGGTGAGTGCTGCCTCTGACTGGCATCTCACTCCACCTCCTCAAACAATTCCCTAAGGCGGTCCGTTATACAGCCTTCAAAAACATCCTCCACGTGTCGGTGTGCTTCTTCAATCCAATCTGGAACCTCAGAAACATTAACGCCTGAAGGCTGGGTTAAAAAGTAGTCGATATCCAGGATAAACGCTTTCTTAGCCTCGGAAGGTTCGGGCGAAGGCGCAAGCTGAACGCGACAGCAATCTCTACCCCCTGCGTAAGAGAACTCCCCACCTACGATAAAGGTGGACAAATTCTGCGGCAGCCGAGGTCCAACGAACGGGTAGAATTCAAAATAGTCCCACAGCCTGGCCTCTGAACTGGGCAATTCAACTTTGTTAATGTATCGCAAACCTATCCGTTGCAAGCCCCTTATCTCCAAAACTTGCCCTAAACTTTTCCAAGCCATTTCAATTAGCGCCTTAAACCTTTGCCACGCAGGATAGGGCCTTAGTGCGTTGATCACCAAGAGGTGAGGGCCGAGCTGGATAAGCATCTTCCTGTCTTGTGTAAACAGCAAAATCATCTCTTTGGTGCGAATCTGCTGCTGAATGCCGTGAGGCCCTTGTATAAGTTCAACTTCCTGAACAACCCGTTGTTCTTTTACCGGAAACTCATGTTTTACCGTTTCGTAAAACAAACCGGGAATTGTCATATCCCACGGTGTATCCGGCGTTAACCTGAATTCGCAAAGGGCTTCCACAAGAGGAGGGCTACGGTATTTCCTTCCCATAACAAGTTCCTCCTTTTTTATTCCAAAAGGCTTCTACCACTCCTATTCCCTCAGAAGTATATCACACCCTGGCATCACGTGGTATGACCGCGCACGCTCGCACCTGCTACCCGGGGCCGGACGGAAGATGCCTATTGGCAACATCTGTGATGACCGCACATGCCCGCCCCTGCTACCCCGGTGGTGCTCATTGGCAACATTTGGTATGACCGGGCATGCCCGCGCGTGCACGCCTATCCGCTTGGGCGAGGTTGTGGAGGGGGGAAGGGGGGAGTGATTGGCAACATCTGAGGCGATCGCAAGTGCACGCGAGCGCGCGAGCGCCGGCGTACATCCCCAGGCAAAAGAAGAACCCCAGGAGGATACGGGCGTCCCCTAGGTTGCTGGGGCTCACACCCGGGGAGGTCCAATAACCTCGAAGGACCCGCTCCCCCTCACACCCGCCTCACGGCCAAACCTTCCGCCTCGGCCGCTTTCGCCTGCTCCTCGTCCGCCGTCCAAAAAGGGAGTTCCTGGGGGTGCAACCCGCCTACCCGGGCCACCACCAGGGCGGTGGCCAGGTGTAGGGCGTCGTAGGCCCGGAGCTTGTGGCGCAAGAGAAGGCGCTTGGCCTCCCGCAGGACAGGAGGCCTCGGAGGCACGGAGCGGTACTGGAGGGCGGCGTGCGCCTCCAATGCCTCCACGGCCAGGTGTACTTCCTCGGGGGTGAAAACCCCTTGCCGCTCCTTGATCCGGAAGGCCGACACCGCCTCCACGATCGCCAAGGAACTGACCAAGACTGCTTTTGCCCCTTCCAAAAGCGCCCTTACCTCTGAACCGCCGGGCTCGTGCGGATCGTAGCGTTTCACCAGGGCCGAAGTGTCCAAAAAGGGGGGAATCACCGCCCCTCCCGATCCGCCAAGACGGCTTCCGAGAGCCCAAGCCTGCGCCCCGCCAACCGCTCCAGGTAGCGGCGGTAGGCCTCCTCCATCCCCTTGGGGGTCACCACCCGTTCGGGAACCTCCAGCAGACCCTCTTCGGCTAGCGCCAAGAAGAGGGGGGCCTCGTCCTCCGGGAGGAGATCCAGGGCTAGGCGGAGGATCTCCGCCTCCGTGCGCCCCGTGGCGCGGGCCAAACGCTTCAGTTTGGCGTCCTCCGCGGGGGTGAGGTAGACCTGCTTGCGCAGCATACATCGCTATTGTACATCACAACACCCTGGGAGGAGGGGGACTCGCCCTCCGGAAACCGCGTTTGGCGCGCGTATGGGGGGATGCGACGCCTTCTTTTTTGGCAAGCCATCGGCCTTGTTGTGCCTTTAGCACCCTATTTGTACCCCTCAACGGGGTCTCTCCCCAATGGCCTCGAGGATGGCCCCCCTCGCAGGAGGGAGCCCAGGGAGTACGAGGAAGCCTACTGGGTCCCTTCCCGCCAAGAAATAGGGGCCCTCTAAGCCCACCCAGACCGCCTCCCGGTGGACCACCCATTCGGGGCCCATAGGATCGCCCGTGCTTGTGGGCAGAACACGCAATAACGCTACGCCTCCCATTCACCATAGCTTTCCCCCTTTCCTTCCGCACCCGAGTCCCAGAACACCTCTTCCTCCTCACGATGGCCGAGCAGGTGGAGGCGGAAGTGGGTGTGGGGCCAAAGCCTCGACAGCCGCACCAGACGGGGCTCCTCTTGGGGCTCCGCAAAAGGGGTTTTCCCGTTTGTTGCCTGAGGAGATGGTGGAGGCGCTGGCGGTGATGCCGTGGGGCCTGCATGACCTCGAGGCCCCCCTCCTCCTTTGCGCCAGGCCAAGGGGGCGGGGAGCGGTGGAGGCTAGCCGGCTTCCCCCACGAACACGTGCCAGTCCTGACGCCCATCCCGGCTCACCGCCAGGTGATAGCGGACGGGCCTGAGGGAAAGCGCCTCGGCCAGGGCGCGCTCAAAGGGGGAAAGGAAAAAGTCCCGCCCTTCCTGGGCCTCCTTGGGGGAGATCTCCTTCCTCGGGCTCACCACCAGGGCGAGCCTGCCCCCCTGCCGCAGGGCGGGGAGGCTGTACCCCACGAGGTCGGTGAGGTACTGGACATAGGCGGCGTACCGCTCCTCCGGATCCAGGTCCCGACCTCCTTCCTTTTGGAAGGCGGCGAAGGTGGGGGGGTGGAGCACGAGAAGGGCCGCCTCCCGGCGGAACCGCTCCCTTAAGTGCCGGATGTCCGCCCGCTCCACGGAGGGCCCCAGGGGTTGGATGTCCCCACCCCAGGCCCTGCGGCCCAGAGCGCGCGCGGCCTCCACCACGGTGCCGTACCCCGCCATGGGGTCCACCACCAGCTCCCCCCGCTGCGTGTACCGCAGGACGAGGGCCTTGGCCACGACCGGGGAAAGGGCTTCCCTTCCCCTTGGATCCGGGGGGAAGAGCCAGATGGGGGCCTCGAGGGGAACCTCCAGGTCCGGGTAGGGCAAAGCCGCCAAAGCCTCGGGGGGCTTCCCTTCCAGGTCCTCAAGGGTCAGGAGGCCCCGGCGCACCAGGCGGTGGAGGCGGTGGGCTTCCCGCAAGGGCAACCCCTGGCGCAAGGCCTCCCGCAACACCTCCGGGAGATCCGCCACCGGCAGGAGATCGTGCCGGAGGTACTTGGGGCTGAGCCCAAGCCTCTGGGCGAAGGCCCGGAAGGCGCTCCGGCCCAGGCGGCGCAGGGCCCGCACGATCTCCCCCTCCCCTACGCCCAACCCTTCCCGCCGCGCCGCCTCCAGAACCCACTCGTACACTTCCCAAGCGCTCCGCCTCACGGGATTACCCTACCCCAACCCCGCGATTTCCGTCCAACGGAAATTCTACCCCCCGTATCCTGAGGATGGAAAGGAGAGACGATATGGCACCCGACAGGAAGGGCAAGGGAAGCGATGGGGCAAGGTGGCAAGGCGGCGTGAGGAAGGTGCGCCTCTCCGATCTCCAGGGCAACCTGCTCTACGAGGGGGACGTGGAGGGGCTTCCCCCGGGAGAGGCCCGGGAGTACTGGGAGGCCGTGAAGGCGCACTACGGGGACGGGTACGCTTGGGAATACCTCAAGGCCAAGGCTCCCCCCCTCGCCCTGGTCTACCGGGGCTACGCCTTGGAGGTGGTGGAGGAGGGCGATGACGCTTAACCTAATCCCCCGTCCCTAGGAAAGGAGGCAGGGTATGAATGCGGTGGACTGGTTCTTGCAGGAACTCAAGAAGCGTGAGTGGGGCGAGAAAGCCCTTTCCCTGGCGGAGAACCTGGATCGGCGTGGGCTGGAACTCTGGGCCTCGGCAGAGCTCCGGATGAGGGAACGGGGTGGCCTCGAGGGGTGGGAGGCGCCCACGTGGCGCGAGGAGCCCGAAAAGGTGGCCGCTTGGGCTAAGGGCGGTTGGCTCCAGCGGTGGGTGGCGGCACTCCACCCCCAGGCCCCTCAAAGGGCGCTAAAGGACTTGGCCGCCGATTCCGTTCCCTTCATCGCCCGCTTGGCCCAGGCCCGGCTTTCCCCCTTCCCTCCCCCGCCACCCATCCCGGTGCGCATCGTGCTGGCGGAGCGGGATGCGGGCGAGATCATGATCCTGAGCCCCGAGTGCGAAAACTGGTGGTTGAGGGATCTGCGGGAGCTCCAAGAAGCGGTGCGGTTAGGGCGTATGCCTCTGCAACGGGCCCTGGACTTCGTGCGCCACCTGCCAAGGAGCTGGGTGGCCTCGCAGCTGGACAACCTCTTGGATTGCGCCGAAGGCCCCCAGGAGGAGGTCGGGGCTCGAGGCCAAGACCCGGCCCTCCTCATCGCTTACGCGCACGAGCTCCCCACGGATGGCATCTACGATACCAACGCCTCGCAGGCAGAGGACCTCCTAATTGAGCTCCTTTGGGAGCTTGACCTCGACCTCAAAGAGCCCGTCCACCAGGCCTTCTCGGAGGAGGAGCTCCTGGAGTGGTTGTCCATGGGGTACGTGGGGGGGATAGACGACCTTTTGCTCAAGGCCGTGGGCTTTTACCCCGAGTATGCCCATCTGGCTACCTTCCCGGGGGGCTCGCTCCTCATGGTGTACTTTGACGGGATGACGGGCGGTGAAGCGCCTTTTATCATGGGCACCCCCTTCCCCGAGGAACTCAAGGGGTGGCAGGGGCTTGGCAGGATCCTGGAAGCGGTACGCCCAGGGCACTACCTGCTGACCTGGGACTGGAGGTAAGCAAGCCATGTCCGAGAAGCGCACCCTTACCCCGGAAGAGTGGGCAGAGATGCTGGCTTGGCTTCGGCCCCGGCTATCGGTGGGCGTGCGGGACAACCCCATGCTGTTGAGCCTCAAACCCCGTGAGGCGGCGGAGATCGTCCTGAAGCGCCTGAACGCCCAGCACCTCACCGAGTTTCAGGAGGAGTGGGTGATAAGGGAGCTGGTGAACCTGTCCCGCACGCCCCTCTCCTTCATGTTGAACCTGGAGGCGTTGGTCCGGTATCGGCTGGGCCTGCGGGATTAGCGGGCCTGGGGGATGGCGCACCAGGTGGGGCTCACCTCCAGGCGCACGCCGAGGGTGAGCCCCACCCACCAGGGCTCAGGGGCGAGGGCACAAAGCCCCAATCGTTCCCCCAAAGCCAGACACGCCCGGTCCCCAAAGGAAAGCCCTGCGGAGCGGGTCAAGGGCCGCAGGCAGGCCACCTCCAGATTAGGTGGTTTTCAACCCGTCTTCCCCCCACCGCTTTCGCCCTCGCCCCCTTGGCCCACCGCCACTCCCCCCTTGCCCTCCACCGCGCTATACCGGGGCCACGTGTGGAAAGCGCGCGGGCGGGACCAACGGGGAGGAAATCCCCACGGGGATATCCTCCGGCTTTCCCTCGAGGCCATCCACCCGAGCCCTATCCGGGCGCACCCCGCCGAGGACGAGGCGGTACCGGGCAGTCCAAGCCCTGGGGGTGTGCGCTACCAAGGCTCGGATCTAGCCGGTTCCATAAAGGGGACCCTATTTCTTTCCGCAGGGGAAACGTTGACAACCCCTGGGACCGAAGTCCCCGGCGTCTTCTCTGCGGATTCCAAAGCCCCAAGGGTAGGGTTGCCGCACCTATACCACAGGGAAACCGCCAAAGGTCGCAGGGGAGGCCTCGAGGCCCGCCCTACCGCCCCCAGGAGGCAGGGCTTTGGGAGTGGGCTTGGCTCCCCACCTGCCCAATCCCATGCCATTTGCATCTTTCCCAAGCCCTAGCCTTGTCCACTAGAACGCCTTAGCCCCCTTGCTTGGATTCCATTGCTCGTTTAAACTGCTACCGAATGATGGGGGATTCCAGAAGCCTCGAGGTTCGTCTCAACCGCTTCCTCCTGCGGCCTCTCCGTCCAGAGGAGCGAGAGCCCTGGCTCTTGGTTAGCGAGCTCAACCCACCCCCTAGCAGGGAGGACGTGCATGCCCTCCTCGCCCTCCTGGCCAACCGGGCGGGAGGGCGAACGGCGCGCATGGGGGACTCGCTCCTCACCTGGTCGCCGCCGGAGTCCCTCCTGCTAGAGGGAACCCTTAGCTGGCGGGGCAACACCTACACCTACCGCCTCCGCCCCCTGGCGCGAAGGGTCTTGAACCCCCGCAACCCCTCCGAGCGGGATGCCCTTTCCGCTCTGGCCCGCAGGCTGCTTCGGGAGGTGCTAGAACAGTTCCGCCGGGAGGGCTTCTGGGTTGAGGGGTGGGCGTTCTATCGGAAAGAACACGCCCGGGGCCCCGGGTGGCGGGTACTAAAAGGAGCGGCTCTAGACCTTTGGGTCTCCGCCGAAGGAGCGATGGTCCTGGAGGTTGACCCCACCTACCGTATCCTCTGCGATATGACCCTCGAGGCCTGGCTCGCCCAAGGCCACCCCCCACCCAAGCGGGTTAAGAACGCCTACAATGACCGCACCTGGGAGCTCCTCGGGCTAGGGGAGGAAGACCCCCAAGGCATCCTGCTTCCAGGGGGCCTGAACCTTGTGGAGTACCACGCTTCCAAAGGACGGATTCGGGATGGCGGGTGGGGCCGGGTGGCGTGGGTGGCAAACCCCAAGGACGCCAAGGAGAAAATTCCCCACCTGACGAGCCTGCTCATCCCGGTGCTTACCCTCGAGGACCTCCACGAAGAAGGGGGATCTAACCTAGCCTTGTCCATCCCTTGGAACCAACGCCAGGAAGAAACGCTCAAGGTTGCCCTCTCGGTGGCGCGAAGGCTCGGGGTGGAACACCCCAAGCCCGTGGAGGCAAAGGCGTGGCGTATGCGCATGCCCGAGCTTCGGGCCCGAAGGAGGGTCGGCAAGCCGGCGGATGCGCTACGCGTGGGGCTTTACCGGGCTCAGGAAACCACCCTGGCCCTCCTCCGCCTGGATGGGGGGAGAGGATGGCCCGATTTCCTCCTTAAGGCCTTGGAAAACGCTTTTAGGGCAAGCCAGGCCCGGCTCCATGTCCGGGAAATCCATGCGGACCCTTCCCAGCCCCTCGCCTTTCGCGAAGCCCTGGAAGAGGCGAAAGAGGCGGGCGTTCAAGCCGTACTGGTTCTCACCCCACCCCTTTCTTGGGAAGAGCGCCACCGCCTTAAGGCCCTCTTCCTAAAGGAGGGGCTCCCGAGCCAGCTCCTCAACGTCCCCATTCAAAGAGAAGAGCGCCATCGCTTAGAAAACGCCCTTCTTGGGCTTCTCGCCAAGGCGGGGTTACAGGTGGTAGCGCTGGAAGGGGCCTACCCCGCGGACCTAACCGTGGGGTTTGATGCGGGAGGCAGGAAGTCCTTCCGCTTTGGGGGCGCCGCCTGTGCCGTGGGGAGCGATGGCGGGCATCTCCTCTGGAGCCTTCCTGAGGCGCAGGCGGGTGAACGCATCCCTGGAGAAGTGGTCTGGGACCTCCTGGAGGAGGCCCTTCTGGTCTTTAAGCGCAAGCGTGGAAGGCTTCCTTCCCGGGTTCTCCTCCTTCGCGACGGTCGCCTGCCAAAAGACGAGTTCACCCTGGCTCTGGCGAAGCTTCGCCAGTTAGGGATCGGCTTTGACCTGGTATCCGTGCGGAAATCTGGGGGTGGCAGGATTTACCCCACCCGTGGCCGCCTCTTGGATGGCCTCCTCGTGCCAGTAGAGGAGAGGACGTTTTTGCTCCTCACCGTACACCGGGAGTTCCGGGGCACGCCGAGGCCTCTCAAGCTGGTGCACGAGGAAGGGGAGACGCCCCTAGAGGCCTTGGCGGAACAGATCTACCACCTGACCCGACTTTACCCGGCAAGCGGTTTCGCCTTCCCTCGGCTCCCCGCACCCCTGCACCTGGCGGACCGCTTGGTTAAAGAAGTGGGCCGGCTCGGCGTGCGCCACCTAAAGGAGGTGGACCGGGAAAAGCTCTTCTTCGTGTAGGCCACACCCTGGCGGGCATACGGGGAGTGGGATCCTCCCCAACGAACAGGGAACCCCCACCGCTGGTCCCGGTGGGGGGGTTGTGCTCTACGGCGGGCTTAGGAAAACCGGATGACCTCTAGGGCTTCTTAGGGAGAGCGGCCTTAGAGGAAGTAAGGGCTTTCACCATTCCCAAGTTCCCATCCTTTCCAATGGCCACGTGCCTATTCTTGAGCAGGACACTAAGGGCGTAAACGTTCTTGCCCACCCGCACCCTTACCGAGGCAAGGCTGGTGGCCTTTCCCACCACGGGGTAGCGGTAAGTCTCCCCCGAAGGCAAGGAAAACACTACGTAAGCCGCCTTGCCCACCTCCTCCGCGCTCGGGAGCGTGCCCTTACCCGTCTGCCACAGCGCCATCCCCTTGGCGTCCTCCAGGACCAAGACCGTACCCGGAGGCAAGCTCCTGGGCGGGAAGACGCTCGCCACCTTAAGCCCGTTATGCCCACCCACCGAGGCCGCCATGGCCATGGCCGAAGCGAGAAGCAACCCCATTACCCTTTTCATCCTTTCACCTCCGGAGCATCCGCTCCAGGGACCATTAAAGGGGAGGACCCTGAAACAGCCCTGAAGCGCAGGCGCACGGCAAACCCCTGCTCGCGGCGCAAAAGAACCTCTGCGCCAAGCGCCTCCGCCACCTGGCGCACCACCCGTATCCCTAAACCCTCCGCCCTCCCAGGGGCAGGCCCCTGTCCCTCGTCCCCCACCTCCACGAAGGGCCTGCCCCCTTCTACCCCCACCCGCAGACGCACCGCCCCTTGGCCGTGGACCAGGGCGTTGTGCACCAGGTTGTTGAGGGCGCGCTCTAGGAGGCGCGGATCGGCTTGAACAGCGACGGGCTCCGTTTCCAGGAGAATTTCCCGGCCCCGGGCCACCGCTAGAGGTTGGAAGCGGTCAAACACCTCCCCGGCCAGGACCACCAGGTCCACCTCCTCCCACCTTAGGTCCTGCGCTTGGGCGCGCGAGAGGGCGAGGAGGTTCTCCGCCAGGGCCTCGAGGCGCTCCGCTTGGAGCTTAAGCCGCTTAAGGGTTTCCCGGTCCACCTCCCGCGCCCGCAATAGGGTCTCTAGCCCCACGCGGAAGGCAGCGATGGGCGTCTTCAGCTCGTGGCTTGCCAAAGCGAGAAAACGCGCCTCCCGCTCCCGTTCCGCCTTGAGGGCGGCGAGGAGGCGGGCAAAGCTTCGGGCGAGCCGGGCCACCTCGTCGTTCCCTGGGGGAGGGTCCACCACGGTAAACCGCTCGGCCCCCTGGGCCAGGCGGCGCAAGGGCCAAAGGGCTTGGCCCACAGAGAGGTAGGCGAGGATGCCCGTAAGGACGCCCAAGCCTAGCCAGATGGGGAGGCTTAGGCGAAGGAAAAGGGCGGATAGCCGGTCCACCACTCCCAGGGGTTGGGCCACCACCACCCGGTATCCTCCCTTCGCCAAGGCGTACACCCGCCATCCGGTCACAGTGGCCGGGCGGTCCCCCCCATAGGCGCGCAATAGGTCGGGGGCCGAGCCCAGCCCACCCTCCCAGCGGAGTTCCTCCCGCTCGTAAAGCCAAGCAACCCCGGGGAAATCCCCTCCTAGGGTCTCAGCCTCCATCTCCGGGGGAACCCGGCGGTCCGGTTCCGCCAAGGCAGCCTCCAGGAGAAGGCTTGCCTGGAGGCGTAGGGTCTGGTCCACCTCCCCCAGGGCCAGGCGGGAGAGGAGAAGTGCGGAGAGGAGAAGGCCCAACCCCAAACCCACCAGGGCCACGAGGGAAGCGGCAAGGGCGAGGCGAAGCCTGAGGCTCATCCTGGGGCGCGGTAGCCAAGGCCCCGCACGGTTTCCACGATCCCCTCTCCCAGCTTCTTGCGCAGGTTTTTCACGTAGACCTCCACCAGGTTGGAGTTGCTCTCGTACCCCGGACCCCAGATGCGCTCCAGGATCTCCTCCTTGGAGAAGATGCGGCCGGGGTTAAGGAAGAGGAGCTCGAGCACCTGGTACTCCTTGGCGGTGAGGCCCACGGGGGTACCGCCTTTCAGAACCCGCCTCGCCTCCACCTCCAAGACCACGTCGCCAACCTCCACCCTCCGCGGCCGGAGCTCCCCCCGGCGGAGAAGGGCACGGACCCGGGCCACAAGCTCGGGGAGGGCAAAAGGCTTGGTGAGGTAGTCCTCCCCCACCTCTAGGCCCGCGAGGCGGTCCTCGAGGGCGTCCTTGGCGGTGAGGAAGAGGATGGGGAGGGCGAAGCCGGACTCCCTCAAGGCGCGGGCCAGAGCGAAACCCGCCTCCTCGCCCTCAGGTAGGCGCACGTCCAAGACCAAGAGGTCAAAGGGCTCTTCCCAGACGAAAACCCAGGCTTCCTCCTGGTCCTTGGCCCAGCGCACGGGAAACCCCTGGGCCTCCAAGGCCCGGACCACGAGTTGGCCTAGGGTAAGGTCATCCTCCACGAGGAGAAGCCTGGGTCCCATCAGAGCTTCAGGGCCTGGCGGAGGGCGTAGACCTTAGCCGGGGTGAGGTTCTTGGCCCGCTCCGCCTTGACCTCCGCCGGGGTGTAGGGCTTAAAGCCCGCAGGGGGCTTGTTGCCGAAGCTACTAGCCACGTAATTCAGGATGGCGGCGACCTGGTCGTCCTTGAGCTGGGGCCCCCAGGCGGGCATGGCCCCGTTGTAGGCCTGCCCCTTGACCCGGATCTGGCCCTGGAGGCCAAAGAGGACCAGGTCCACCAGGTAGGTACGGCCATCCTTCTTGGCCAGGATCTCCTGTACGTGCCCCGCCAGCGGGGGGAAGGCGCCGGGCACCCCTTGGCCGTTCGCCTGGTGGCAGGTGGCGCAGTACTGGCCGTATAGGGCCTGGCCGCTTTGGGCGGCGGCGAGCCCAAGGGAAAGGCCCAGGGCGAGCATAAGAACCTTGCGCATGTTTCACCTCCTCCCCACCAGGCTACACCCAGACCTGAAGCCTGGCTGAACTGTAGCCCTCCAGGGGAAGGCGTGTTAGCCTAAGGGTGTGGCGCTTTTAGGCACACCTAAAAACCGCCCCTGGTGGTGGTATTTGGGCCCGGGGTTCCTGGTATCCGTGGGCTACATGGACCCGGGAAACTGGGCGACGAGCCTCGAGGCGGGTAGCCGCTACGGTTACCGCCTCCTCTTCGTGGTGACCCTGGCGAGCGCCGTGGCCTTCCTATTCCAGAGCTTGGCCGCCCGCTTAGGGGTGGCCACGGGAAAGGACCTGGCGGAGCACCTGAGGGAGCGGTACCCCGGAGGGTTCGGGCGCATCCTCTTTCTCACCGCCTTTGTGGCCATGGTGGCCACGGACCTAGCGGAGTTCATGGGCATGGCGGTGGCCCTGAACCTCCTCCTAGGGCTTCCCTTGGTCCTGGCCGCTTGGATCACGGTGCTGGACGTCTTCCTTATCCTTTACCTGGAGCGGTATGGCTTTCGGGCGGTGGAGCTTGCGGTGTCTGCCCTGGTGGGGGTTATCGGCCTGGCGTACATGGTGGAGCTCGGCCTCGCCCGGCCGGATCTGAGGGAACTCGTGCACAACCTTTTCTTGCCCAACCCTACCCTCCTGGAACCCGGGGCCCTCTACGTGGCCTTGGGCATCCTGGGGGCCACGGTCATGCCCCACAACCTCTTCCTGCACTCGGCCCAGGTGAAAACACGGATTGGGGAGCATGACCACAAGGTGTACCGGTATCTCCTGCTGGACACCGGCCTGGCCCTGGGAGGCGCCTGGCTGGTGAACGCGGCCATCCTGGTGCTTTCCGCGGCGGTGTTCCACGGGCGGGGCCTCGTCATCACCGATCTAGCCCAGGCCTACCACACCCTCACCCCCCTCCTGGGTTCCCTGGCGGCCACAGCCTTTGGGGTGGGGCTTTTGGCGAGCGGGCTTTCCAGCACCACCACCGGCACCCTGGCCGCCCAGGTGGTGGTGGAGGGCTTTTTACATAGCCGGAGTAACCCCGCCCGGCTCCGCCTCCTCGTGAGGCTCCTAGCGGTGCTCCCCGCCTCCCTCGCCCTCACCCTCCACGCTTCCCCCATGGGCCTCATCGTCCTCTCCCAGGTGATCCTCTCCCTGCAACTTCCCTTCACCCTTTTCCCCCTCCTCACCCTGGTGGGAAACCCCCGGCTGATGGGCCCCCTAAAGGTACCCGGGTGGGTCGGCCTCCTGGCCTGGGGGAGCGCCCTCTTGATCCTGGCCATGAACCTTTTCCTCCTGGCTCAGGCCCTAGCCTAGGCGCTTTCAGACGCCCTTCAGGTAGGGGTTAAAGCGTTTACGCATGCAACGATGGCTTCCCCTCGTGCTGGCGCTCTCCTTAGGACTGGCGGCACCCTTGGGGAAGGGTTTGGTCATAGCCGACGCAGGCAACCACCGCCTGGTGGAGCTCTCGCCGGAAGGAAAGCTGGTGCGCACCGTGCCCCTCCCGTCGTCATTTCGCTACACGGACGATGTCTTCTTGGCCCCTGGTGGGAAGGTGGCTTACATCACCGACCCCGAGGTGCACGCCGTGGCTGCCGTGCGCTACCCCGGGGGCGAGCTCCTTTGGGCCTACGGCAAGCCAGGGCGTCCAGGGCCGGGGCCTGGCCAGTTGGACAACCCCGATGACCTGGTCCTCCTGCCCTCGGGCCTCTTGGCGGCGGCCGACATCCGCAACTGCCGTGCCCTCCTCCTTACCGCTCAGGGAAAACTTTTCCGCACCTTTGGCCGAACCCGTGTCTCCCGCAACGGGGACGGGTACTTCATCAAACCCAACGGCGCTTTCCCCTTGGCAAGGACCGGCTCGTGGTCACGGAAATCCTGGGGCACGACGTGACCATCGTGGACCTTTACGGCCACCGCCTTCGCACCCTGCCCCTCCCTCTCCACTACCCCTCGGACGCCAACCTTACCCCCTAGGGTACCCTCTTCGTGGTGGACTGGTGGTCTCCTGGGGCGGTCCTGGAAGTGGACCTTAAGGGACGGGTCCTCTGGCGGTATGCGCCCACCGGTAAGGCCGAACGCTTGGACCACCCCTCCGTGGCGATTGGGCTTGCTAGCGGCCTCGTGGTCCTCACCGACGACCGGCGCCACCGGGTCCTGGTAGTGGACCCCAAGACCAACCGGGTGGTCTTCCAGTACGGCAAAACGGACACTCCTGGCTCTGGGCCCGGGGAGCGGCGCTTCCCCGACGGCCTAGACCTCGCGCATTAAGATTGGGCCTATGTGGCCCCTTGTTCTCCTCCTAGCCCCACTCCCGTGGGGGGAAAAGGACACCCCAGCCAAGCCCCTCCCTCACCAAGACCTGCGTGCCCTCCACCTAACCCTACCCGGGGTGGTGCGGGCCGTGTACCTGGATAACGGCTACGTGGAGGCCGCCCACGTGGTGCTGGAGGCCGAAACGAGAAGCCCCGAACGCCTCCTACGCCTGGCCCAACGGGGAGCGGAGGAGGCCTGGAGGGCGAGGCCCTCCCTGGACGAGGTGGACCTCTCCGTCTACGGGGCCCCCTACCGGGGACCCGAGGACCTTCCCCTCTTCACCGCCAGCGTACCCAAGCCCCTCGCCCCCGCCTTTTTCGCCCTGAAGGCGCCCGAGGGGTACGAGCGCCTCTGGCTGAACCCAGGAAAGACAACCCGCTATCCCTCCGAGCCCGTCCTGGAGGACCACCCCGCCTTGGACGGTCCCGAGGCCTTCCGCGCCAGGGAAAGGGCCAACCAGATCCTGCAAAGCCGCGTGGGCGTCAAGGGATCCCTCCTGTACCACGGGGACCCAACCCGGCCCTTCACTGCCCTCACCTTTGATGACGCCCCCCATCCCCTCTTCACCCCCCTCCTCCTGGACCTCCTGAAGCGGCTGGGGCTGAAGGCCACCTTCTTCGTCATCGGGCGCAACGCCGAGGCCTACCCCTACTTTGTGCGGGACATGGTAGCGGCAGGCCACGAACTCGGCAACCACACCTATCACCACGTGCGCCTGCCCAAGCTTCCCACGCAGGAGATCCGGCGGGAACTCCTGCTCTGCAACGAGGTCCTAAGGGCCATCACGGGCCAGGTGCCCAAATACTTCCGCCCGCCCGGGGGAAGGTACAGCCCGGCCGTGCTAAAGGTGGCGGAGGAGCTTGGCCTCACCACGGTGTTCTGGACGGATGACCCTGGGGACTATGCGGGTCTTCCCACAAGCATCCTGGAGCGCCGCCTCGAGGCCCACCTTCGACCTGGAGGGATCGTCCTCCTGCATGACAACGTGGTGGGAACCCTGGAGGTCCTGCCCCTCTTCGCCCGCAAGGCGAAGGCCCGGGGGCTCGCCCTGGGCACCGTGGGGGGCCTCCTTGCCAAGCGATGATGCGGGACATCCGCTTGGACGCCTTCCGGGGGCTCACCGTCCTCCTCATGCTCTTCGTGAACAACCTTCCCTCCGGAGCGCCCCCCTGGCTCGGCCACGGTCCCTTCGGCCGGAGCTACTTCGCGGCGGATCTGGTCTTCCCCTGGTACCTCCTCGCCATGGGGGCGGCCATACCCTTCAGCCGGGAGGGGGCCTTACGCCGAGGGGTTTCCCCCCTGGCCTATGAGCTCCGCCTCCTGCGCCGGGTAGCTCTCCTCTTCCTCCTCGGCCTAGGCCTCACGAGCCTTCAGGCCAAGCGGCCCGTTTTCGCCCTGGACGTGCTCCAGCTCCTCGCCCTCGCCTACTGGGTCGGGGCCTGGCTCTACGACCTCCCTCCCTTGCGGCGTACCCTCCTGGCCCTCCTCCTCCTCGGCATGTACGAGGCGGCCCTCCTCTTGGTGCCGGTGCCCGGGGTGGGTAAGGGGGTCTTTCGGGAAGACGCCAACCTCCTCCTCCACCTCAACCGCACGTACCTGGCCCCCTTGGGCCTCCGGGGCCTCCTTTCCGCCGTACCCACGGGGGCCTTCGTCCTTTTGGCCACCGGCCTCGGCGAGGCCTTACGCCAGGGGAAACCCCTCTGGCCCTGGGGCCTTTTGGGCTTGGTGGGGGGAGCCCTGACCGGAGTCCTCCTCCCCCCGGACAAGACGTACTGGACCCCTGCGTATCTCCTCTTGGCCCTGTTCCTGGGGGTAGCGGTGTTCGCGGTTCTAACCCGCCTGCCAAGGCTGCAGGCGGCCCTTCGTCCCTTTGGGACCAATCCCTTGTTGGCCTACGCCGTCCCCGTAGGCCTCAAGCTCACCTTCCTGGGCGGGCCCATGGCCGCCGCCCTCGGGTATTTGGGGTCCCGGTTCGGCGCCTGGGGCGGGTACGGGTTCACCTTGGGGTACGTCCTCCTTTGGGCCGTGGTCCTGTGGCTCTTGGACCGCAAAGGGGTCTATCTCCGCCTTTAGGCCGGGCGGGACGGGAGGTCTACATCCACCACCTTTACCCCTGCCTCCGTCCGCAGAGGGCTAGGAGTGGGGAGCAAATCAATTGCTAATACCTTCGTGTGCTACCTCATAGCTCCCCCCTAGCCATTTTCAAGAGCACCCGGCTACGGATGAGGTTGTGGACCAGCAGGATGAGGTTCACCCGGGCCACTAGACCCCAGTAGGACCGAACCTCTATCCGGTGAAGCCCCAAAGAGCGTACCATCACGCTAAACCGGGTCTCGATCCAGTTGCGTACCCTCCCCATCCACTCTCTCCACCCCGTCTCCACCACCTTTCCTCCCCTAAGCCGGTAGGAAGGTGTCTTGACCCCCTGGACCCAGCGAAAACCCCGGTCACCAAGGACCGCGGGCAAACCCTCCAGAAGCTCCCCTGCCCAGGTCTCCCGGGCATTCCCGGGAAGAAGAGTCCAACGAAAGAAGAGGCCCCGCTCGTTCATCACCGGCACAAGGACGTACCCGCCAAAGGCTCCCAGGGGACCCACCCCCACCGCGGCCTCAGGAAGAGAGAGGCCGTGGATACGGTGGCCGTGGGCCAGGGGGATGGGCTTGAGGTCTACCACCTGGAGCAGGCCTTGTCCCCCGGAGAGCTTTAAGGCGAGGTGGGCCAGCAGCCCATGAGCCTTCTGGATGCTTCCCCGTCTAGGGGAACATCTTGCGGATCCGGTAGAAACGGGAGAGGTGGGGGAGGGAGGGGAAGTAAGCCTTCAGGGTAGTCTTGGCCGCGAGGTAGCCTTTGGCGAGGTCCTGGCCCTGAAGGAGGAGGAAGATGGCGAGGGCCAGGAGTTCGGCCAGGGTGGCCTTTTGGTGCTTTTGCTTTTTGGGGAGCTTGAAACCTTGAGCGACGAGGGCTTTGAGTTCGTCATCCACCCAAATGTAGGTAGCCACGATGAGGGTCTCTGCGTCAAGATGGTAGAGGAGGTGCTCACGGTCTTGTGGCATAGCACCCCCTCTTTTTTCACACCCTGGGGGGACAGATCAAGTAGCACACGAAGGAATAAGACCTACTCGCAGTAAGTGCGAGCCCACGATGACCTAAGGTCATGGACCCCCGCACCCTGCCCAAAGACGAACACCGGCTCGTCCTCCAGGTGGTCCAACCGGGCCTCCTTGGGCTCATGGACGGGTCCGTCTCCACACTCGCTCCCCTCTTCGCCGCCGCGGGGCTCACAGGCAACCCCCATAGCACCTTCCTGGTGGGGATGGCTGCCGCCCTGGGTGCGGCCCTCTCCATGGGCCTCGCCGAAGCCCTTTCGGACGATGGGAAGCTTTCGGGCCGCGGGCACCCCGTGTTCCGGGGAAGCGTCACCGGAGCGGGAACTTTTTTAGGAGGAACCTTCCACACCTTGCCCTTCCTCATACCCCACATGGGGGTGGCCTTGGCCCTGGCCTCCGCCGTGGTGGTTTTGGAGCTCCTGGCCATCGCCTGGATCCGCTACCGCTACATGGGTAGCCCCCTGGGGGCCACGGTGGTCCAGGTGCTGGTGGGTGGAACCCTGGTCTTCCTGGTGGGCCTCACCCTGGGGCGGCTAGGCTGAGGGTAAGCTCGGCGGGGAGGCGCCCCATGGCGGGGCGCCCTGGGCCCACCCCTCACGGGGAGGCTCGCCTGGGGGTCCCTATTCCAATCATTCGCCCAAACCCGCTTTGCCGCCCCCTTGCCGCATCATGGGAGTATGCACAATCCCTGGTTAGAAGCCCTAGGCGACCCTGTGACCGTGCTCTTCACCCTCATCCGCGTAGGGGTCGTCTACCTCACCCTTCTCCTCTTCCTTCGGTTGAGCGGGAAAAAGGTGCTGGGACAGATGACCCCCTTGGACCTCCTCACCCTGCTCCTCCTCTCCAACGTGGTGCAAAACGCCATGATCGGCCCCGACAATAGCCTGGTGGGCGGCCTCTTGGGGGCTGGCCTTCTCCTCCTCCTGGACCGGGCCCTTTCCCGTAGCCGCCTGCGGCGCTCCCTCATGGGGGAGCCCGTTCTCCTGGTCCACGAGGGAAAGCCCGTGTGGGCGCACCTCCGGCGCGAGGGGGTGGAGCTTGAGGAGCTCATGGCCGCCTTGAGGGAGCATGGGGTGGCCCGCCTCGAGGACGTCCTGGAAGCCGTCCTGGAGGTGGACGGCACCATCAGCGTGGTGCCCAAGGACCACCTCGAGCCCAAGCGGGTGCGGAAGGTACGTTCTAGCCGGAACCGCTAGGGGCTTTCGGGCCGGGAAAAGAGCTCGTTCCTGCGCACAAAGGCCTCCATAAAGCGCCCCAGGATCTCCATCTGGCTCCGGTGCGCCCTTAGGGCCTGGAACTTCCGCTCCGCTTCCTCGGTAGACAGGTCCAGGCGCCACCAGGGGAGGTGCCGGCCCCGGGGTGGGGGCTCCAGGTAAAGGCCAGGGTGGAGGCCCTTGGGGAGGGGCCACTCCAGACCGCCGTGGACGATGTAAAAGCGAAGGCGATCCAACGCGCTCCTTTCCCCCATGAGGCGGAGGGCCATGTAGGCCGTGGCCCGGTGGTCCACGTGGGCGTCCTCGGGGGCGGGGACGAGGACCAGGTCTGGCTTCGCCCGGAGCCACACCCGCTTGAGGTCCTCCTCCCAGGCCTCTCCCGTGTAGGGTGCTCCTGGACTCAACGTTCCCGGATAGGCCACGTGGTCCAGGCGGGTGGCGGGGGACCGGTAGGGTGCGTAGAAATTCTCCAGAAACAAGTGGAGAAGGCCGCGGTCAGGATAGCCGAGGAAGAAGAGGTGGTCCTCGGGCACCCCTAAGGTGCGGGCTGCCGCCTTGGCCTCCCCCATGCGCACGAGGGCGAGGCGCCGCAGGTCCTCGGGCGTGGGACGAAACCGCCGGTCCAGGAGGGCGGCGTCCCACTGGAACCCGTCTCCCAAGGTCATCCAGGCGATGTAGACCTCTCCCCCAGCCCGCAAGACCTTCTGCATCAACCCAGCCGCGGCCAGGCTCTCGTCGTCCGGGTGAGGGGCCAGCACCAGGAGCCTCACCTTGAGGGGATCAGGGTAAGGGGGAAGCCCCCCCACCTTGCCCCGGTAGTACCAGGCGTAGGCCTGTTGTAGGAGCCAAGGGGCGTTGATGAAGAGGGCAGCTAGTCCCGCAAGCACTAAAAGCCACCAGAGCCATTTAGATCCCATCCCCACCTCCTTGCGGGGAGAGGCAGATGCGGAACCTGGCCCCGCCCCAAGGACCCGCTTCCGCGCGGGCGGACCTCGGCCACCCGGCGGACCAGGGTGAGGCCAAGCCCGCTCCCACCCCCTGGCCCCAGACGGAAGAAGGGGCGGAACACCGCCTCCCGCATTCCCTCGGGGATACTGGGGCGATCGTCCACGAGGAGGCATGGCCCCGGGAGAAGGCGTACGGCGATGCAGGTGCGGGCGTGGCGCAGGGCGTTGGCGACGGGATGGCCCACCATGGCCTGGAACAGCGCAGCACGTCTGGAGTAAGGAAAGGGGGACGTGAAGCCCGGATGCCCACGCCTCCCGCCCAAGGGCATGCCCTCCATGGCCCTAAAGATAACCTTAGAGGGAGGGGACCTTGGCGTCCCCTCTTGTGGAAACAAGTCCCCACCCCCGTGTCGGCGGTCCCTTTTGGCCTTGGGGCCTTTTGGGATTTCTTTGAAAGGGCCTTGCGGGCGTAGAATGCGCCAGGGTGCCGTCAACCCCGGCCTGGCACTTGGGGGAAGCGCCATGGTACCCATCCTTCGCGAGCGGCCCAACCGCTACGACCTCCTGGCCCTGGCCCTCACCCTGGGCCTTCTCGCCTTCTTCCTGAAGGCCTCCCAGGAGGCGGCGGCCCCCTTTGCCCCAACGCCCATCGACCTAGACCCCATCCATCTACCGGAGTACGCCCTGCGCACGGCCTTCCGCATGGGGCTCGCTCTCATCCTCTCCACCCTCTTCACCTTTCTCTATGCTCCCCTGGCGGCCAAGACCCGCCTCGAGCCCTTCCTGGTGGCCCTTTTGGACATCTTGCAATCGGTGCCCATCCTGGGCTTCCTGGCGGCGTCCGTGGGAGCCCTGGCCGGCCTTTTCCCGGGGCGGGCCCTGGGGTACGAGCTGGCGGCCGTGTTCGCCGTCTTCACCTCCCAAGCCTGGAACATGGCCTTCAGCTTTTACCAGGCCCTGAAGACGGTGCCGCGCGAGCTGGACGAGGCCGCCAGGCTTTTCCGCCTCACCCCTTGGCAGCGGTTTTGGCGGCTAGAGCTTCCCTTCGCCCTACCCGGTCTGGTGTGGAACGCCATGATGTCCATGTCCGGGGGCTGGTTCTTCGTGGTGGCCTCGGAGGCCATCGCCGTGGGCAAGACGGAGGTGGACCTGCCTGGGATCGGTTCCTATATGGCCTCCGCCCTGGCCCAGGGGAACCTGCAAGCCTTGGCCCTCGCCGCCGTGGCCATGCTCTGCGTCATCGTCCTCTACGACCAACTCCTCTTCCGCCCCCTCGTGGCCTGGAGCCAGCGCTTCAAGTACGAGGAAAGGGCCGGGCAGGAACCGGCGCGGAGCTGGGTGCTGGACTTTTTGCGGCGCACCCGAACCGTGCGGGTCCTTTTGGAAAGAGGAGCAAACTGGGCTCTGGAGGCCCTCCTCCGCTACGAGCGCCGCCTCCGTCCCTCCCGCCCCCTTCGCCTCCCCACGTGGCCCCTTTACCCAGCCCTGGCCCTGTTGGCCCTCTGGGGCCTATTCGCCCTTTTCGCCACCCTGCGCCCCTTGAGCCTTGCCGAGGTCGCCCACGCCTTCGCCTTGGGGTTTTTTACCCTGTTGCGGGTACTGGGTGTCATGCTCCTCGCCAGCCTGGTCTGGGTTCCCGTGGGCATTCTCCTCGGCCAGAAGCCACGGCTCGCCGTGCGGGTCCAGGCCCTGTTGCAGTTTTTGGCCGCCTTCCCCGCCAACCTCCTCTACCCCTTCTTCGCCTATCTCCTTCTAAGGTTCCACCTCTCCTTAGAGGTCTTCTCCGCCTTCCTCATGGCCTTGGGCACCCAGTGGTATATCCTCTTCAACGTCATGGCCGGAAGCATGGCGGTCCCCGGGGACCTCAAGGAGGCCGCCCGGGGGTTTGGCCTACGGGGATGGGCGCTCTGGCGGCGCCTCCTCCTCCCCGCAAGCTTCCCCTACCTGGTCACGGGCCTCATCACGGCGAGCGGGGGCACGTGGAACGCCTCCATCGTGGCCGAGGTGGTCACGTGGCATGGGAAGACCCTCGAGGCCACGGGCCTAGGGAGCTACATCGCCCGCTGGACCCTGGCGGAGGGCCAAGGCCCGCACCTCCTCCTCGGCATCGCCGTCATGAGCCTCTACGTGGTGGCCCTGAACCGCTTCCTCTGGCGGCGGCTATACCGGCTGGCGGAGGAACGGTACCGCTTATAGGGGGATGGGGATGCTACTGGAAGCCCGGGACATAACCAAGGCCTTCAGCACGGGGGGAAAGCCCTTCCCCGTTTTGGAAGGGGTAAACCTCGCCGTGGGGGAAGGGGAGATCGTGGCCCTTTTGGGGCGATCGGGCGGGGGCAAGAGCACCCTCCTCCGCATCCTGGCTGGGCTCATCCCCCCAGACCGGGGAGAGGTGCGCTTCCAAGGCAAGAGGGTGGAGGGGCCAGCGGAGGGCATGGCCATGGTCTTCCAGTCCTTCGCCCTCTTCCCCTGGCTCTCGGTCCTGGAGAACGTGGCCTTGGGCCTCGAGGCCCGTGGGGTGCCCAAGGAGGCGAGGTTGCGGCGGGCCCGGGAAGCCATTGCCCTCGTGGGCTTACAGGGGTTTGAGGAGGCCCTGCCCAAGGAGCTTTCCGGGGGGATGAAGCAACGGGTAGGCCTGGCCCGGGCCCTGGTGGTGGAACCCTTGGTCCTCCTCCTGGACGAGGCCTTTTCCGCCCTGGACCCCCTCACCGCAGAGGGCCTACGGGGAGACCTCCTGGACCTATGGCAGGCGGGGCGGCTTCCCGCCCGGGCCATCCTCTTGGTCACCCACAACCTCGAGGAAGCGGTGGCCCTGGCGGACCGGGCCCTGGTCCTCCAGGGAAGCCCGGCAAGGATCGGCCGGGAAATCGCCATCCCCTTAGCCCACCCCCGGGACCCCCACCATCCCCGCTTCCGGGCGGTGGTGGAGGAGATCTACCAGGCCCTCACCCTGCGGGAGGAGGTGGAAAGGCGCCTGGAGGAAGAGATGGTGCGCCTGCCCTCGGCCTCCGTGGAGGCCCTGGCGAGCCTGGCGGAGGCCTTGGCCCGGCACGGGGGGCGGGCGGACCTGCCCGTGCTGGCGACGGAGGAGGGGCTGGAGGTGGACGACCTCTTCCCCCTCCTCGAGGCCTTGGAGCTTCTGGGCTTCGCCCGGGTGGAGCGGGGGGACGCCGAATTGACACCGGCGGGCACGGCCTGGGCCTCGGCCACCCCCGAGGAGCGGAAAATCATGTTTGGCGAGCACCTCCTGCGCCAGGTACCCCTTTTCGCCCGCCTCCACCAAGCCGTCTTGGAAAGGCACCGGGTTCCCGAGGAGCGGGTTTTGGCCCGGCTCCGCCAGCACCTGCCCGAGCCCGAGGCCAAGCGCGTCCTCGCCGTGGTGCGGGAATGGGGGCGGTACGCTGGGCTCCTCGGCTACGATGACCGGGCCAGGGTCTTTTTCGTTCCCGAGCAGATGGAGGAAGCCCCCGAACTCTAGCCCCATACCTCTGGGCGCTCGCCAGGTGTATAGTTCGTGTCTGTGATACCCATCCTTCGGGTTTTGCTCTACCTCCCCAGCGTCTCCGCAACCCTGGTGCGGGGCTCGCACCGCGAGGTAGCGGGGGCCCCGCCCTTCCTCCCCTGGTGGGAGGAGGCCTTCCGGCGGGCTTTCCCCGAGGATGTTCGGAGCGCCCTCAACCGCCAAGCCCATGCCCCGCCCCTGGAGTCCGCCCCGTGGGCCCTCCGGGTCATCAAGCGCCTCCTCCCCCGCTTCCGCCTCGAGGAGGGCTACGAGTTCGCCTACGCCGCCCTCAAAGGGGAAAGGCGGTGCCTGCTCCCGGCGGTCCTGGTGCAGGGCATGCTCTCCTCCATGGGGCTCACCTCGGGGGTCTACACGGTGTACGAGAGCCCTGAGGGGAAGCGGAGCAACCTGGGCCATGCGGTGGCGGTTCTGCGCCTGGGAAAAGGGGACTACCTGATGGACCCTTCCGAGCCCACCCCTTTCCCGAAGCACCGGGGCCCCTTCGTGGCCACCCCTAAGGGACTGCGCTTCGCCGAACCCCAGCACGCCCCGGATGGGGCCATCGTGGGCTACCGGACCAGGGAGGGCACCCTTACCCCAGATCCGGTAGCACCTCTCTCCTTCCCCTACCTCCGGAGCCAGTTCTACTACTACCGGGGCGAGCAGGCCAAGGGCGGGGTCTTCCGGGGGCCCAGCACCCCCGAAGGCCTCCCCCGTTCCGAAGCCATGCTCCGCAAAGCCGTGGCCCTGGCCCCGGAAAACCCCTTGGCCCAGTACGTCCTTGGCCCCACCCTGCGCAAGGAGGGGCGCCTCGAGGAGGCGAGGGTGACCCTTGAACGGGCACGCCGCCTTTACGAAACAGCCGGCTTCGTGCCCCCAGGGGTGGAGGCCGCTTTGAAAAGGTTATGAATATGAGCGCTCAAAGACACACGGACGAAGGCCGATACTCCTGGTGGCAGGTGCTCTGCCTCACCGGGGTGGACCTCTTCTCCTCCTTGGGCTACCAGCCCGGCATCGCCCTCCTGGCGGCGGGGTTCCTTTCCCCCCTCGCCAACATCGCCTTGGGCCTTTTCGCCCTCCTGGCGGTCTATCCGGTGTACCGGCGCCTGGCGAAGGAAAGCCCCCACGGGGAAGGTTCCGTGGGCCTTCTCACCCGGCTTCTACCCGGCTGGCGGGGCAAGATCTTGGTCCTGGTGGTTCTCGGCTTTATGGCCACGGACTTCGTCATCACCATCACCCTCTCCGCCGCCGACGCCGCCGTGCACCTCATCGGGAACCCCTTGGCCCCCACCTGGCTCCAAGGGAACCAGGTGGGCCTCACCCTCCTCCTCATCGCCCTCTTGGGTTTCGTCTTCTACCTGGGTTTCCGGGAAGCCATCGGCCTGGCGGTGCCCATCGCCTTGGGCTACCTGACCCTGAACGCCATCACCCTCGGGGTGGCCCTCAGCCACGTGGGTCCCGAGCACCTGGCCCACTGGTGGCAAGGGCTCCTCCAAGCGCACGCAGACCCCCTAAGCCTCGTCCTCGCCACTGCCCTCGCCTTCCCCAAGTTGGCCTTAGGCCTATCCGGCTACGAAACCGGCGTAGCGGTGATGCCCCTTATCCGGGGGGGACCCCAGGACACCCCGGAAAGTCCTTGGGGCCGGATCCGGGGGGCCCGGCACCTCCTCCTGGCGGCCGCCCTCGTGATGGCCTCCTTCCTGGTGGCAGCAGGCTTCGCCACGGCCCTCCTCATCCCCCCCGAGCTTTGGGGAAGCGAGGAGGTTTCCGGAAGGGCCATCAGCTTCTTGGCCCACCGTTACTTGGGCGAGGGATTCGGTAGCCTATACGACCTCTTCTCCATCGTGATCCTCTGGTTCGCCGGGGCCAGCGCCATGGCGGGCCTCCTCACCCTGGTGCCCCGCTACCTTCCCCGGTTCGGCATGGCCCCGGAATGGGCCCGCCAACGCCGTATCCTGGTCCTCTTTTTCACCGGGGTGGCCTTCGCCATCACCCTTCTCTTTCGCGCCCAGGTGGAGGCCCAGGCGGCGGCCTACGCCACCGGGGTCTTGGTGGTGATGACCTCCGCCGCCTTGGGGGTAGCCCTATCCGCCCAGAGGGAAGGGCGGCGAGAGGCCCGCTACTTCCAGGCCCTCCTCCCCGTTTTCGCCTATGTCCTGGTGGCCAACGTGGTGGAACGGCCCGATGGGGTGCGCATCGCCTCGTTCTTCATCGCCGCAACGCTTCTCC
This sequence comes from Thermus brockianus, assembly GCF_001880325.1. Taxonomy (NCBI): domain Bacteria; kingdom Thermotogati; phylum Deinococcota; class Deinococci; order Thermales; family Thermaceae; genus Thermus; species Thermus brockianus. The sequence continues at coordinate 226,391 of NZ_CP016313.1, forward strand.
TCTCCTTTCTTTCCCGCGCCCTACGCTCCTTTGAGCTTCGGGTGGAAGCCTTCCAGCTGGACGAGATGGCGGAGCGCCTGGTGGCAAGCCTCGTGGAGCAGGAGGCGCCCCTCCGCCTGGTGGCCCACCGGCCCGAGCGGGGAGGGAGGTCCGTGTACTGGGACAAGGAGCGCCGCATCCGGGAGGCCACCCACATCCCCCCCCACGATCCCATTGTCTTCGTGGAGGTCTACGTGCAGGACCCCTCGGAGTTCAGCGCCGTGGCCCAGGTCTGGGGGGTGGACCACCGGGACGCCAAGGTCTTCCGCATCCTGGGTACCGCCGCCCCCAACACCCTAGCCGCCTTTCTCCTTTACCTAAGGGAAAGGACGGGAAAGCGCCCCCACATCTACTTTGAGTGGTCGGAGGAGAGCCCCTGGCAGGCCGCCTTGGACTTCCTCCTCTTTGGGGAAGGGGATGTGCCCACCCTCACCCACGAGGTCCTGCGCCGGGTGGAGGCCGACCCCCGGCGGCGGCCCGTGGTCCACGTGGGGGGCTAGCGGCGCCAGCGGGAAAGAAGCCCCGAGGCGAGGATGGTCATGGGCACGGCGAGGAAGATGCCCAGAAGGCCAAAGAGCTTGCCGAAGGCGAAGATGGCGAGGAGGACCAGGGCCGGGTGAAACCCCACGGCCCGCCCGTAGATAAGGGGGATGAGGACCTTCCCCTCGAGGAGGGCGATGCCCCCATAGCCCGCAAGGACGAGAAGGGCGCTTAGGGACCCCAAGGAGGAAAGGGCCACCAGACTTGCCAGGGACGCCGCCGTGATCCCCCCCACAAAGGGGATCACCTCCAGCACCCCTCCTAGGAACCCTAGGGCGAAGGGGCTAGGTACCCCCAGGGCGAAGAGCCAGCCCCCGAAAAGGAGGGCGAAGCTGAGGGCGATGAGGAACTGGGCGCGGGCCCAGTACCCTAGGCGGCGCCAGGTGTCCTCCAGCACCGCAGACCACCCGTCCCCCGGGAGGTAAGGGGCCGCCCGGGCCACCAGGTGGGGCTCGAGGCTAATCATCACCGCCAAAACCAAGGCCAAGACCAGGCCGGACACGGTTTCCCCTATCCGCAGGAGGAGGTCCCCGGCGAGGTGGAAGGAAGGAACCAGGGAGGAAAGGAGCCCGGAACCGGAAAGCCCAAGGTTCTCCTGGAGAAGGGCGAAGGCCTGGGGCAGGACCTCGCTAAGGTTGCGAAACTGCTGGGCCAAAAGGGGAGCTACCTGGTAAAGCCCGAAGGCTAAAATGCCCAAGACCCCTAAGTAGGTCAGCATCACCGCCGTGGGGTGGGGTAGGAAACGCCGGAAAACGCTCACCAGAGGGTCTAAAGCAGCCGCCAAGGTGAAGGCCAGGAAGACCCAAAGAAAAAGGGTGTAAAGCTTGGCCAAAGCCCAAAGGGCGAGGATGAGGAGGAAAAGGCCAAAGAGGAAACGGCCCACGGCCCAATCTTAACCAAGCTTGGTGTGACAGCTCTTCGGGCTCAAGACCGATGCTGTGACGACTCCCCGCTCTTCAGAGCGGGGCTACAAGCTAGGCTTCGCCTGACCTCGGTTCAGGACGCGAGCGCATCCCTCCCCGAAGGCCCCGTCCAGGCCTTCGCCAGGATGTTCCGCGCGGCGGCCACATCCCGGTGCAGGGAAGCCCCACAAGCAGGACAGGTGAACTCCCTGACCCACAAGGGTCGCCTCTCCCTATGGCCGCACACCGGGCTGTCCTGGCTGGTGTACTTAGGGTCTACCGTTATCACCCGCCTACCAGCCCCCTCCGCTTTTTAGGCGAGGATCCGCAAAAACTGAGCCCAACCGCCGTCATGTACGCCCTTGGCGCGTCTTTTGGCTCCCTTGGAGCGCGGAGAAGGCCCATCTAACCTGGCCGCTTCCCATTAAGTGGGCCTAGCCCTTTCAGGGCACGAGAAGCTTAAGGGGTACCCCGGGAAAACGCAGGAAGTCCCGGTCAAAACTCACCAAGCGGTACCCGCCCGCCAGGGCAAAGGCGGCCAGGTAAGCATCCGTCCAGAGCCTTGGCGTAACCCCCGAAAGGAACCCCTCGAGGACTTTCTCCAACTCTGGGGGTTCCTCCCTGAGGGGCACCCCGGAGGCCACCCGCAGCTCCCGGTAAACCCGCCACGCCTCCGCCACGGTCAAAGGCTTCCCGTCCATGGCCGTGGGGTTGGTGAGGAGCCGCAGTAGACCCAAGGCTGTGACCCGCACAAGGGCAGGGTCCTCCGCCTCCTCCCAGTAGCGGAGGGCCTGGGAATGGAAGGGATGCTCGGGAACGAGGAGCGCAAACCAGACATTGAGGTCAGGTATCTCCATAGCCCTCCAGGAGTTCCCAGAGCTCCGCGTGGCTCCTTACGGGTAGGCGCCTCCCCGCCTCGGCCACCTTTGGGAGGGGCCTGGGGCCTTTGGGGGCGCGGCCTAGCCCCTCCTCCAAAAGGTGAATGACCACCTCACGCAGGGTTTTGCCCTCCTGCGCAGCCTTAAGCTTGAGGCGGCGGTAGAGAGGTTCGGGGAGGTCCAGGGTGGTGCGCATACATCCATATTAGCACAATCCCCTACCCGCACGGGACTCGCCACCACCCCGCCGAGGGAACGTTCCCGCGCGGGCCATTTGCGCCCACCAGTCGGAGGACGCCCGGGGGGAAACCCGGCTCCCCCACTTGCAAGCGCTTTCAAGACGTGCTACCCTGGGTTCCAAACCATGACCCGCACCCACCCTACCATCGCCGAGGTGGCCCGCCGCGCTGGGGTTTCCCCCGCCACCGTTTCCCGCGTCCTCAACGGCACCGCCCGGGTGTCCCGGGAAAAGGTCCGGGCGGTACTCCAGGCCATAGAGGAACTGGGCTACACGCCAAGCCCCCTAGCCCAAAGCTTGGCCAAGGGGCGTTCGTACGCCGTGGGCATCCTCTTGCCCGATTTCGGGAGCCCCTTCTATGGGCCCATCCTCGAGGCCATCACCCTGGAGCTGGAGGCCACCCCCTTCCGCCCCATCGCCGTACCCGGGCACTGGAGCCTGGTGCGGGAGCTGGAAGCCCTGGACTTCCTCCGGGGCCACCGGGTGGAGGCGGTGGTCCTCCTCGGTACCTCCTTGGAGGAGTCCGCCCTCAAGCCCCTGGGCGTCCCCGTCCTGGCCTTCGGCCAGGCCCTCACGGGGCCCCAGACCTGGTCCCTGGTCCTGGACAACCGGGAAGCCGCCCACCGGGCCACCCGGTACCTCCTGGAGAAGGGGCACCGCCACATTGCCCACATCTCCAGCCACCGCGGCGGCGCCGACGTGCGCGAGCGCCTCCAAGGCTACCGTAGGGCCATGCGGGAGGCGGGGCTTGCGCCCCGTGTGGTCTTTGGCAACCTCCAGGAGGATGGGGGCTACGAGGCGACCAAGGAGCTTTTCGCCCGTTTTCCGGACACCACCGCCATCTTCGCCGCCAACGACCAGACGGCTATCGGGGCCCGCCTCTACCTTTACGAAAAGGGGCTTCGGGTTCCCGAGGACGTCTCCCTGGTGGGCTTTGACGATATCCCCCTGGCCGCCTACCAGATCCCGCCCCTGACCACGGTGCGCCAGCCCGCACGGGAGATAGGCCACGCCCTGGCGCAAGCCCTCAAAGCCCTGCTGGAAGGGGAAGTGCCTACCCTCTTCCCCATCCCCCTCCAGCTGGTGGAAAGGTATTCGGTAAGGGAGGTGGGAACCTGAAGGAAAAGCCGGCCCTGCGGCCTTAGGCCTTCGGACCGTCCCAAGGGACGGGTTTTCCCAAAGAGGAGGTTTTTATGTGGAAGAAAGCGCTTTCAACCCTTCTCTTCGCCCTTTCCCTCGGTCTTGCCCAACGGACCCTCGAGGTCTGGATCATGCCCAACAGCGCCCAACCGGCAGAGGACTTCAAGGCCCTGGTGGCCCCCTTTGAGCGGGCCAACAACGTGCAGGTTAAGGTCACGGTCCTGGACTGGGGCGTGGCCTGGACCCGCATCACCGCCGCGGCCACGAGCGGCGTGGGCCCCGACATCACCCAGCTCGGCACCACCTGGGTGGGGGCCATCAGCGCCATGGGGGTACTGGAGCCCCTGGACGACGTCCTCCAGGCCCTGGGCGGCCAGGGCGCCTACCTGCCCGCCGTCTGGAACACCACCCGGTTGGCAGGAAGCCCAAGGGCCACGGCCCTGCCCTGGTTCTCCGAACTCAGGGCCTTCTACTACCGGACGGACGCCCTCAGGGCGGCTGGGATAAACCCCTCCCAGATGTTCGCCGACTGGCAGAGCTTTGAGGCGGGGCTCGCCCGGCTCACCGCTTCCACCTTCACCGACCCCGAAACCAAGCAGCGCCTCGCTCCTTTCTGCACTCCAGGCAAAAACTCCTGGGACGTGCTCCACAACGCCGCCCCCTGGATCTGGGGCGCGGGGGGCGAGGTGGTGCGCCAGGTGCAGGGGAGGTGGCAGAGCGCCCTCAACACCCCCGAAAGCCTCCAGGGCCTCTTCTTCTTCCTATCCCTGGCCCAGAAAGGCTATGTCCCTGCCGAAAGCCTGGAGAAAAACACGGCCCAGATTGAGGCCGACTTCCAGGCGGGCAAATGCGCCGTTTTCGCCAGCGGCCCCTGGATGATCCAGCGGGCCCAGGTGCCCGAGGCCCAAGGGGGGTTCGCCGAGCGGGTAGCCGCCAGGAACCTGGGGGTAGCCCCCTATCCCATAGGCCCCAGGGGGCGGTACACCTTCTTCGGCGGCTCCAACCTGGCCCTCTTCAGCTTCTCCAAGAACAAGGAGCTGGCCAAGGAGCTCCTGAAGTACCTGGGCAGCCCGGAGGCCCAGGTGACCTACGCCCGCATGAGCGGCTTGCTCCCCGCCCTGCGGACCGCCTGGAACGCCCCCGAGATCCACGGGAATCCCCTCATGCGGGTCTTCGTCCAGGCGGCCCAGTTTGGGCGCACCTATCCCAGCCTGGCGGGCTGGGGCGGGGTGGAGAACCTGGCGGTGCAACACCTGGGCATGGCCTGGGACCTGGTGGCGCAGAAGCGCCTTACCCAGGAGGCCCTCAAGGACCTGATGGACAAGGCTTCCGCCGCCATCAATAGCGCCTTGAGGTAGCGCAGAAGGGGGGGCTAACGCCCCCCCCTTACCCCAATACCATGGCCCTTTTCCGATTCTGGCAACGGTACGGCCTCGCTTACCTCTTCGTGGCCCCTGCCCTCTTAGGCATGCTCCTGGTGCACTATGGCCCCATGCTCCAGGGCATCTACATGGGTTTTTTAGACCTAAAACTGAGCACCCTGCGGCTTTACCTCGGCGCCCCCTTCGTGGGCCTGGCGAACTACCGGGAGATCCTCTTTGACCCCCAGTCCACCTTCCGCACGGGCTTCCTCTATGCCGTGCGCACCACCTTGCTCTACGCCCTGGTGGTGAATGCCCTGACCCTTTCCCTCGGACTCCTCTTTGCCCACGTCCTCAACCGACCCCTCTTCCTGCGGGGGCTTGGGCGAACGCTTTTCCTCCTACCCTGGGTGGTGCCCAGCTACGTGGTGGGGCTCCTGTGGGGGTTCATGTGGCTCAAAAACGGGGTGATCAACACCCTCCTCGTGGACGTGCTCCACCTCCTGCCCGAGAAGCCCCACTGGCTCATCGGCCCCCTCACCTTCCTCGCCATCGTCCTACCCACGGTGTGGCGGGGCTGGCCCTTCGTCATGGTCACCTACCTGGCGGCCCTCCAGGCCATCCCCCAGGAGCTCTACGAGGCGGCCAAGGTGGACGGAGCTACCCCGTGGCAACGCTTCCGGTACATTACCTGGCCCTCCCTTCGCCCCGTGACGGCCATCCTCCTCCTCTATGGCCTCCTGGGGACGCTTTACAGCTTCAACATCGTCTACATGATGTTCGGCCACGGGGCCGGGTACCCCGGGGAGTGGGGGGACCTCCTCATGACCAACCTCTTCCGGAACACCTTCGGCATGTGGAACTTCGGCCTGGGGGCCGCCGCTAGCACCCTGTACATGCTCCTGACCCTGGTCCTCATCCTCTTCTGGTACCGGGCCTTCCGGGAAGACCTGAAAGCGAGGTGACGAATGCGCGAGGAACGTTGGCTGGCGTGGGGCGCCGGGGGCGTCCTGGTGTTGGGCCTTTTAGGGCAACTCTTCCCCATCCTCTGGATGGTGAACACCTCCCTGATGACCCAGCTGGAGGCGGCCACGGGAAGCCTCTTCCCTAAGGCGCCCCAGTGGGGAAACTACCTGGAGATCTGGCGGGCCCTGCCCTTCTTCCAGTACCTAAAGAACTCCCTTCTGGTCTGCACCCTCACCACCCTCTTCGCCTTAGGGGTGGCCACCCTGGCGGGGTACGCCCTGGCCCGGTTCCGCTTCCCGGGAGCCGAGCTTTTCGGGGGGAGTGTCCTCCTCACCCAGGTCATCCCGGGCATCCTGTTTCTCATCCCCATCTACATCATGTACATTGCCTTTCAGAACTGGGCTAGGGAGGCGTTGGGCCTCGAGGTGCGGCTCGTGGGGAGCTACACGGGCCTGGTCCTCACCTACACGGCTTTCTTCGTGCCCATAAGCATCTGGATCCTGCGGGGCTTTTTCGCCTCCATCCCCAAGGAGCTGGAGGAGGCGGCCCTGGTGGACGGGGCCACCCCTTTCCAGGCCTTTTACCGGGTGATCCTGCCCCTGGCCCTGCCGGGCATCGCCGCCACCGCCGTCTACATCTTCCTCACCGCCTGGGACGAGCTCCTCTTCGCCCAGATCCTCACCACCGAGGCCACCGCCACCATCCCCGTGGGCATCCGCAACTTCGTGGGTAACTTCCAGAACCGCTACGACCTGGTCATGGCCGCCGCCACCGTGGCCACGCTGCCCGTCCTCCTCCTCTTTTTCCTAGTGCAACGCTGGCTCATCCAGGGCCTCACGGCAGGGGCGGTCAAGGGATAGGAGGTGCCTTGTGGAAAAGGAAGGCTTTCTCTTTGGCGCGGCCACCAGCGCCTACCAGATCGAAGGGGCCACGGGGGAGGATGGGCGAGGGCCTTCCATCTGGGACGTTTTCTGCCAACGCCCCGGGGCCATCCGGGATGGGAGCTCGGGCGAACCCGCCTGCGACCATTACCGCCGTTGGCGCGAGGACCTGCAGTGGATGCGTTGGCTGGGCCTAAAGGCCTACCGTTTCTCCGTGGCCTGGCCCCGCATCCTCCCCGGGGGAAAGGGGCGCATCAACCCGAAGGGCCTCGCCTTCTACGACCGCCTCGTGGACGCCCTCCTGGAAGCGGGGATCACCCCCTTCCTCACCCTCTACCACTGGGACCTCCCCTGGGCCTTGGAGGAACGGGGCGGGTGGCGGAGCCGGGAGACCGCCTACGCCTTCGCCGAGTACACCGCCTTGGTGGCCCGGGCCCTGGCCGACCGCGTCCCCTACTTCGCCACCCTCAACGAGCCCTGGTGCAGCGCCTTCCTGGGCCACTTCACGGGCGAGCATGCCCCCGGGCTCCGGAACCTCGAGGCCGCCCTCCGCGCCGCCCACCACCTCCTCCTGGGCCACGGCCTGGCCGTGGAGGCCTTGCGGGCCGCCGGGGCCAAGCGGGTGGGCATCGTCCTGAACTTCACCTGGGTGGAGGGGGAGGACGAGGAAGCGGTGGAGCGGGCGGACCGCTACCACAACCGTTTCTTCCTGGACCCCCTCTTGGGCCGGGGTTACCCCGAAAGCCCCTTCGCCAACCCACCCAGCGTCCCCATCTATCCCAAGGACCTGGAGCGCATGGCAAGGCCCCTGGACTTCCTCGGGGTGAACTACTACACCCGGGCCCGGGTGGCCCGGGGGGAAGGCCTCTTGCCGGTGCGCTACCTGCCCCCGGAAAGGCCCACCACGGCCATGGGCTGGGAGGTCTACCCCGAGGGGCTCTACCGCCTCCTGAGGCGCCTGGCCCGGGAAACCCCTTGGCCCCTCTTCGTCACGGAAAACGGGGCCGCCTACCCGGACCTTTGGCGAGGGGAAGAGGTGGTGGAGGACCCCGAGCGGGTGGCTTACCTGGAAAGCCACCTGGAAGCGGTGGGTAGGGCGCGGAGCGAAGGCGTAGACGTCAGGGGGTACTTCGCCTGGAGCCTTCTGGACAACTTTGAGTGGGCCCACGGCTACACCAAGCGCTTCGGGCTCCTCTACGTGGACTATCCCACGGGACGGCGCATCCCCAAGCGGAGCGCCCTCTGGTACCGGGAGCGGATCCTGCGGGGGGGAGGTTAGCTCCCCGCCAAGCGGTAACGCCGCAAGGGCCGCCCCTGGCCCTTTGGGTCAGTCTCCCCTTCCAAAAGCCCTTCCCTCCGCATCCCCTCCAGGTAGCGCCAGGCGGTGACCCGGGAAAGGCCCAAGGCCAGGGCCACCTCCTCCACGGTGAGGGCCTCCCGTCCCCCGAAGAGGGAAAGGACCCGTTCCAGGGTGAGGGGGTCCAGGCCCTTGGGCGTCCGCCTGCGGGCGAGGAGGCGGTCCAAGTCGGCTTGGGAAACCTCGCCCTTCCGCCTGAGGGCGCGGAAGGCCCGGTAGCGGCTTAGGGCCTCCCTCAGGCGGCTTTGCCCAAAGGGCTTCACCAGGTAGTCCATGGCCCCGCCCAAGAGGGCCCGTTCCACCGTGGGCACGTCCTTGGCGGCGGTGATGACGATGACGTACGTGCCCACCAAGGCGGGTAGGAGGTCCAGCCCGTGGCCATCGGGAAGGTAGAGGTCCAGGAGGACCAGATCGGGCTCCAGCGCTAGGGCGGAAAGGGCCGCCTCGAGGCCCGCCACCACCCCCACCACCTGGACCCCTTCCGCCTCCAAAAAGGCCCGGTGCAAGGAGGCCACCCGGGGATCGTCCTCTACGATGAGCGCGCGGTCCATGGTTTACCGAAGGCTACCCAGAACACGGTCCAGCCCTCCTGCCGCCGGTACCCTAGCCTCCCCCCGCCGCCTGGACCAGGGTGCGGGCCAAGGCCAGGCCATAGCCCCGGCCCGCCCCCCGGCTGCTGGCTTCGGGCTGGAAGAGGGCTTCCCCTTGGGGCCCCGGGCCGTTGTCCCACACCTCCACGGAAAGACCCTCCTCCCCCGCCCTAAAGCGGAGCCGTACCTGTCCCCCAGGGTTTTGGGCCGCCGCCTCGAGGGCGTTTTCCAAAAGCTGGCCCAGAACGGAGGCGAGCAGGTCCCCCAAGGGAGCGTATTGGGCAGGAAGTTGTCCTTCCAGGTCCATTTCCACGCCAAGTTCCTGGGCCCGACGCCACTTGCCCAAAAGGAGGGCCGCCAAGAGGGGAAGCTCCACCCGGGCCAACACCGCTTCCAGCCGGGCCTCCGCCTCGCCCTCCCTCCGCAAAAGCCGCAGGGCTTCCTCCACCCGCCCAAGCTCCAGGAGACCCCCGAGGAGGTGCAAAAAGTTCTGGAACTCATGGGCCTGGGCCCGCAACAGGTCCAGGTGGCGGCGGCTTTGCGTGAGGCTTTCCGCAAGCCGCCTGACTTCCGCCTGGTCCTGGAAGACGATCACCCGGTAGCCGGCGGACACGCTTTCCCGCACCCTCGCAGGCCGGCCCCCGGGGAGGGGCAAGGGGCTAGGGGGGTTTTCCGTGCGCCGGCCACCCAGGCGTTCCAGCACCGCCCCCGCCTCGGCCACCCGCCGGGTTTCCGCCAGGAGCGCCTCGGACAGGAGCGCATTTCCCCGGAAGGCCTCCAGGACCCAAAGCCCAAGGCAAAGGGCCAGAAGGGGCACCGCTAAGGGGCGCACCACAAGGCCATTATCCCCCCTCGGCGGGGTAGGCCAAGGCGGCCTCCGGATCGAAGGCCAGGCGCAACCTGGGCCCAGGAAGGGGGAGGGGGCTATAGAAGCGGAGAAGCGCCTCCCCTACCCCCACCCAGTGCTCGTGGTGCATCCCGAGGTAGAGGGAATGGGCGAGCTCCCCTTCCAGGACATTCACCTCCCCTGGCCCCGCCAGGCGCAAGGCCTCGGGGCGGAGGACGAGCTTGGCGAGCCGCCCCGGCACCAAAGGCCCCATGGCCCGTGCCCGCACGGGGAAGCCAGAGAGCTCTAGCCTCGCCCAAGGCTCCTCCAAGGCCACCACCAGGGCCTCCACCACGTTGGGGTTACCCAGGAAGTCGGCCACGAAGAGGGTCCGGGGGTTGCGGTAAAGCTCCTCCGGCGTCCCCACCTGCTCCACGCGGCCCTCGTTCAAAAGGGCGATGCGGTCGGCGATGGCCATGGCCTCCGCCTGGTCGTGGGTGACAAAAAGGGCGGCCTTGCCCGTGGCCTTAAGGGTCTCCCGGAGCCAGACCCTGGCCTGGTCCCTGAGCTTGGCGTCCAGGTTGGAAAGGGGCTCGTCCAGGAGGAGGAGCCTGGGATTGTAAGCCAGGGCGCGGGCCAGGGAAACCCGCTGTTGCTGCCCCCCGGAAAGGGCCCCGGGATAGCGCCCCTCAAGACCCGTCAGCCCCAAACGGTCCAGGAGGTGGAGCACCCGCTCCCGTACCTCCTTCTCTGGCACCCGCCGGAGCCGAAGCCCGTAGGCCACGTTCTCAAACACCGTGCGGTGGGGCCAGAGGGCGTAGGACTGGAAGACGAGGCCCAGGTCCCGCCGCTCGGGGGGCAAGAAGACCCCCCTTTTCCCATCAAAGAAGACCGTGGCCCCAAGGGCGATCCGGCCCCCGCTGGGGCGCACCAGGCCCGCCACCGCCCGGAGGAGGGTGGTCTTGCCCGAACCCGAGGGGCCCAACAGCGCCACCACCTCCCCGGGCGCCACGGTGAGATCCACCCCCTTGAGGACAGGGTTCTCCCCGAGCCGCACCTCCAAGGCCTCCACCACCAAGGGGGCCTCCTCCCCCGTCACCCCAGAAAACAAGCTCGCAGCGCGCTTCTCGGTCATGGCCGCACCTCAAAGCCCCTGGGGCCGCACCCCAAGGCGGTTCGCCAGCAGGAAGACCGCACTCACGATGACCACCTGCAGGGTGGCCAGGGCGGCGATCACGTCCACCGCCCCCGTCCCCCAGAGGGCCACGATCTGGGCCCCCAGCACCTCCGTACCCGCCGTGAGCAGGTAGACCCCCGTGGAGTACTCCCGCACGAACTGGATGAAGAGGAGGAACCAGGCGGTGAGAACTCCCCCCTTGAGGAGGGGAAGGGTACCGTGCACAAAGGCCTTCACCGGAGAGGCCCCAGCGATGCGCGCCGCCTCCTCCACCTCCCGCCCCACCTGGAGGAGGGCGGCGGTGAGGAGGCGGACCCCGTAGGGCATCCAGACCACGGTGTAGGCCAGGATGAGGGCGAAGAGGGTGTTGCGGAGGGGGGCGATGGGCTTGAGGAAGAGAAAGAGCCAGAGGAAGGCTAGGCCCATGACGATCCCCGGCACCGCTCGGGGCAGGCCCGCCAGATAGTCCAAGACCCGGCCGTAGCCCCCACCCCGCTGGATCCCCAAGGCGATAAGAAGGTAGAAGGCCAGGGCCAGGGCCCCTCCTAAAGCGGCCACCACCAGGGTGTTGGTCACCGCCCGGCTCAGGTTCGGGAGCTTGAAGACCTCCAGGTAGTGGCCTAGGGTGAGGACCTCGCGAAGGTCCACCCCTGGCCCCCAGCTGATGACCAGGCTCCGGAAGACCACGCCCAATACCGGGAGGACCACCGCCACCAAGAGGTAGAGGGCGAGAAGGAGAGCCCACACGTGGCGGAGCTTGCCCAGGGGAAGCCTCTCCGTGCGGTAACCCCGGGCCCCGATGGCCACGTACCGCCCCTCCATCCGCCCCACCAGATAGCGCTGAAGAAGCACCAGGGCCAGGGCGATGACCACGATGGCCACGCCCACCGCCGCCATGAGGTGGTAGGCGGAGGTGCCGGTGATGGCGGTGAGGCGGTAGAGGTAGGTGGTGATGACCATGATGCCCTTAGCGTCCCCCAGGACCAGGGGTAGGCCGAAAAGCTCAAACCCCAAGAGGAGCATGAGGGCGGCGCTATAGACCAGGGCGGGCCGCACCAAGGGGAAGGTGACGCTTACCGCCACCCAGAAGGGCCGCGCCCCGGCCACCCGGGCCGCCTCCTCCAGGGAGGCGTCCACGTTTTGGATGGTGCTAGCCACGTAAAGGTAGACGTAGGGCACGTGGGTGAGGCCGGCGATGACCGCGATGGCGGGAAGCGTGTAAATGGTCCAAGGGACTCGGCCGAAGGCCGTTTCCACCAGGCCGGACACCAGACCCGAAGGGCCGAAGACCACGATGAACCCAATGCCCAGGATGATGGGGGAGATAAAGATGGGGGCGAGGAGGAGGAGCTCAAAGAACCGGGCGAAGGGAAGATCCGTCCTGGTCACCAAGAAGGCGAAGAGGCCCCCTAAGGGGACCGCTACCCCCACCATGCCGAGGCCGATGACGAAGGAGTTCCTCAGGGCCTCAAAGAAGTAGGGGTCGTGGAGGAGGTAGCGGTAGGCCTCGAGGGCAAGGCGCTTCACCGGCGCGAAGAAGGGGGCGCTGAGAAGGCTTTGGTAGAGGAGGATCCCCAAGGGAGCCAGCACCAGGACCGCCACCAGCCCCAGGAGGAGGGAAAGGGCCAGGTTCGGCGAAGGGGCGCTCCGGCCGGGCACGCCCAACCCCCTACTGGCCGCGGATGGCCTGCCGCCAGAAGGTGAGGAAGCGCAAGCGCTCCTGCGGGTCCAGGTTCTTCAGGATCTCCGGGGATACGGGGATGGCGTAGACCTTGTCCTTGCCCCCTACCGCCTTGTACAGGGCCTGGGGCGTGGCCTCGCCCACCACCGTCTCCCGCCGGGCGAAGATGAGGGCGGTGTAGGCCATGAGGTTCTGGCCCCGGAGGGAAAGGAGGTAGTCCAGGAAGAGCTTGGCGGCGTTGGGGTTCGCCGCCCGCCGGTTGATGAAGGCCACCCGCTGGATGGCCACCGTCCCGTCGGTGAGGTAGACGATGCCCAGATCCTTCACCGTGCGCTGGCGCAGAAGGGCGTAGGACCCGAAGAAGCCGTAGGCCAGGTAGTGCTCACCGGAGATGATCTTTTCAAAGGCCGCCCCGGTGGAGGAGTAGAGGGAGGCTTGGGCCCTGCCGAACGCCCGCACCAGGTCCTGAAAAGCCGGGTAGCGGTCGTAATCCGCCTTGAGGATGGTGAAGCCCACGGCGCTCCGCTCGGGGTCCCAGGTGGCCACGCGTCCCCGCATCCTGGGCTCCTGCAGGAAGCGCACCAGACCCTCCCGGGTGGTGGGCACCTCCTCGGGCTTGAGGAAGCGGCGGTTGTAGACCACCACCGCCGGCTCGAGGGTGGTGCCGTAGGCCAGGTTCTGCAGGCGGGCATTGGCGGGCCAGTTCCTGGCCTCCGGGGAATCGTAGGGCAGGGCATAGCCCTGGCTCGCCAGCTTCACCTGGAGCTCCATGGCGCTGGACCAGAGGAGGTCAGCGCTCCGCGCCCCCGCCGCGGTTTCGCTCACAAACCGGTCGTAGATGGCCTGGGTACCAAGGTCATTGTACTCTATCTGGATAAAGGGGTAAAGGCGGCGGAAATCGTCCAAAAGCGCTTGGGCGCTCGCTTGGTCCGTGGAAGAGTAGATGATGAGACGGCCTTCCCTGCGGGCCGCTTCCACCACCTGGGGATCGGAAGCGGGGCGGGACTGTTGCCCTAAAGCCCCCACACCCAACAACGCCAAAAGCCACACCGTCCACTTCATGGCCTCCACCTCCTTGCTAATGCCTACAAGGGGGACTATACGCCACCGCCCTCACCCGGACAAGGTCTTTTTCATTATTTTCCCGCTCGTTCTCTCCGGCGCAAAGCCCTTGGGGAAGCCCCTTTAACGGAAGGCCCCCATCCCGGAGCTTGCCGGGTAGGCCCTCCTAGGGGTATACCCAAGGGCATGGAACTCCTCCGCCCTCTCCTCCTTGGGCTCCTTCTGGGGCTCGCCTTCCACCGCCTGGGCCTCCCCGGGGGGGCGGTGGTGGGGGCCATGCTGGGGGCGGGCCTCTCCCAAGCCCTCTCCCCTACCCCCTCGCCGGCGCCGGCGGGGCTGGACCTCCTGGCCCAGCTCCTCGCCGGGGTCGTGGTGGGCCTGGCCTTTCGCAGGGACCTCCTCCAGGGGTGGCTCCTGCCCTGGGCCGCCCTGGCCGCCCTCGGCTTCCTGGCCCTCGCCCTTCTCTTGGCCTTCGCCTACGCCCGGCTCCTCGGCCTCAGCCCGCACGCCCTCTTCTTCGCTCTCTCCCCCGGCGGCATCACCGGCATGGGCCCCTTGAGCCGGGTGGAAGGGGGGGACGCCGGGCTGGTGGGCCTTTTCCACACGGTGCGGGTTTTCCTGGTATTCCTCCTGGTGCCCCTCCTCGCCCGGCTCCTGCCCGGGAGCCCCCGTTGAGCCAAGCCGGGGACTAAAGGGAGAGGAGGGCCACCACCTGGTCGCTTTGGAGCAGGTCCTCCATGGGGCCCTCCAGGCGCACCTCTCCCGTTTCCAGAACGTAGGCCCTGTCCGCCACCCTCCCCGTGAAGCGGAGGTTCTGCTCCGCCAGGAGGATGGGCATGCCCTCCGCCTTCAGGGCCAGGACCAGGCGGGCGATCTCCTCCACGATCAGGGGGGCGAGGCCCTCCGTGGGCTCGTCCAGGAGCAGGAGGGTGGGGTTGGTGAGGAGGGTGCGGGCGATGGTGAGCATCTGCTGTTCGCCGCCAGACAGGAGCCCGCCCCGGCGGTTTTGGATCTCCGCCAACCGCGGCAGGATTTGGAAGACCCGCTCCAGGTTCCAGGGGCCAGGCCGGGCGGCCACCAGGAGATTTTCCCGTACGGTGAGCTCGGGAAAGATGCGGCGGTCGTCGGGCACATAGCCCAGGCCCAGCCGGGCCCGGCGGTAAGGGGGCCAGTCGCTGATATCGTGGTGGCGGTAGGATAGGCGCCCGGAAAAGCGGCGCACCAGGCCCATGACCGCCTTGATCAGGGTGGTCTTGCCTGCCCCGTTCCGGCCAAGCAGGGCCACCACCTCCCCCTCTTCCACCCGCAAGCTCACCCCGTGAAGGACCGGGATCTCCCCGTAGCCCGCCCGCAAGTCCTCCACCACCAGGCTCATGCGCTCCCTCCCAGGAAGGCCGCCCGCACCGCCGGGTCGCCCCGGATCTCCTCGGGCGCGCCTTCCGCCAGCACCTGGCCCTGGTGAAGCACGGTGACCCGGTCCGCCAGGGCCAGCACCGCCTCGGTGTCGTGCTCGGTGAAAAGAAGCGTCACGCCTTCCCGCCGCAATAGCTCGCCGATAAAGTCCACCATGCGCCGGCGTTCCGCCCGGGAAAGCCCGGCCAAGGGCTCGTCCAAAAGGAGAAGCCTGGGCTCGGCCACGAGGGCCATGGCCACGTCCAGACGCTTGAGGTCCCCCAAGGGCAACTCCGCCACCCGGCGCCCCGCGTGGGCCTCGAGGCCCACCTTGCCCAGGGCCTCCTCCGCCTTGGCCCGGGCCTCGGGGAAGCGGACCAGGGGCTTAAGGAGCTTTAGGGTGTTCCCGGTGTAGCCGAGCCGGGCCAGGACCACCGCCTCCAGGACGGTCATGGAGGCGAAGGGCTGGGCCCTTTGGAAGGCGATGGCGACGCCCAGCCGGGCCACCTTGGGGGTGGGCCAGCCCGTGATCTCGCGCCCCCGGAAGTACACCCTCCCCCGGTCCGGGACCAGGCGCCCGGTGATGACGTTAAAGAGGGTGGTCTTCCCGGCCCCGTTGGGCCCCACCAGGGCGTGGAAGGTCCCCTCCCGCACCTCCAGGGAAACCCCGCCCAGGGCCAAAAAGCCCTGGAAGGACTTGTACACCCCTTCCACCTTAAGCGCCACCCTGCACCCTCCTTAACCTCCGGGCCACCCCCTCCCCCACCCCGGCGATCCCTTTGGGGAAGAAAAGCACGGTGAGGAGGAGGATAACCCCCAGGAAAAAGGGCCAGTACTCCGTCTGCGCCTGGACCAAGACCCTAAGGAAGAGGAAGGCGGCGGCCCCCACGGCGGGCCCCAGGAAGACCCCGCTCCCCCCCAGGATGGTGGCCAGGATGGCCTCGGCCGAGCGGGTCCAGAAGAGGTAGTCCGGGAAAACGGAGCGCTGCAGCGCCCCTTGGAGGGCCCCCGCCAAGCCCGAGAGGGCGCCGGAGATCACGAAGGCCAGGAGGAGGTGCCTCAACCCCCCAATCCCCACCGCCTCGGCCCGGGCCCGGTTGTCCCGTAGCCCCCGGAGGGCGTAGCCGAAGGGCGACCGATCCAGAAGGGCGAGGAAGCCCACCCCCAGGGCGAAGGCGAAGAGGGCCAGGTAGTAGAAGGGCAGGCTCTCCCCCAGGATGCCCTGGGGCCTCAGGTCCGTGATCCCGTTGTCCCCCCCGGTGAAGGCGTACCACTTGTGGGCCACGGCGTAGAAGAGCTGGGCGAAGGCCAGGGTGAGCATGGTGAAGTAGATGCGGGTGAGGCGCAGGCTCAGGAACCCGATGAGGGCCGCCGCTAAGCCTGCGGTGAGGAGGGCGAAGGGCAGGGTGAGGAGGAAGGGCCACCCCGCACGGCTCACCAGGAGGGCCATGGTGTAGGCCCCGATGCCGAAAAAGGCCGCCTGGCCAAAGGAGAGGAGGCCCGCCTGGTGGAAGAGGAGGTTAAAGGCCATGGCGTAGAGCCCTAGGACCAAGGCCTCGCTGGCCAGCTTGAGCCCATACTCCGAGAGGGCTGGACCCAAACCCGCCAGGATGAGGAAGAGGAGAAGAAGCCTCATGTCCGCACCGCCGGTGGACGCCCCAGGAGGCCCCAGGGACGGAGGAGCAGGACCAGGGCCATCAGGGCGAAGGGGAAGACCATGGCCATCTCCGGGAACAGGAGGATCCCAAAAGCCTGGATTAACCCCATGAGCACCGCCCCCAAGAGGGCGCCCCAGACGCTACCCAAACCCCCGATCACCACCACGATGAAGGCCTGGATCACGGCGTCCACCGCCATGCCGGGGGTAGCGGCCTGGAGGGGAAGGAGGGCCGCCCCGCCCAGGGCGGCCAGGGCGATTCCCCCGGAGAAGACGGCGGTGTAGAGCAGGGGAACGTTGACCCCCAAGGCCTCCAGCATCTCCCGGTCCTGGGTGGCCGCCCGGACCCACACGCCGAGCCGCGTGCGCTGGAGAAAGGCCCAAAGGAGGAGGGCCACCAATGCGGCCAAGCCCA
Organism: Thermus brockianus; assembly: GCF_001880325.1. NCBI lineage: Bacteria > Thermotogati > Deinococcota > Deinococci > Thermales > Thermaceae > Thermus > Thermus brockianus. Next base: position 243,493 of record NZ_CP016313.1, read on the forward strand.
CCAGGAAGAGGTAGTAGCTGGGAAACGGGGTACCCAAGACGAAAAGGGGATGGGCGAAGGCGGGGGGCATGGGGAAGGAGCGGTAGGCGGCGCCGAAGGCGAAGCGCACGAGGTCCTCGAGGATGAGGAGGAGGGCGTAGGTGAGGAGGATCTGGTACTCCTCCGGCCTTCGGTAGATGGGCCGGATGAAGAGGCGTTCCACCAGCGCCCCGATCACCACCCCCGCCGCCGCCACCAGCAAGAGCCCCTGCCAAAAGCCCTCCGCCTGGCCCCGGGCGAAGGCGTAGAGCAAGTAGGCCCCCAGCATGTAAAAGGAGCCGTGGGCGAAGTTCACGATGCCCATGGCCCCAAAGATGAGGGAAAGCCCCACGGCGAGGAGGAAGAGGGTACTGGCGTAGGCCAAACCGGTGAGGAGTTGCAGGAGGTAAAAGCCCAGCTCCATGGCCTACCGCTTGCACTGCGTGGGGTACACCGTGTCCGTGGCCGGGATGATGCGCATGCGGTCCAGGATGGCGAAGGGGTACTCGGATGCGTGCTTGGTGTAGCCCCAGACGAGCCCTTCAAACACCTGGTGGTCCTCGGGGCGCATGCGTTTCCGCCCCTCCGGCGCCTCGTAGGTGAGCCCGCCGTCGGCCTCAAAGGCCCGGCGCACCGCCTCCGCCTGGGTGGAGCGGGCCTTCTGGATGGCCAGGGCGAGCATGTGCATCCCGGCGTAGGCCTCCTGGGCGTTGTAGCTGGGGTATTCGTTAAAGCGCCTCCGGTAGGCCTCCACAAAGGCCCGGTTCCGCTCGGTGTTGGGGTAGAGGAACCAGTAGCGGGCCGAGACGAGGAGCCCCTCCGGGGCCTCCTTACCCAAGGGAGCGAGGACCTCGAGGGCGGCCCCCACGGGGTTCACGAAGTAGCGCACCTGGTTGAAGAAGCCAAAGGCCTTGGCCTGGCGGGCGAAGATGACCATATCCCCCGCCCACAGGGTGGAGAAGACCCCTTCCGGCCGCGCCCGCATCAGGGCGGTGATGAAGCTGGCGTAGTCCGTGGAGCCAAAGCGGGGCCACTGCTCGCTTACCACCTCCACATCGGGACGCAACTGCTTCAGCCGGGTGATGAAGTCCTGCCAGGAAACCCGGCCAAACTCGTAGTCGGGGCCAATGTTGGCCCATCGCTTCACGGGCAGGGTGGCCGCCAGGGCCGCCGCCGCCCACGCGTCCATGCGGGCGTTGTTGGAGGTGCGGAAGACGAAGGGCCGGCACTGTTCCGTTAGGGTCGGGGTCGCCGCATGGGTGACCACCAGGGGGATCTTGTACTCGTCGGTGAGGGGCGCCACCGCCAGGGAGACCGAGCTGGAGTCAATGCCGAAGAGGAAGTCCACTTTTTCCTGGAGGATAAGCCTGCGGGCCTCCCTCACCCCCACCTCCGGGTTCCCCTGGTCGTCCACCACGATGAGCTGCAAGGGACGGCCCAGGACACCTCCCCGGGCGTTGATCTCGTCCACCGCCAGCTGGGCCCCTTGCGAGCCCGACTTGCCGTAGCCGGCGAAGTTGCCGCTCAGGATAAAAAGCGCCCCGATCTTGATGGGCTGCTGTCCCTGGGCCCACGCCAAGCCAGCCGCCAACGCCAAGACCGCAATCCACCTCAAGACCTTCATAGACCACCTCCTATCTCGCTCCCACGCCGCCGTCCACGGCGTAGACGCCCCCCGTCAGGTAAGCGTTCTCCGGCTCCAGGAGGAAGGCCACCACCCTCGCCACCTCCTCGGGCCGGGCCATCCGCCCCAAGGGGATCTCCCGCAGGATGGCGGGGCCAAGCCTGGGGTGGTTCCGCAAGCCCTCCGTCATATCCGTCGCCGTCCAGCCCGGGGCCACGAGGTTCACCCGGATGCCCCGTTCCCCCCAGTCCAAGGCCAAGGAGCGGGCAAGCCCCCAAAGCCCCGCCTTGGACGCCGTGTAAGCGGCCAGCCGGGCGCCCCCCCGGAAGCCCAGGACCGAGCCCACCAGGACCAGGCTCCCTGGCCCCTCCAGCGCCTGGGCGAAGGCCCGGGCCGCCACGAAGGCCCCGGTAAGGTTCACGGCGAGGACCTCGTCCCAAACCTCCAGGGGCAAGCGGTCGGCCCGGGTGAAGGCGGGGCTGGTGCCGGCGTTGTAGACCAGGCCATAGAGCCCCACCTCCCGGGCGAAGCGAGCCACCGCCTCCTCCAGGCGCCCCCGGTCCCGCGCGTCCACGGCCATGCCCCAGAGGCCAAGCCGCTCGGCCACGTCCCGCACCCGGTCCGGATCCCGGCCCGTGACGCCCACCCTCGCCCCCTGGCGGACGAGCTCCTCCACCACCGCCAGGCCGATCCCCCGCGTGGCCCCCACCACCAGGACCGGAAGCCCCTCAAGCCCCGGCATGCCGCACCACCCGTTTGGCCTTAAAGGCGGTCCGCTCCAGGGTGCCGGGGGCTTCGAGGCGGACCCCAGGCGTCACCCCCAGGGCCTCCTTGAGGCGTTGCCGGAGCCTTTCCACCATCCCTTCTCCCCCCTCCCCGGGCCGCGCCAGCTCCACCACCACCGTCACGTCCCTCACCACTCCGCCCGCCTCGCGGACCTCTATCCGGTACTCGCTGGACAGCTCGGGGAAGCGCCGCACCACCTCCTCCACCTGGGTGGGATAGAACTTGGCCCCGCGGTAGACCACGAGATCGTCCACGCGGCCCAGGATGCCCCCCACGGCCCGCAGGTGCGTGCGGCCGCACGGGCAAGGCTCCTTGGTGATCCGGGCCAGATCCCCCGTGTAGTAGCGCACCAAGGGCGTGGCCTCCCGGGTGAGGTGGGTGAGCACCAGGACGCCCACCTCCCCCTCCGGAAGGGGCTCTTGGGTTTCGGGATCCACCACCTCCACCAGGTAATGGTCCTCGGCGAAGTGGAGCCCCTGTTGGTAGGCGCACTCCCCCGCAAAGGTGGGTCCCATCTCCGCCAAGCCGTAGTAGTCGTAGGCACGCCAGACCAAACCCCCCTCCAACCGGCTCCGGGTAGCGGGGTTTTCCGTCCCCGCCTCCCCACCGAAGGCCCCTATGCGCAAGGGGCTCTCCAGACCCCTCTCCTTAAGGGCCTCGGCCAGGTAGAGCCCAAAGGAGGGGGTAGCGGTGAGGGCCTTGGGCCGAAAGCGGGAGAGGAGCTCCAGGTGGCGTTCCGTTTGCCCAGCCCCCACCGGCAGGACGAAGAGGCCTAGGGCACGGGCGGCGTGGTGCACCGCCATCCCCGCAACCCAGAGACCGTAGCTGAAACCGTTGAGGAGGATGTCCCCGGGCCGTAGCCCGTAGGCGAAAAGGGTCCTGGCGGTCACTTGGGTGATGTGCTCCACATCCCTTTCGCTCCACACCGTGCCCACCGGGAAGCCGGTGGTGCCGCTACTTGGGTGGTACTCCCGCCAAGCCGCCTCCGGGGCCACCGCATAGCGCCCCAAGGGGGGGTGGAGGCGCTGCTCCTCCCTAAGCTCCTCTTTGGTTACCGGGGGGAAACGGGCGAGGTCCTCCAGGTGGCGGATCTCTAGGGAAATGCCGGCCCACTTCTCGCGGAAGAAGGGGCTTTCCCGGTAAAGGCGCTCCACCTGTTCCCGAAGGCGCTTAAGCTGCAACGCCTCCAGCTCCCGCCGCGGCATGGTCTCCAGCTCCGGCTGCCAATAGGCCGCCATTTTGCCCTCCGCGCTTTGCGCCCACTATAGGGATTACGACAAGGTATGTCAAGAGTGAACATTCATGTCTTTTTTGCCATCCCTTGTGCTAAACTAGCACCATGCCGTCAACGCTCCCCTCCCTCTACACCCTGAGCGACCTCGCCCGGGCAAGCGGCGTCTCGCGGCGCATCCTGCAACACTACGCCCAGCTCGGGCTTCTGGAACCCGGCGCCCTCACCCAGGGAGGGCGCAAGCTGTACACCGACTTTGCCCTCTACCTGGTCCAGGACATCCAAGACCTCAACCAACTGGGCTTCACCTTGGAAGAGATTCGCAAGATCATGGCCCTCAAGAAGGCCATCTTCTATCCCGACGGCACCTACCGGCAGGACTGGCGCCGGGAGGAAATTCCCCTTTCGGACGAGGAGCTTTGGGATATGTGGCGGAAAACGGGGGAGGTGCTCTCCAGCATAGAGCGGCAGGAACGGATGATCCGCCGCTTCCACCGCTTCCTCACCAAGCACTTCGCCCCGAAGGAGGTGCAGGATGGACTTCTCGGTGGACCGGGAAACGGAGGCGTTAAGGGAGCGGGTGCGGACCTTCCTGGAGGAGCGGGTCATCCCCCGGGAGCGGGAAGCGACCCCGGCGAACCTTGAGGCCCTCACCCGAACGCTCCAAGAGGAGGCGCGGGCCTGGGGGATCTTCCTGCCCCACATGCCCAAGGCGCTAGGGGGGCTAGGCCTTTCCTGGACCCAGCTGGCGGTGGTCCTGGAGGAGGCGGGAAGGAGCCTCCTGGGCCCCAGGGCGCTCAACGCCGCCGCGCCCGACGAGGGCAACATGCACCTCCTGCACAAGGTGGCGAGCCCCGAACAGAAAAAGCGCTACCTGGAGCCCCTGGTGGCTGGGGAGGTGCGCTCCGGCTTCGCCATGACCGAGCCCATGGGCGCCGGGGCCGATCCCACCCTCCTCAAGGCCACGGCGAAGCGGCGGGGTCGTAAGTACGTCCTCAATGGACGGAAGTGGTTCACCACGGGGGCGGAGGGGGCGGCCTTCTTCCTCGTCCTGGCCCGGGCGGAGGAGGGCCCCACCCTCTTCCTCGTGGAGCGGGACAGCCCGGGCCTCAAGCTGGTGCGCACCATTCCCACCATGGACCACTGGTCCATAGGGGGGCACGGGGAGCTGGTCCTGGAAGAGTGCGAGGTGGGGGAGGACGCCGTCTTGGGCGAGGTGGGCAAGGGCTTCGCCTACGCCGAGCTACGCCTGGACCCCGCCCGGCTCACCCACTGCATGCGCTGGCTCGGCGTGGGGGTCCGGGCCACGGAACTCGCCCAGGACTACGCCCTGCGGCGGGATTCCTTTGGAAAGAAGCTGGCCGAACACCAGGGCGTCCAGTTCATGATCGCCGACAGCCACATGGAGCTCCACGCCGCCCGGCTCATGGTCTGGCACGCCGCCTGGAAGCTGGACCGTGGGGAGAGGATCCGGCACGAGGCCTCCATGGCCAAGGTCTTCGTCTCGGAAGCGGTGAACCGGGCCGTGGACCGGGCGGTGCAGATCACCGGGGCCCTGGGGATCAGCGAGGACATACCCCTCTCCATCTTCTACCGGGAGGTGCGCCCCTTCCGCATCTACGATGGGCCTAGCGAAGTCCACCGGGCCTCCGTGGGGAAGCGGGCCCTCTTTAAGGGGCTTAGGCCATGAAGGAAGCGCTGGAGGCCACCCTGAGGGAGCTCCTGGGCCAAGGGGAGGTGGTCCGGCTCCAGCGCCTCCCCGGAGGGGCCTCCAAGGAGGCCTGGGCGGTGGACTACCGCACGGGGGACATCCTCCACCCCCTCTTCCTGCGCCGGGTGGCGGGGGGGGTTATCTACCGGGGCACCCTCAGCCTGGCCACGGAGTTCCGCATCCTGACGCTGGCCCAGGCCCAAGGGGTGCGGGTGCCGGAACCCCTGGTGTACCTTCCGGACCTCGAGGGCAAGGAGGCCTTCCTCATGCGCCGCCTCGAGGGGGAGTCCATCGGTGCCCGGGTGGTGCGGCGGCCGGAGTACCAAAGGGCCCGGGAGCGGCTTCCCGAGGCCATGGCGGAGGAGCTCGCCAAGATCCACGCCATCCCCCTGGAAAAGGTGCTCTTCCTCCCCGCCCCCACATCGCCCCCGTGGCGCGCCGCCCTGGAAACGGCGTACCAGGACCTGGACGCCCTGGAGGAACCCCACCCCGCCCTGGAGTGGGGTCTCCGCTGGCTCCTGGACCATCCACCCCGGGAACGCCCCTTGGTCTTGGTCCACGGGGACTTCCGCATCGGCAACCTGCTGGTAAACGAGGAGGGGCTGGTGGCTGTCCTGGACTGGGAGTTCGCCCATCTGGGGGATCCCCGGGAGGACCTGGCCTGGCCCCTGGTGCGGGCCTGGCGCTTCGGCGAGGACCGCAAGCGCCTTGGGGGCGTGGGCGAGGTGGGGCCCTTCCTTGAGCGCTACAACGCCCGGTCGGGCCAGGACATCGGGGAGGAAGAGCTTTTCTGGTGGGAAGTCCTAGGCAACGCGCGCTGGGGCCTGGGAGCGCTAAAGCAGGCCCGGAGGCACCTTCGGGGGGAAGAGCGGAGCGTGGAGCTCGCTGTCTTGGGCAGGCTGGCGGCGGAGATGGAGTACGAGATCCTCCACCTTTTGGAGCGGTATGGATAGGCCCACGTTGGACGAGTTGCTGGAAGCGGTGGCGGAGTTCTTAGAAGGGGAAATCCTCCCCGCCCTCACGGACCCCAGGCTTCGCTTCCAGACCCTGGTGGCCTTGAACGCCCTGGGGATAGCCCGGAGGGAGCTGGCCCTGGGGGAGGTTCTCCTCCGAGAGGAGCGGGAGGCCTTGGGAAAGCTCTTGGGCGCCCAGGGGGAGGTGAGGGAACTCCTCGCCTCCCTGGCTGGGCTTATCCGCCAGGGCCACGCCCCGCCCGGCACCCTCGGCTATCTCAAGGACCACGTGGCGCGCAAGCTCAAGGTAGCCAACCCCAAGTACCTGGAGCGCTACCCATGAGGAGGCGGCTTCTCCTCCTGCGCCACGGCGAGGTGGACTACTTCCCCCAAGGGAAGCCCGTGCCCCCGCAGGGGGTGGGCCTCACGGAAAGGGGGCGAAGGCAGGCGGAAGCGGTGGGGAGGCTCCTGCGGAGGGTACCCCTGGACCTCGCCCTCCACACGGGCCTGCCCCGCACCGAGGAAACCCTCGCCCTCGTCCTCAAGGGGCGGCCGGTCCCGGTGGAGGCTTGGCCGGACTTCCAGGAGATCCGCCCCGGGAGGCTCAAGGACCTGGAGGACCCGGAGCGGGCTTTCCGGGAAGCATTCCATCCCAAGGACCTCTCCGAACGCTTCCTGGGCGGGGAACGGTACGGCGACTTCCTGGACCGGGTCCTCCCCGCCTACGAGCGCCTCCTGGCGAGGCCCTGGAACACCGCCCTCCTGGTGGCGCACGGAGGGGTGATCCGGGCCCTCCTCACCTTCGCCCTCACCGGACAAAGGGGTTTCCTGCCCCTGGAGGTGCACCCCTGCGGGCTTTCCGTCCTGGACCTAGGGGAAAGGCCCCTCCTCCGCCTCCACAACCTTACCCCTTACGATCCCCTCCCCAAGACCCGCCTCTCCACCATGGAAGCCCTCTGGTTAGCCTACCAGACGCCCTAGCGCCACACCCCCCTTTCCCGGAAGTAGCGCACGGCCCCCTCGTGGTAGGGCACCTTACCGTTCCGGGAGCGGGTGGCGTTCTCCAGGGTGGTGTCCCGGGCAGGGGCCACGGCGGCGTGCAGGGTGGGGAGGCTCTCAAAGACCGCTTTGACCATGGCGTAAGCGAGCTCCTCGGGGAGGCTCGCCGGGCAGACGAAGAGGTTCCAGAAGGTAAGGGTGGGGGTATCGTACCGCGTGTTGTACACGCCCTTGGGGATGACGCCCGTGTCCACCACCCCGGGGAAGCGGCGCATGAGGACCTGCACCGGGGTGCTCTGGGACGGCAGAGGAACAAGGAGGAGGCGCTTCCCCTTGCGGGCCAGGCTACCCGCAAGCTCCAGGATGCTCCCCGTGGGCAGGCCCCCGGACCAGAAAAAAGCATCCAGGTTCCCTTCGGAAAGCATCTGGGCCGCCTCCGCCACCCGTACCCGCTCCCACTTGCCGAAGTGGACCTTGGGGTCAAACCCCGGGATGGCGGCGGACATGAGGAGGCGGGCCTCGTACTCAATAATTCCCCCGGCCACCTCGGTGGAGACGCGCTTCCCCTTGAGGTCCTGGAGGACCCGGATGCCGCTATCCTCCGTGGTCACCACGTGGAAGTAGTTGGGGTACATGGTGAACAGGACGCGCGCGGGCGCGGGTTTCCCCTGAAAGCGTTCCTCCCCCTGGAACGCCAGGAGGGCGGCATCGGGAAGCACGGTGCCGCAGTAGTAGAGCCCCCGGGTGGGGTCCGTGCGGTCCCGGAGGAGCATGAGGTTCTCCATGGAGCCGCCCGACTGCATGGCCTGGGCCTGGACCACACCGGCCTTGTTCAGAATCTCCGCCACCGCCGTGCCGTAGTAAAAGTACACCCCACCCACACCCCCGGTGCCGATGACGATCTGGGGCTTTTGCGCAAGTGTAACTCCCAAAAGGACCACAACCCAAAGCCACCACCGCACGGTGCACCTCCGGTTGGCGAGGAGTCTACCGATAAAAGGCATGGAGCACAAGCCCCTGGCGAACCAGGGTAGACATGAAGGTTATTCCGCACACCACCTCAGGAAGCTAAGGGCAGGGAGGAAGTGAAAAAGGCCCATCTGGCAGCCAGGCTCGGCAAAGCTAAGCCTAGCTCACCAGTCCATCCCCACGTGCGTGGGGACTACACCCTGCGGCACATTGCTGGGGCCAACCTGGTCAGTCCATCCCCACGTGCGTGGGGACTACATGAAGCGCCGAGGCCGTGGCGAAGGCTCCATCGGTCCATCCCCACGTGCGTGGGGACTACTGGGGGCCTCCTACGGGGCGGCCCTGGCCGGCTGGTCCATCCCCACGTGCGTGGGGACTACATGTTGCCGTACTGGTCAAGGTCGGCCCACACCGGTCCATCCCCACGTGCGTGGGGACTACGGATACCCTGATGGCATAAATCAACCGCAACCTGGTCCATCCCCACGTGCGTGGGGACTACGGCGTTGACGAAGAAGGACCCTTACAAGGTGATGGTCCATCCCCACGTGCGTGGGGACTACTCGCTATCGGGGTGCCGTTGTGGGGGCCTTTCGGTCCATCCCCACGTGCGTGGGGACTACCTCCTCATACCCCCCCCGAATAATGCCGCCCACGGTCCATCCCCACGTGCGTGGGGACTACACTGTCTGGGCTAACTCCTGCTTGATGCTCATCCGGTCCATCCCCACGTGCGTGGGGACTACTCTGATGAGTGGTCGCCTATTCAGTGGGCCGCCGGTCCATCCCCACGTGCGTGGGGACTACGCGCTATTGGCCGCATTGCGGAAGGAAATGTACGGTCCATCCCCACGTGCGTGGGGACTACCCAGTGGTGGCACTGGTCGGGGCCGTGGCTGTAGGTCCATCCCCACGTGCGTGGGGACTACATGACGCCTTTCAGTAGCTGGACTGGCTGTTCGGTCCATCCCCACGTGCGTGGGGACTACGCTCCTCGGAGGTGGCCGGCGCCGCCCAGGTCGGTCCATCCCCACGTGCGTGGGGACTACATGGCGAGTTTGATGAGGGATATGTCCATGTTCGGTCCATCCCCACGTGCGTGGGGACTACACGACGACATGGTGGACGCCCTGGTCTACGCCGGTCCATCCCCACGTGCGTGGGGACTACCAGGAGAGAGGCCACCCGGCTCAGGTCCTCCACGGTCCATCCCCACGTGCGTGGGGACTACCTCTTTCTACCCTCTCCCACACGTCAGGGTACCGGTCCATCCCCACGTGCGTGGGGACTACGCCCTGCCCGAGCGGGAGGACCACCACCACGTCGGTCCATCCCCACGTGCGTGGGGACTACGATGTTCTCCCCTCCGCTTTCTCCAACACGGACGGTCCATCCCCACGTGCGTGGGGACTACTTGTACTTCTCTAGGAGGGGGTGCTCTAGTAGCGGTCCATCCCCACGTGCGTGGGGACTACTGGGTGCGTTGGAGGAGGCTGCACGCGGCCCCCGGTCCATCCCCACGTGCGTGGGGACTACGCACCTCCTGAGGCTCCTCCGAGGAGGTTCCCGGTCCATCCCCACGTGCGTGGGGACTACACGGTGAGCTTCCCCGTGCGGGCGTCCACCAGCGGTCCATCCCCACGTGCGTGGGGACTACGGATGGGCTCGCTCTGAATGATCTCGGGGAGCGGTCCATCCCCACGTGCGTGGGGACTACACATGACCTAGACGGCGAAAACCCTTTCTGCCCCCCACCTAAGTGTCTAATGAGGAAAGGGTACAAAAAAGGGCAAAAGGCGAGTTGTCAAGATCCCCACTGGGTCAGATCTGCTGCTGGTGGGCTATGCGAATAGACCTGTCACCCAGCCTAGGGTATAATACCACATACGGCCGCGGAAAAGCGTTAGACTCAGAAGGTAATGGCAAGCGTGTCTAAAAGTGCTCGCCTTCTGGAGATGGTTGAGCGGCTTCGTCTTCGGCCTTACCGGGTTGTCGAGCTGGCCCGCCACTTCGGGGTGAGCGAACGCACGATAGAGCGGGACCTCGAGGCCCTCTCCCTCCAAGGCTACCCGGTGGAGCCGGTTAGGCGTGGCGTTTACCACATACCCGACCGCCCCCCTCCCCTCCATCCCGTAGAAGCCTTAGCCCTTTTCGCTGCTGGCCGTCTCCTGTACCACCAAGCCCCCACTCGGCAGTACGGCGCGGCGCTAGAAAAGCTCGCTCGTATGCTTCCCGAGCCATTGCGCACCCTTCTCCTTAGGAGCACAGAGGGCCTGGCCGAGCGCAGAGGTGATAGCCGGAACCTGGAAATGGTGGCCCGGGCCCTTTTGGAGCGACGGGTGCTTGCCTTTGAATACCGGTCTGGAGGTTCTAAGCACTGGCGACCGAAGGAGGTCTTGGTCTATTTTCTGGAGGCCAACCGCACTAATCTAGGGCTCTACGCCGTGGGCTACGAGCGAACCTACCATCGTTCTGTCTTAACCTTCAAGCTTTCCCGGATGCGCAATGGCCGTTTGCTAGACGAGGTTTACGAGCTTCCCCATGACTTTGACCCTAACCTGTACTTTCGGCAAGCGTGGGGTGTGGTAGGGATAAGGGGGGAAGCCATGGACATTCACCTTCGCTTCGCCCCCGAAGCGGCGTGGCGCGTCGTAGAGGGGGACTACCCTGGCCTGGAGATTGAGCGGGAACTGCCCGATGGGGGGCTCCTAGCCCGCCTTAAGGCGGCGCCTTTTAAGGGGGGTGTGCCTTGGGAAGTCCTGGCTTGGATCCAAAGCTTCGGTCCCCGCGTGGAGGTTCTGGCCCCGGCTGAGCTCCGGGCCCTTTGGTTAGAGGAAGCGCGGAGGGTCTTGGAGAAAGCGACAACGCCCGTCACGTCTGCTGTATAGAACGGAAGGGTGAACGTGGACATTGCCCAAACTGCGCTAAGCCTCTGGGCCAAAAGCGGAAACCCCTATCACCCTCTGTTGGGGCACATGCTGGATAGCGCTTCCGTGGCCCGGGCTATTCTCTTGCGGGAGCCTAAACGCACCCTTTGCCTCTACGGCCAGGACTGGGGCCTGCCGCCGGAAGAAGCGGTGCTCTGGGTAGCCTTCCTGGTGGGACTCCACGACCTCGGCAAGGCCAGCCCGGTTTTCCAAGCCGGCTGGGAGGAAGGGGCCAAGAAGGTATGGGAAGCTGGGCTTACCTGGAAAAGGGAGTTGTTAGAAACGGAAACTTCCTGGGTAGCCCACGGCGTCTTGACCGAGATTTACGTGAAGGAGTTTTTGCGTGCCTTCGGGTTAGGGCGTAGGGCTTCTTTACAGTTAGCGCGGGCCCTCGGAGCGCACCACGGGTTTCCTGCTCAGAGAGAGGAACTGGACCTAGCCCACCGTCACGTGCAAGTAGAGCCCGAAGCTTGGCAAGAGGTGCGGAAGTGGCTCGTGGAGCACCTTCGCCAGACGGTAAAGGCCCCCGTGCCGAAGGTCCCAGAAGTTTCGCCCCAAGGGGTGCTCCGGGTTATGGCCCTAACTTCCTTCGCCGACTGGATTGCCTCCGATCCAAGCCTCTTCCCCTATGGTCGGGATCCCTCGAGGCCCGATTACTGGCAAGAAGCTTTGGACCTAGCTGAAAAGGCGTTGGACCAAGTGGGATGGTCGCGACCAAAAGCTGGAGGGCAAAAGGGGTTCACCGAAGTTTTTCCCTTTCCCCCCAACGCGCTACAAAAGGGCATCCCGTCGCTTTTGGAATCTACACACGAACCCATCTTGCTTCTTGTGGAAGCGCCTATGGGCATGGGCAAAACCGAGGCGGCTTTATACGCATACCACCTTCTCGTGGAGCGTTTGGGCCACCGCGGTCTATACATGGCCCTACCCACCCAGGCAACGGCCAACGGCCTTTTCCCTAGGGTGCGGGACTTCTTGGCGGGGTTAGGCATTGGACCCCTAGACCTCCAGCTCCAACACGGCACGGCCATGCTCAACCCGCTTTACGAAGACCTCCTGGAACGCGCCCGCCCCGCCCAAGTGTACGAAGCGCAAGGAAGTGTATCCGCTTCCACCTGGTTCTCCGCCAAGAAGCGGGCCATGCTGTCCCCCCATGGGGTGGGCACCCTAGACCAGGCGTTGTTGGGGGTGCTCACCGTCAAGCACCACTTCGTGCGGCTTTGGGGACTCATGAACCGGGTGGTGGTGCTGGATGAGGTCCACGCCTATGACGCATACACTTCGGGTCTCCTCGAGGCCCTTCTCCGTTGGCTCAAGTCCCTAGGTTCCAGCGTCATCCTCATGACCGCCACGCTCCCCAAGGCCAAGCGGGAAGCGTTGCTTTCGGCGTGGGGAGTGTCGGGGGAAAACCTACCCACCTACCCCCGCCTGGCCGCCTTCGGCGAGCGGTTTCTTGGGGGCCTACCCCTGCCCTATCCCGATAAGAGCGTCTTCCTGAAAAGCGCACCGGTAGAGCCCGAAGCCCTGGCCAAGGAGCTCCTTGCGGCGCTGCCGGGGGTTTTGGGGGCGGTGGTGAACACCGTGGACCGGGCCCAAGCCCTTTACCAGGCTTTGGGCAAGGGTACGCCCCTCACGCTGGGGGACCTTTTGGACCGCTTCAACCCCTCCCCATCCGAAGGGGGCCCATGGGCGGAGTTAGGAAAGGTAAGGGAGGAAAAGGCCGGAGCGGTGGTGGGTAAAGCCCTTCCCGATGGGACTTTGGTCTTCCTCCTCCACGCCCGTTTTCCCGCCGAGGAAAGGGCCTTACGGGAGACGGTGGCCCTGGCGCTTTTTGGGAAGCGGGGGCCCAGGCCCGAGCGGGCCATCCTCGTGGCCACCCAGGTGGCGGAGCAGAGCCTGGACCTGGACTTTGACCTCCTTTATAGCGACCTGGCCCCTGTGGACCTCCTTTTCCAGCGGGCGGGGAGGCTTCACCGGCACGAAAGGCCCCGCCCTTTGCCCCACGGCAAACCCCAGCTTTGGGTGGGCGGCCTGGAAGAGCCCCACTTCGGCGGCGACCTCTACTGGGACCGGGTTTATGAGGAGTACATCCTCCTCTCCACGTGGGTTTCCTTGCGGAACCGGGATGCGCTCAGGTTTCCGCAGGACCTCGAGGCCCTCTTGGAAGAGGTGTACGAGCGAAAACCCGAAGCTTTCCCTGAAGAGCTACGGGAACGGGCCCAAGAAAGCCATCGGCGCCTGCACGAGCGCTTGCAAAAGGAGGAAGAAACCGCCAAGAACGTGGCGCTTTCTGAGCCAGAGAGGCTTATCCGCGAAGGGGACGCAGCCCACCTCGCCGCCAGCTTCCGAATGGACGACGAAGCGGAAGACCCCCACACCCAGCGCCTCCTCACCCGCCTCGGGGACCCCAGCGTGCCCGTGGTACCGGTCTACCGCAAGGACGAAGGACTCTACTTGGACCCCGAGGGGCGGTGGCCTGTCAGGCTTAGAGGGGAGCCTTCCAAGGAAGAGGCGGTGGCCCTTTGGCGGCGGGCGGTGCGCCTCTCCCGCTATCCCATACCCCAGGAGCTTTCCCAAGAGGAGCCGCCACCAGCGTGGAGAAAAAGCGGTCTCCTCCGGGGCCTCAGGCTTCTGGAGGTGGGCCGGGAGTTCGGGAAGGGCAGGGGAGCTTTCCGCGTGCAACTTGACCCAGAGCTCGGGGTGGTGTACGTTCGCCTTCCCGACAATAACTGACGGAATTGGGTGGTAGTCTAGGGACAGGTGGGAATGTGGAAAAGTTTAACTTGCTTGAGGAGCCGTGGATCCCCGTTCTTGAAGGAGGGCGAGTACGGGAGGTAAGCATAAGGGAGGCCCTTCTCCGTGCCCCGCGCATCGCCCGTATTGAAACCGCTTCCCCACTGGAGGAAGCAGCCCTCCACCGCCTTCTGCTCGCCATTCTCCACCGGGCGCTACCTCCCGTGAGGGATGTGGTGGACGCCGCAGACCTTCTGGAGCGTGGGGCTTTTGACCAAAAGGCCCTCGAGGCCTACCTGGACCAATACCACGACCGGTTTTGGCTCTTCCACCCGGAGGCGCCCTTTTTCCAAATCGCCGACCTTCCCTTAGAAGACCCTCTTCCATGGACCAAGTTGCGTCCCGAGCTTGCCACCGGCAACAACCCTACCCTCTTTGACCACACCACCGACCCGGATCCGCCGGAAATCCCCTACGCCGAGGCTGCCCGAGCCTTGGTGCTCCACCAAAACTTCGTTTTGGGTGGCCTAGTTAGGCGGCTTGGCGTGACCTCAGGCAAGGATGGGCCCTTGGCTCGCCCGGCGGTGTTCCTCCCCACGGGGGACACCCTCTTTGAAACCCTTGTCCTGAACCTGGTACCGTATGAGCCCGAGGGTGATGAACCCCTTTGGGAGAAGCCTCCTTTGCGGCGAAAGGACGTAGAAAAGGCCGCTACAAAGTGGCCTCTCTCCGGCATCACTCGGGTCTACACGTGGCCGAGCCGCGGGGTGCTTCTCCTGGACACAGGGAAAGGAGTGCGCTGGATGGCCTATGGCCCCGGGGTGGAGCCTGATCCCGTGTTTTTCCGCGATCCCATGGTAGCCTACCGCCAAAGCTCCAAGGGAAACGTTGTTCCCCTTCGCCTAAGCGAGGAGAAGAGTTTCTGGCGTGACTTTAGCGCCATGCTTCCTGCGCAAGGGGGGGCATTCCCCGCCGCACTCCAACATGCGGGAGGCGTCCAGGACGAAACAGAAAGGACCTACCGGCTAAGGGTTTTGGGGCAGGTATCGGACCAGGCTAAGGTCCTGGATGTGCGGCGGGAAGTGTACCCTCTGCCCTCGGCCCTCCTCAAGGAAGAGGGCGCCCTTGAACTCCAAATCGCCTTGCGCCAAGCCGAGGACCTGGGTAAGGGGCTCGTCTCGGTGGCTTGGCAGGTGGCGCGGGGTGTTCTAGGGGACAAAGACGCCGCGGAGCTGGAAGCTTTTGTCCGCTCCCTGCCCCTACTCCCGGGTTATTGGGCGAACCTGGACTTGGCCTTTCCAGAGTTCCTAAACGCCCTTGGTGAGCCTCACTCCCTGGAAGCTTGGCGTGAGGAGGTTTTCCGGGCGGCCTTAAGGGCCTGGGAGGCAACCCGCCTCTTTGTGGGCACAGGGGGGCGGCACTTGGCCGCTCTGGCAGCGGGTGAAAGGGCGTTGGCTAGGGTGTTAGGGGCGCTTAAGGAGGTGAAAGCGTGACGGGAACCGCATTTGTGGAGTGGCTCACCGCCCTGCAAAAGGGGTCTGGCTGGACCCCCGCTCGGGCGGCATTACGCCGGAGTTTGGCCTTTCCCCTGGGAACATACCCTCCCGCCATGCCTTACGTGGAACCTTTCGTGAAGGCGGAGGGGTGGGCTCGGGAAGCCCACTACCTGGTGGCGGGGCTTTTCGCCCTCAAGGACGGCGCTCACCAGGGCGGGCGGAGTCTGGCTCTAGCCCTTTGGGAGGCGGCGAGGGAGCGGGACTCCAAGAGCGTGGAGAAGCGCTTTCTGGCCCTCCTGGATGCTGACCGCGACCAGATAGCCTTTCGGCTCCGGCAGGCGGTGGGGTTGGTGGAGGGGGGGCTGGACTTCGCCCGGCTTCTGGATGACTTGTTGGATTGGTTTCACCAGAACCGGCGGGTGCAGGCCCGTTGGGCCAAGGAGTATTACGGCGCAAAGGAGCAGGACCTGGAAGAAGAGGAGGTGGAAGGATGAAGCTTTTGGAAGTCCATGTGATCCAGACGGTAGCCCCTAGCAACCTGAACCGGGACGATACAGGAAGCCCTAAGGATGCCCTTTTCGGTGGGTTCCGCCGCGCCCGCATCTCCAGCCAGGCGCAAAAACGGGCGGTGCGGGTAGCCTTCAGGGACTGGCCCCTTTTGGCCCCGGAAGAGCAGGCTGTGCGCACTAAGCGCTTGATGGACGCCCTTCTAGAGCGCCTGGCGGACATTCCCGAAGCGCAAGCCCGCCAAGCCATTGAGAACGCCTTAAACAGCTTGGGTTTTGGCATGAAGGAAGGGGGTGTGAGCGAGTACCTTCTTTTCCTTGGAAACCGGGAGCTAAACCGTTTGGCGGAAACGATCCGTACCCACATCCAGGCGCTTTCGGGCGAGGTAAAGGGCAAAAAGAAAGCCGACGTGAGTTCAGAGGTGAAAGAGGCCCTGGAAGGCGTTTTGGACGGGGGCAAGGCAGTGGACCTGGCCCTTTTCGGCCGGATGTTGGCGGATCGGCCGGAACTTGGGGTGGACGCCGCTGCTCAGGTAGCTCACGCCCTTTCCACCCATAAGGTGGACCGGGAGTTTGACTTCTACACCGCCGTGGACGACCTGAACCCCGAGGAAGACACGGGTGCGGGGATGATGGGGGACGTGGAGTTCTACTCCGCCACCCTGTACCGCTACGCTGTGGTGGACTTGCAAAAGCTTTTGGAGAACCTTCAGGGCGATAAAGAACTCGCCTTGAAGGGAGCCTTGGCCTTCTTCGCAGCTTTCGCCGCCACCTTGCCCTCTGGAAAACAGAATAGCTTTGCCGCTCATAATCCTCCTCTGTTTGTAGCCTTCCGGGCGGGGGAAGGCCTTCCCCGTAACCTGGCCACAGCCTTTGAGCGGCCCGTACGGCCTAGGGAGGACCGGGCACTTTCCGCCATTTCCGTGGAGGCCTTGGTGCGGGAATGGGAGCGCTTTGACCGGGCTTTTGGCCCCTTGAAGCCCGAGTGGAAGGGGGCCATTAACCTTACGGACGCAGCCCCAGGAACCTTGCCTGTAGTGGAGGATTGGCCAACGCTCCGCAACCAGATTGAGCAGGCGTTAAAAGCGCTCTTGGAGGTGTAGCGTGCCGACCCTCCTCTTGCGGCTACAGGGGCCGATGCAGTCATGGGGGACCCGAAGCCGCTTTGACTACCGGGACACCTGGCCTTACCCCACCAAGAGCGGGGTGGTGGGGCTTCTCGCCGCCGCCTTAGGCCGGGACCGGGCGGAGGATATCTCTGACTTGGCCTCCTTGCGCTTGGGAGTGCGGGTGGACCGGAAGGGCGTGCTTAAAGTGGATTACCAGACCGCCCGGAACGTGGTGGCCGCTAGCCTCAGGGCCCAACGCGATGTCCAAAGTTGGCGTTACTTCCTCTCGGACGCCGCCTTCTTGGTCGGCATGGAGGGGGACAAGCCCCTTTTGGAAGAGATCCATCGGGCTCTCCTGAACCCACGGTTTCCCCTCTACCTGGGCCGAAAGGGGTATCTCCCAAGTCCGCCCCCTTATCTGCCCGACGGCTTGCGGGAGGAGCCTCTGGAGGAGGCCTTGCTCCACTATCCCTACTTGGGTAAGGGAGCGCCTCGGGAGGACCTATTGCTGGCCCTCGAGGCCCCCCAAGGCCGCTTGGTCTACGACCAACCCGTGGCCCCCTTTAGCCAACGCCGCTTCGGGGCCCGCTACGTGGAGGAGAAGGTATTGCCCAAAGATCAGGTTCCTAAGGGGCCTCCAGCTTGGGAGGAAGCCCATGTGGATTAGTAAGCTCGTCCTGGACTTGCGGTCTAGGTCTGCCCGGCGGGACCTGGCTAACCCGTACGAGATGCACCGCACCCTCTCCCGGGCAGTCTCCCGGGCGCTCGAGGAGGGCAAGGAGCGCCTCCTTTGGCGTGTGGAACCAACCCGTACCCACGAGCGGCCTGTGGTCTTGGTGCAAACCCTCACGGAGCCCGATTGGAGCGTCCTGGAGGAGGGGTATGCGGAAATCTATCCCCCAAAGCCCTTCCATCCAATCTTCCGGCCGGGCCAAGTGCTCCGATTCCGCTTGCGAGCGAACCCTAGCAAGCGCATAGCCGGTACGGGAAAGCGGGTCGCCCTCAAGACGCATCGGGAGAAGGTGTCCTGGCTTGAGAGGCGGTTAGCGGAAGGTGGCTTTCGCTTGCTAGACGGGGAAGAGGGGCCCGCGGTGCGCATCCTACAGGACGCCTTTTTAGAGGTGCCCCGGAGGAAAAAGGAGGGCGAAAGCGCAAGGATACAGGTGCAAGCGGTACTTTTTGAGGGGCGCCTCGAGGTGGTGGATCCCGAAAAGGCCCGGGCCACCTTGGAGCGGGGTATCGGTCCGGGAAAGGCTTTGGGCCTAGGGCTCCTTTCCCTCGCCCCCTGAAGGGTTCTATGCCTCCTGTTCCCAATACCCGGAACCTGAAGGAACTCCCCAAATTCCGGGATGGTCTTTCGTACCTCTACGTGGAGCACGCCTTTGTAGAGCAGGAGGCCCAAGGGATAGGCATTTACGACAAGGAAGGCTTGACCCTTGTTCCGGCTGCCGCTTTGGGCGTCCTCTTCCTCGGGCCAGGCACCCGCATCACGCACGCCGCCATCCAGGCCCTGGCGGGAAACGGTTGCACCGTATGTTGGGTGGGGGAAGGTTTCGCCCGCTTTTACGCCCAAGGGCTGGGCGACACCCGCAGTGCCCTTCGCCTTGAGCGGCAGGCGAAAGCTTGGGCCGACCCCAAGTTGCACCTGGAGGTGGTCTACCAGCTTTATGCGAAGCGTTTTTCAGAACCTCTTCCCCGGGACCTAAGCCTAGAGCAGGTGCGGGGCCTCGAGGGAGTCCGCGTTCGCGCCGCTTACGCCCGTTGGAGTCAGGAAACGGGTGTCCCGTGGAAAGGTCGGAGCTATGACCGCCGCCATTGGATTGCGTCAGATCCAGTAAATCGGGCATTGTCTTCCGGGGCTGCCTACCTCTACGGCCTGGCCCACGCCGCCATCGTAAGCGCAGGGTTCAGCCCCTCCCTCGGGTTTATCCACACGGGCAAGCTACTTTCCTTCGTTTACGATATAGCCGATCTTTACAAGACGGAGTATTTGATACCTGCCGCTTTCCGTACCGTGGCGGAGTCTGAAGCGGAGGTAGAACGTCGTGTCCGCCGTGCTCTCCGGGAGCACATAGAAGAAGGAAGGCTTCTTGAACGTATGGTGGAAGACCTTCTGGACCTCTTCTCTGGGTTTGGCCCCGAGGACCTCCTTTCGGAGGAAGACGACCCCACCCTCCCTGGGGGTCTTTGGGACCCGGAGGGGGTGGTGGAGGGGGGCGTGGCCTATGGTGGTGATGGTGTTGGAGAAGGTGCCGAGGAGTCTTAGAGGGGAGCTTACCCGTTGGCTTCTGGAGCTAGATACGGGCGTGTTCGTTGGGCGCGTAAATGCTACGGTCCGTGAGCTGCTTTGGGCCAAGGTGGTGGAACGGGCCGGGGATGGACGGTGCGCCATGGCCTGGCGTACCAACAACGAGCAGGGTTTTGCGCTAAGGCTTCATGGGTACACGGACCGCATCCTCCGGGACTTTGATGGTATACTCCTCATAACGGTGCGCAACGCCGAGGCGATTCGCAAAGCTCAAAAGCTACAACGCCTCAATAAAGGGTTGCGCGAGGATCTTGACAAGTCAACCTTGGAATAGATTCTCTTAAAAGACATAAAGGGGGGTGAAGGGAAGTTTTTGCCGTCTGGGTCAAGTGTAGTCCCCACACGCGTGGGGATGGACCGGCGTTAGGGAGGGCGTTGTTGCCCGGATGCAGTAGTCCCCACACGCGTGGGGATGGACCGTATGTTGATGCCTTCCGAAATCTAGCTCACGAGTAGTCCCCACACGCGTGGGGATGGACCGAGGATGAGCCCGGTGGAGAACGCATCGGCAAGTAGTCCCCACACGCGTGGGGATGGACCGGAGGTGGAAGATGGTAACGGCAGAGGCTAGGAGTAGTCCCCACACGCGTGGGGATGGACCGCCTCGGCACGGAGCACCTCCACGCTCACGGCGTAGTCCCCACACGCGTGGGGATGGACCGGTGGCTTCCGCCCGCTCATTCGTCAGGGCGTGTAGTCCCCACACGCGTGGGGATGGACCGAGGAGGCCTTCTTTGAGGCTGAGTTTGGAGGCGTAGTCCCCACACGCGTGGGGATGGACCAGAGCAAGTGGCTCAGCGAGGAACAGGTCGGGAGTAGTCCCCACACGCGTGGGGATGGACCGAAACCGCGAAGGCGCTATACGAGGCGGCAAAGTAGTCCCCACACGCGTGGGGATGGACCGTCAAGGGGGACCCCCGCTTGCGGTGGGCCGAGTAGTCCCCACACGCGTGGGGATGGACCGTAGGTAATCACCCCGAGGCTATTCTGGTAGACGTAGTCCCCACACGCGTGGGGATGGACCGTTAGACTTTGCGTTGCCGCGCCTCATACTCTAGTAGTCCCCACACGCGTGGGGATGGACCGAGGGCGATGCGGTTCTTGTGGTGGTAGGAGTCGTAGTCCCCACACGCGTGGGGATGGACCGTGGGGTAGGCGGCTTATTGGGGCGCCCCATGGGTAGTCCCCACACGCGTGGGGATGGACCTACAGGCTCACCGCCGTGCCTAGGTCCAAGAGCGTAGTCCCCACACGCGTGGGGATGGACCGCCGCGTCCCTAAGGGGCGACGCGATTATAGCCGTAGTCCCCACACGCGTGGGGATGGACCGTGCCCGTGGCCGCTAACGGTTACCGGTGTATGGTAGTCCCCACACGCGTGGGGATGGACCGCCGCGTGGCGCCCCCTCCGCCACCTATGACCCGTAGTCCCCACACGCGTGGGGATGGACCGAAGTCTATCCCGCCCCAGCAATGGGCGGCTTTGTAGTCCCCACACGCGTGGGGATGGACCGCTCCGGGCCATTCCTGAGCACCTTATCTATACCGTAGTCCCCACACGCGTGGGGATGGACCGTCCCACTCGGAGTAGGCGCCCACGTCGGACGCGTAGTCCCCACACGCGTGGGGATGGACCGGAACTGGTGGAAGGCTACTGGCAGGGGAGCACGTAGTCCCCACACGCGTGGGGATGGACCGGACAGGGTTCCCTCCGGCTTGACGGTGGTTTTGTAGTCCCCACACGCGTGGGGATGGACCGTCTTTGTACCCGTGTTTCCGCGCAAGCCAAAGTAGTCCCCACACGCGTGGGGATGGACCGCCTACGAGGCCCTTAGGCGAGCGGGGCTTGTGTAGTCCCCACACGCGTGGGGATGGACCGAGGACGGGGTGAAGGCGCTAGGCGCTTCCCCCGTAGTCCCCACACGCGTGGGGATGGACCGCCAACGTTGCCCCGAAAAACCTATTACCATTTGTAGTCCCCACACGCGTGGGGATGGACCGCTGGGAACCCCCATCGCCCAGGTGGAACGAGCCATCCCCGGGAACCATGAGGCCAGTCGCGGTCTGGGGGTCCGCCCCGTTGCGCAAAAGGGCTTCCCCTACACCCATACCCGCACCTCCACCTATCCCCCACGGCCACGAAGAAGCGGCGGGGGGTATCCAGGTTGGGACCGAAAGAAAAGGGCTCCAGCAGGTGGGACACCGCAGAAGGCGTTGCCCCCATGCACCAGGCCACCTCCCGGGCGGTGAGGCCCGAGGTCTTCAAGGCCCGCCTCAGCTCAGGGCTCACGGGGTTCACCAGGGCGGGGGTCACGTAGGCCAGCAGTTAGTCCCCATCTCCCGCTCCGCCTCCTCTTCAGGGGTTAGGGCGCGTCCAGGCAAAGGGAGAGCCCTTCCCGCCTCCCTGCGCTCCAGAATGGCTAGGGCCAAACCCCTCGCCAGGCTCCGCTCCACCTCCTCAGGGGAAGCCTTCCCCCACACCGCCACAGGCAGGTCCAGGGCGAACCCCGCCCACCTCCCCGTCTCATCCCTTTCCAAACAGTAGGCGCCTTTTCCTCTCATGTTCTTCCCAAAAGTGGGGCCGAAGCCCCCCTCTCCCCTACTCTTTGCCCTTCCCGCCACCCGTCCGGGAAAGCTCCTCCGATAGCCCCGCCATCTTCAAAATCCGCTGGGTAGACTTCGAGCTAAGTCGTGGGGTGCTAGGACCCTAGCTGCTTCCAGCAAGGACCCTGGGAGGTCCATCTCTTCGAAACCAAGCAGGGGACCTAGAAATGAAGGTATCCCAAGCTACCCATCGCTAATCGACAAAGCTTATCCAGACGGAGTACCCGAACTCCTAGCTTCCCTGGGCGTGCGCAGGGTGTGCCCGGGCCATACCGGCTAGCCTTGGTCCAGCCCAGGCCGCACCCGCCTGATGGTCCTCTGACAGACCTCCTTTACTCTGGGAACAGGAGGTGAAAGATGAAGGCCTTCCTAGGGTTTTGGGTAGCGGCGGGCCTGGCCTTGGCCCAAGCCCCCATCACCCTTCAGTACTGGCACATCAATACCGAAGCTTTCGGCCTCCCAGCTGTAAAGGAGCTTATCCGGGAGTTTGAACGGCAAAACCCTGGGATCAAGGTGGAGGAGCGCTACCAGCCCAACGCCTATACTGGCCTTCTACAAAACCTACAGGCGGCCTTGGCAGCAGGCACCCCTCCTGACGTGGTGCAGATGGGTTACCTCTACACGCGTTATGCCGCTAAGAATCTCCCCTACGTGCCCATAGAACAGCTGGCTAAGCGCTTTGGCGGCGAACGACATCTCCGCCGCTTCGCCCCCAACATTCTGGCCCTGGGCCAGGTGGACGGGGTCCTGGTGGGGATGCCTTACTCCCTCTCCAACATTGTTACCTACTACAACGCCGATCTCTTCCGCCGCGCTGGTCTGGACCCTGATCGTCCCCCTGCCACCTGGGAAGGCTGGAGGCGGGCCGCCCGGCAAATCAAGGAGCGCACAGGCAAGTATGGCGTATACCTGATCCTCCTGGATGACAACTGGGCAGTGGAGGCCCTTATCCGCTCCAATGGGGGAACCCTCCTACGCTGTGAAGACGGGTTCTTACGTGCAGGCGTAGACACTAAGGAGGCTGCCGAAGCTCTAGGGATGTGGGCAGGTTTGGTCCGTGAAGGGCTCGCCCTAGGGGTCATCCTCCAACAGGGGGAACAGGCCTTTCTGGCAGGGGAGGTTGCCAGTTTTATGACCACCATTGCACGCCGGGCTGGACTCCAAGAACAAACCCGCGGTCGGTTTGAGCTTCGGGCTACCCGCTTCCCCACCTTTGGGGGCAAGCCCCCGGCCCTGCCCGCTGGGGGGAACGCGCTCATGGTCTTCAGCAAAGATCCCAAACGACAGGAAGCCGCCTGGAAGTTTATCCAGTTTCTCACTAGCCCTGACGGGTTCACCATCTGGACCAAGGGGACGGGATACGTCCCCCTCCTCCCCGAGCTCAGCCGTGACCCTCGGTACCTGAAGGAGTTCGTGGAGAAGAACCCCATCCAAAGGGTGGCTATCGAGCAACTCCCCTTTACCGTGCCTTGGACTAGCTTCCCTGGTCCCAATGGCCTCGCCGCTAGCCAAGCCCTTTTCCGAGCAGTACAGAAGGCCTTGGCAGGCCAGGCTACCCCTGAGGCGGCCCTCAAAGAGGCATCTGTAGAGATCAACCGCCTCATTGGGAGGGAGCGGTGCAGCGAGTAGTTCAGGTATGGGGGTTGCTCCACCGGGGCCAAGGGGGGCGGATTGACATTGAGGCCCTCCTCCTCCTGGTCCCAGGTCTTCTGCCCATCCTAGTCTTCGTTTACTGGCCCCTCCTCTACAATCTCTGGCTGAGCCTCCACGACTGGAACCTGGTCCGGTCAGAAGCTGTTTTCGTAGGGCTAGCCAACTACCACTTCCTCCTCCAGGACCCTCTGTTCGGCCAAGTGCTCCGCCAAAGCCTCCTCTACATGGGCCTGGCCCTTCTGGGTAACTTTCTCCTCCCCCTGGTCCTCGCCCTCCTCACCCTCCAGGTCAGGGGGCGCTGGGCCGAGCTCTACCAAGCGCTCCTCTTCGCCCCCACGGTGGCCGCGGTGTCCGTAGCTGCCCTGGTGTGGTTGTACCTCTACCTGCCCGCCGCCGGGCCCTTGGCCAAGCTTCTAGCCACCCTGGGCCTCCCCGCCCCGAACTTTCTGACGGACCCCCGTTATGCTCTTCTTGCCACCGCCTTGGTGGCCAATTGGAAGTTCATGGGCTTTCACTACCTCATCGCCCTGGCAGGGCTTAAGGCCATACCCCGGGACGTCCTGGAAGCTGCCCGAGTGGATGGGGCGCACGGCTGGCCCTTCTTGTGGCTCGTCCTCTTTCCGCTCCTTTTCCCCACCCTCCTTTTTCTCCTTTTAAGCACCTTGGCAAACGCTTTAGACTATGCCTTTGTCCCCGTGGAGGTCATGACCCAGGGAGGGCCCTTCGGCCACACGTCCCACCTCATGTACGCCGTCTACCAGGAGGCGTTCCGCTTCTTCCGGGCCGGAGTGGCCGCGGCTCAGGCTGTCCTCTTAACCTTGGGGTTTGGGACCATAATCCTGGGGCAGCTTTACCTATTGGGGCGTAGGTATGCGTCTCCTTAGGCAGTTCCTCCCTCACAGCCTCCTTCTGCTGGCGGCAGGGCTTAATCTCCTTCCTTTTGCCTACCAAGTGAGTCTGAGTCTAACGCCGCCGGACGCCCTTTTCTCCAATCCTTACCCCTTTGCTCACCCCCTGACCCTGGAAAACTACCAGGTGGTCCTTGAGAAACTCCCTTGGGCCCGTTATACCCTAAACACCTTGGTTTTCGCCTTGGGCTCCGCCCTAGGCCAGGTCCTCATAGGGGCTCTGGCGGGTTATGCCTTCGCTTTCCGACGGCTACCCCTAGGGGGATTTCTGTTTGGTTTCTTCGTGCTTAGCATGCTGGTACCCTTCGTAGTCACCTACTTGCCAAATTACCTATTGGTGGCCCGTCTGGGCCTTCTCAACACCCTCCCCGGCCTCATTCTGCCTATGCTCACTGTAGGGTACGCTACCTTTCTGTTGCGGCAGCACTTCCTGGGCTTTCCTAAAGAGATCCTCGAGGCAGCCGTCGTGGATGGAGCCGGGACCAGGGACCTCCTCTTTCGAATTCTCCTCCCTGCCAACTACCCCACTCTCCTAGCTCTTTTCCTCACCCTCTTCATTGGGGCATGGAACCAATTTGTCTGGCCTATGCTCGTAGCCAACCGGCCTGACATGTACGTACTCACCGTAGCTGTGCAGCGCTTTGCTGGGGGGGAAGGCTCCGACGCTTGGGGACCCCTCATGGCGGCCTCTGTGCTGGCCACGCTGCCCACCTTAGCGCTCTTCCTTTTTTTCCACCGGAGGATCCTAGAAACCCTGATGGAGGGAGGCGTACGTGGATGAGGGTACTCTTTTTTGGGGATGTGGTGGGGGAACCAGGAATTAGAGCCTTGGAACGGGAGCTACCCCGACTAAGACGGGAATTGGAGCCTGACTTCGTAATCGTCAACGGCGAGAACCTGGACATTACGGTTCCCGAACTGGGTAGGGCCGGAATGCGGTCCGAAAGCGTGGAGCGCCTAGTGCGCCTGGGGGTGGATGTCCTCACCGGAGGTAACCACTCCTTTGACCCGCCAGAGGCTGAAGCGGTCCTAGGGCACCCCCGGGTCCTAAGGCCCCTCAACTTTAGCCGCTACGCCCCTGGTAAGGGAAGTCTCCTCCTACGCAAAGGGGAGAAGGTGCTTTTGGTGGTGAACTTGGTGGGCCGGAGCGCCATGCCCCTAGCAGGGGATCCTTTAGAAACTCTGGAAGTTCTCTTGGAAAAATGGGATGGAGTACCCGTTCTCGTGGATTTCCATTCGGAGTCCGTGTTTGAGAAGCTAGGGCACGCCTTCCTCTTCGATGGGCGGATTTCCGCCCTCCTCGGCACCCACACCCATGTGGCCACCCAAGATGGCCGCATTCTACCTAAGGGGACGGCTTATGTTTCCGATGTGGGCATGGTGGGCGCCGACGGGGGATACCAGGGGTATGAGCCCGACTTCTTGGTGGAGGCTCTGAAGCGGAAGCTTCCTCCCACAGGTCTCGTGCTCAGGCCAGCCTTGGGTCCCCTGCGGGTGAGCTACGTGTTCCTGGAGTTCGCAGCTAAAAAGGCCAAGGCTCTCGGTCACGTGTCGAGGGTCCTGGATTGAAAACCAAAACCCGATGACTCTCCCTCCCTAGGTGGAGGTAAAGATTGAGCTTCACTGAGCTGATACGAGGCGCTTAAGGAGGCCTTGGCTTCTTGTATCTTGCCCTTTGAGGGAGGCTCTACCGCTTGGCTTGCCGGGCCACCACGCCCGCGGGATTGATGGGTAGCCACCCGCCCCGGCCTCCCCGCCGCACCGTATCCCGGTCCTCCACGACCGCATCCACATGCACGGCACACGGGGTCGGGTGGCCACCTCCCTCACTCTACGCCCCCGCCCGGGTCGCCCTGGTCAACCCCTACCACCTGGCCGCCTTCCGCAGGGCGATGGGGGAGCGGAACAAGACCGACCGCCAAGACGCCTCCCTCCTGGCCCGCTACGCCCTGGTGTACCGGGAGGAACTCCGGGCCTACACCCCTCCCCCCCAGGCACTCCAGGAGCTCAAGGCCCTGGTGGGGTACCAGGAAGACCTGGCCCGGCGAGAACGGGCCATCCTGAACCAGCTGGAAGCGGCGGCGTGGGCAGGGAGCGAGGGGGTTTTGCCTCTCCTCGGCAGGGAGCTAGCCCTGGTGCGGGAGCTCCTTGAGGAGGTGGACCAGAGAATCCAAGCCCTCCTGGAGGCCCTCCCTGAGTCCCGGGTCCTCATGACCCTTCCCGGGGTGGGCCCCCAGGTGGCGGCGGCGGTGTTGGCCTTCCTGCCCTCCCACCTCTGGGGCCGGGCCAAGGCCGCGGCTTCCTACGCCGGCCTCATCCCGGAACGGGAGGTTTCGGGGAAGAGCGTGGAGCGGAGCCGGCTTTCCAAGAAGGGGCCTCCCCTTTTGCGGAAGCGGCTTTACATGGGGGCTTTGGTAGCGGTGCGGCACGACCCGGAGATGCGGGCTTTGTACCACCGGCTGCTTTCCCGAGGCAAGCGGAAAAAGCAGGCCCTTTTGGCAGCGGCCCACAAGCTCCTTCGGCGGATGATGGGACGGCTTAGGGCCTACTACGCCGGTCAGGTAGACCGGGTGGCTTGACAGGGAAGACCGTATCAATCCCCTGGCCGATGAACACGATCTCCGTGGGGTCCTCGCCCTCGGGAAGGGCGAGGTAAAGGCCCTCCTCCCCTTGGGGTGCGGCCAGGGCCTCTAGGACCAGGCTGGTGCCGGCGTGGGACAGGAAGGCAGGGGGGTGGTCGGCAAAGCGAACGAAGCCCTTGGCCCGAAGTACATAGGGAGGCCAAGACTCTAGGAAAGCCCAAAAGGCGGCAAAGCGGAAGGGACGCTCCTGGCGGTAGACGAAACTCTGGAACCCGTACTCCTCGGTTTCCTTGGTGGGGGCGTTCCACTCCCTCTCCCAATCGGGGTGTTCCGGGCCCTCCTCGTAGCGGTAGAGCCCGGTGCCGAGGAGGAGGGAGGGGTCTAGCTGGCCCCGCACCGCCCGGTAGATCCGGGCTTTGGGGTTAAGGGCCTTGAGGAAGTCCTCGAGGCGGGATAGCTCCTCAGGGGAAACCAGGTCCACCTTGTTCAGGACGAGGATGTTGCTAAACTCCACCTGATCCGCCAAGAGGGGGGCCAGGGGCTCCTCCTGGGGGTTCCCCTCCGCATCCTCCACCACGCCCACCTCCTCCCAAAGCGAGAAGAAGCGGGAGGCGTCCACCACGGTGACAATGGCGTCCAGGCGCACTTTGTCCGGCAAGCTCCCCATGTAAAACGTCTGGGCGATGGGAAGGGGCTCCCCAATACCGGTGGACTCCACGAGGATGTAGTCCGGTTCTTCCTCCGCCAAGCGCTCCAGCTCCACCAGGAGGTCCTCCCGCAGGGTGCAACAGATGCACCCGTTGGAGAGCTCCACCAGGCGCTCTGTGGTGCGCACCACCAGCCGGGCGTCCACGTTGACCTCGCCGAAATCGTTTACCACCACCGCCACCCGTTTGCCCTGGAGACCATAGCGGAGCAGGTGGTTGATGACGGTGGTTTTGCCAGCCCCCAGGAAACCCACGAGCACGGTGACGGGAACAGGCCTCGCCATCCCCACCCCCTAAAGGGTGATCACCTGGTCCACCCGCCCAGCCAGGGCCCGGTAGAGGTCCGGAAAACACCCCACCTCCACCCCTTCCACCACGTGGGCCGCCACCCGGCACCCCCCAGGCTCCATCCGCCCCTCACCCCTCGGCGTGCACCATCGGGGCTCCCCCTCCGCAAGCCCCCTTTCCAGGGCGCAAAGGTCGCACATCATCAGAAGAATCCCCTTCTCCTTGGCTACCCTCGCCAGGCGCTCCCCGATGGGGTTCCCCCGTTGCAGGACCAAGGTGTTGTCGTCAAAGAAGAAAAGGCCCACCACCTCCACCCCGTGCACCCCCGCCTCCAGTTGGGGCAGGATCATCCCCCCAAGCTTGTGGCTCGCCGCCCGAGGGCTTGCCAAAACGTAGGCCACGCGCATAGTAGCGTAATGATAATACATTCTCAGTTTCTTGTCAAGGAGCGCAAAAGGCCCCGGCCTCGAGGCCGGGGCCGGAAGGGAAACCCTAGCTAGTGCTTCATCCCCTCCACCTCAAAGAGGGCCAGGAAGAGGGGAGCACCCCCCACCTTCAGGCGGGCCGCTACCTCCCACTCCTCCAGGTCCACCCGGACCACCTCGCCCCGGCCGGGGTCCGCCAGGTAGGCCACCCCGTGGCCTAGGGCGAGGCCCGGAGCGGTGTCCGTGGGAGGGATGGCCTCCAGCGTCCCCACCACCTGGCGCCCCACCGGGTCCACTTTGTGGAAGCGCCCGTCAGCGGTGAGGACGTAGAGGGACCTCCCTTCCAGGTCAAAGGCAAAGCGCAGGGGACGGGCGGGCAAGGAGGGGGTCTCCATCCCCCCCTCACCGGGCTTCAAAAAGGCGAGGCCCTGGCCAAAGTTCCCCACAAAGACCCCCGCCTTAGGGTGCGCGGCCAGGGTGCCCACCCGGACCCCTTGGGGGCTTCCCGGAGGGTTCGCCACCTTCCGCCCTACAAACCCCTGGCCCCTGCGCTCCACTAGGAGCACCCCATCGGCGCAACCGAAGGCGGCCACGTCCTCGAGGACCGCCGCGCCGTGGAGCCGGGGGCAAGCCTCGGGGAGGATTAGGGCCCGGCGGCCCTCCAAGGTGTAGACCTCCACCCGCCCCGCCTCCATCAAACCCACCAGGAGCGCATTCCCCCACACCACAGGGGCCCCGTGGTCCGTCCCTCCCGTGGCCGTGAGCCTGGGGGTGAAGTCCAGGCCCAGCCGCCTCAGGTCAAAGAGGGCCACGGTGCCGTCCCCATCGTGGAAAACCGCCAGGAAATCCCCGTGGGCGAAGTTGTGGGTGGGCTTGGGCCCGGTACGCAGGGTGGCGGCCACGTAGGGGTTCTCCTCCTTCACGTCCTGGTGGTCGCCGTGGTCCTCGAGGCGGAAACCCCCGAAGAGGAAGCTCACCGCTCCCGCCTCCCGGTGCACGGCAAGGGCATACTGCCCGCCCGGCAGGGGGTAGAGGCGGGCGGGCGACGGCACGGTGAAGCGGCCGAGCTCCCTCCCTTCCTCGTCCAGGATGCGCACCACGGCCTCCTTGGCGTCCGCCACCGCCAATCTGCGGAATAGGCCTTCGCCGTGCTCCTCGGCGTGCCCATGCTCCCCATGGGCCAGGGCGAGACCCAAAGCCAACACCAACCAACTAACCTTTCCTCGCATGCGTACCCTCCCTTCCCTAAGGCCCCAAGGGCCTTTAAGGACGTTCATGGCACAAAGCCCTCCGGTTCCACCGGAGAAGGTCCAGATAGGTGGGGACCCTCCGGTCCAGGGCATCGGTGTACAGGACCACCAACCGGGCCCGGAGCTCCTCTGCCAGCCGGCGCATGGGAGCGGGGTCCAGCTGGGGCTCCGCCACCACCAGGTCCACCCCTTTCCCCTCCGCCTCCTTCAGGAGAACGAGGCGCTCGCGGACGCTCCCCTCCTGCCCGTGGGCGTCCCGCAGGGCCCCCACCACCTCCAGGCCGTAACGCCGGGCCAGGTAGGAGAGGGAGAGGTGGCTTACCACGAGCCTCAGGCGCCTACCCTTCAGGCAGGCGGTGAGGGCCTCGTCCTCCCGCTCCACCGCTTGTCGGAAGGCCTCGAGGTTCCTCTGGTACACCCCTTTCCCCTCAGGGTCCAGACGGGCAAGCTCGCTGGCGATTCGCCCGGCGTAGCGCAAGGCGTAAGCGGGGTCCAGCCACAGGTGAGGGTCGCAGTCCCCGTGGAGGTGGACCCCCTTTTCCCGGAGTCCCAGGAGGCCGCAGATGGGATCGGGCATCCCTGGGGCGAGCTCCACCACCCTGGCCCCCGGGGGCAGGAGGGACCTGAGCCGTGGCAGGTAAGGCTCCAGGCCTAGGCCATTGGCGAAAAGGACCCGCACCCCGGCGAGCTGCCGAGCGGTGGAAGGCCGGAGGTCAAAGGCGTGGGGGTCAGCCCCGGGAGGCACCACGCTTTCCACCCAGACCCTCTTCCCCCCAACCTGGCGGACCAGGTCTGCCAGGACGCTGGTGGTGGCTGCCACCTGGAGCTGGGCCAGGGCGGCGGCGGCAAAAAGGCTAAGGGCAAGGAGCCTTTTCACGGGGTGCCCTCCTTCCCGGAGGCCCCTTCAACCGCGGCCCAAAGGGCCTTCCAGTCCTTTAGATGGCGGCGGGCAAGGGGAGGAAGGTGGCGCAGGAGGCGCTCCCGCCCCTCCCCCCGGAGGGCCCGCACCCTCGCCTCGTGGTCCTGGAGGAAGGGGAGGTAGTGGGTTAGGCCCTCCCCAAAGGGCAGGGGCTCGGCCTGGGGGGCCACCTCCGGGGCATAGGGGGGGATGGGCACCCGGTAGAACCGCTCCTTGGGCCTGAGGTAGAGGACCCCCCGGTACCAAAGCCCCGTGGAGTGGAGCACCGCCTCCTCCCCCAGGTAGAGGCTGGAGCCCACCCCCTGGGGGTGAGGGGCTTTCCGGTAGCCCAGGGCCTCCAGGAGGCCATGGGCCGCATCCACCCCCAGGAGGTACATGAAGACGGGCATGGGGTTCATGGCCGCACCAGGACGGCCGGGTGGGGTTACCCCCCGTGCGCAGGTAGCGCACCACCCGGCCCCTCTCCACGTCCACCTCGGCGAGGAGGCCCATGTGGGGCAGGCTCACGTAGAGGAGGCCCCGTTCGGGCCAGGGAGCGAGGTCTGGGTAGATGGCGCCCCCGGTATCCTCGTCCATCTCCGGGAAAGGTCTGGAAACCCGGATCTCCCTAAGGAGTTTCCCGTCACGGGCTTCCCGCACCTGGAGCCGCCCGTCCGTGAGGAGGACGTAAAGCCGCTTGCCGTCGGCCTTTCCCCGGACAAAGACCCCGCCCAGGGGAATGGGGGTAAGGCTAGGGACCACGGGGTCTAGGCGCTGCAGGTGGGCCACCCGGTCGGAATACCCGAAAAAGACCCCATCCCCCTCCAGGAAGGCCCCTATCCGCTCCCCCGCAGGGTAGGCCAGGCGGGTAAGCTCCTTGCCTCCCTCCAGCACCAGGACGTCCCTCGCGCAGGCGAAAAAGCTCCGGCCCGTCTCCCCATGGAATGCCTCCCCGTGTTGCACAGGGCAGGAGAAGCGGCCCCTTTCGTTCCGAAGGTCCCGGTCCAGGAGGACCACCTGCCCCCGGGCCAAGAGGGTCAGGTAGGTACCCTCCGGGGCCTCCACCACGTGGTAGTGGTCGGAGTTGGGGAGCCTCAGGGTCTCCGGCTGGAAGGCCGCCTTCGGGTCCAAGGCCTCCTCATCAAAACGGAAGGCCAAGGCATCCCGCTCGGCAAAGGCCAGGAGCCTACCCCCCAGGGTGTAGGCCTCCGCGCCGTGGCCGATGTTCCACTCCCGCCCTAGGAGAAGGCTTTTGGCGATCACGGGCCGGCTCCAACGCCCCTCCTCCTTGCCCGTCCAGACCACGGTGAGCCACTGCCGATCCACATCCCTCCCCCGGGACACCAGGAGGTAGCGGCCCGATGGGGTGGCCACCAGGCTCATCCCCCTTGGGGGAAGGCTCAGTTCCGCCACCACCTGGCCCTGGGGCAGGTCCACGGCCACGAGCCGGCTGTACCCCGGGCGGTTGTCCAGGGCGAAGAGGCGGGCCTCGAGGGGGAAGGCCTCCTCCCTCTCGGGCACCGCGCCGTGGGCCATGGCCAAGGCCAGCAAGAACCCAACCGTTCCCCAAAACCCTCGCACGCCCATGGTTCTCCTCCCGTAAAAGATATTGAAAGTGCAATCTCAAAAAGTCAAGCCCAAGCAAAACCCGCCCCTTCCCGGGGCGGGCGGAAGGAGGAGCCAAGGTCCTAGGCCCAGACGTCCTCCGGGTGGCGCACGGCCTGGGGACGCGTCTTGAGGATTTCCAAGGCTTCTTCTTCGCTCATCACGGGGTTCTGGTAGCGGATCCCCAAGGCCTCCCCCATGAGGCGGAAGACGTGGGTGTTGTCCACAAGGCCCAGGCTCACCAGGCGGAGGCCCTGGCCGTAAAGGGTAAGAACCACGGGGCTCGCCGTGTGCTGGCCCGAGCTGTAGCCGATGTTGGGCCGGTCGGGCTTGCTGGCGTTCCGTTGCACCATGGCCCAGGCCATGGTGTTGTCCGGCTGTACCCCTTGGCGCACGCCCTCGGGCCAGTAGATCCGCTCCCGGATGGCCCGCACCACCCGCTCCGCCTCCTCATCGGTGAGGACCACGCCCTTCATGGTCCGGTAGGCCTCCTTCACCTGGGCGGCGTCGGGGCTATTCCCCAAAAGGCGGCGCATGTGCTCAAAGCTCGCCTTCTGGGCCTCGAGGAGGTCAATCCCGGCGGAGCTCTCCAGGTAGCTCCGGCCCGCCCCATAAAGTCCCCCGACCCCGGTGGCGTGGTCGGACGCCAGGAGGAGAAGGGTGTCGGGGTTGCGGTCCACGAAGGCGGTGAGGAGTTCTAGGGTCTCGTCGGCGGCCAGGACGTCCCAAAGGGTGGCGGCGGGGTCGTTGAGGTGGTTGGCGTGGTCAATCCGGCCCGCCTCCACCTGGAGCACGAAGCCGTTGCGGTAGGAGGCTAGCCGGGGCAAAGCAGCCTGCACCATCTCCTTGAGGCTCGGCACCCTCACCCCCTGGAAGCGGCGGTCCACCTCGTAGGGGACGTGGCTGTCGGAAAAGACCCCAAGGAGCTTGCTGGCGTTGCTGCGGGCAAGCTCCTCGGGGGTACGCACCACCCCGTAGCCCGCCTGGGCAAAGGCGGCGTAGAGGTCCTTCTTGTCCTGGCGCCTTTCCGGGTTGAAGAACCGGTCCCCCCCGCCCAGGTAAACCTCAGCCCCGAACTCCAGGTACTGCTCAGCGATCCGCTCCTCCGCGTTGCGGTCGGGATTGGAGATCACAAACCCCGCGGGCGTGGCGTGGGTGATGGTGGTGGTGGTGAGGAGGCCCACCGCCTTTCCCACCTCCTTGGCGGCGGCGAAGAAGGGCTTCAGGGGGGTACCATCGGCGTGGATGGCGAGGCCCCCGTTCACAGTCTTCACGCCGCAGGACATGGCGTTGGCCGCGGCGCTGGACTCGGTGACGTAGCTCGTGAGGCTGTAGGTGTTCACCTGGCCGCTAGGGTAGCGGGCAAGAAGCCTCTCCAAGGCGAGAACCCGCCCCTGGCGCCGCCTGGCGTAGGCCTGGGCCACGGCGTAGTCCTCCCAGGAAAACCCGTCGTAGACGAAGACGATGAGGTTCCGGTACCGCCGCCCTAGGGAGGGGGTGTTCTGAGGGGCGCCTTGGGCTACCCCCTTGGGCAGGAAGGCAAGGGCGCCGGCAACGAGGCCGCCTTTCAACAGTTCACGGCGTTTCACCGCATACCACCTCCGGGATTCAGGGTAAGCCGGTTTTTTCAGGAGAACGTCATGCCTAGCCCAAAGATGGCTCTTCCAAGGCCTGCTTCCGGCCCTTGGCCACCCCCGCGAGGACGGAGGGGGATTCCTTGGGCGAGCCCAGGCTAAGCTGACCTTTCCTTGACACGATGGGCCTAAACTACCCCGCAGAATGAAGGGTCCATGGGTCTTCCTCCTACTCCTTCCCACCCTAGCCTTTCTGGTGGTCTTCACCTACCTCCCCTTGGCAGTGGCGGCCAAGGAAGGGATCCCCGCCCTTCCCCAGCTACTCTCCCCGGAGAACCTAAACGCTCTCCGGGTTACTGCCCTTTACACGCTCCTCACAGCCCCCCTGTCCGTGGCCTTGGGCCTTCTTGCGGCGGTAGCGGTAGAAGGCCACGGCCGGTTGAGGTTACTCGCCCGCCTACTCATCTTTCACCCCGTCATCCTACCCACAGTGGGCTTTGCCGCCGTCTTCCTCTACCTGCTCAATCCCCTGGGCCCACTCCGCAACGTCCTCCAGGCGGCGGGGTTCCCAAACCCCCTAGGGGAACCCCTTAGCGCCTTCCTGAGCGTGGTCCTCGTGGGTGTCCTGAAGGATGCGGGTTTTTACATGCTCTACTACTTGGCTGGGCTCCAATCCATTCCCAAGGAACTCATCGAAGCTGCGCGGGTAGACGGCGCTGGCCGGATCGTCACTTTCCTGCGGGTCTCCCTGCCCCTCCTTTCCCCCACCACCTTCTTCGTGGGGGTAATGGCCGTGCTGGGGGCTTTGCGGAACGTGGACCACATCTTCGTGCTCACCAAAGGAGGTCCCCTGGGCGCCACGGACCACCTCCTCTACCGGATCTACATCCTGGGCTTTGAGTACTTTGACTTTTCCCAAGCGGCAGCCTTGAGCCTCGTCCTGTTTACCGCTCTCACCCTCCTTGCCCTCACCGCCCTGCCCCGCTTGGAAAGGGGAGTGTACTATGACGCTTAGCTCCGAACGCCCCAAGCCCCTGCTTCGTCGCATAGGACGGGTCTCGTGGAGGGGTGCGCGCCAACTGCCCGCCCTCCTTTTCGCCCTGCCCTACGCCTTCATCGTGGGGTACAGCCTCGTGGCCGCCATTACCCCTACGGCGGATCTCCATCGGGGTGAGATCGGCAGGTTCACCTTGGAAAACTTCGCCCTCGCCTGGAGCTCCGCCGACTTTCCCCGCCTCTACCTCAACACTCTGATCTTCACCCTGGGCCTTCTCCTGGTGCAGGTTTTCACAGTGACCATGGCTGGCTTTGCCCTTGCCCACCTGAAGGGGCAGGGGAAAGACGCCCTCTTCTACCTGATCCTCTTCCAGCTTTTCCTCCCAGCCTCCGCCCTTATCCTGCCCAACTACATCCTCGTAGAGAGGATGGGCCTAGCCGACACCCTGACCGCCCTAGCCCTACCCTACGTCGCCTCGGCCACGGGGGCCTTTCTCTTGCGCCAAGGTTTCCTGCAGGTACCTAAGGAACTCGTGGAAGCCGCCTACGTGGACGGAGCCACGCCATGGCAGGTCCTATGGCGGGTACTCTTGCCCTTAGTCCGTCCTCAGCTCGCCGCTTTCGCCCTGGTCAGCCTAGTCTATCATTGGAACGAGTTTCTTTGGCCCCTGGTGATCATCCAAAGCCCCGAAAAGCGCGTGCTCTCCCTGGGTTTTGCCAGCTTTGCCCGCTCTGCCGAGAGCGGGATGGAGTGGGGCCTCATCGCCGCCGGGGCCCTGCTGGTGGCCCTACCCATGGTTGTGGTCTTCCTGCTCTTCCAGCGGAGCTTCATGGAAGCCTTTGCCCGAAGTGGCCTAAAGGGGTAAGGAGGTGAAGTAGGGATGAGGACAGGCAGGATCGTTGGCTTGTGGGTTCTCTTGGGAATAGGTTTGGCCCAGAGCACCACCATCACCTTTTACTACCCGGTGGGGGTCGCGGGCCCCCTAGCCCGCTTCATTGAGGGCTACGTGCAAGAGTTTGAAGCCAAGAACCCGGACATCAAGGTGAACACGGTTTTTGGTGGGAACTACGAGGAAAACCAGGCCAAGGTGGTGGCCGCCATAAGGGCGGGGAACCCACCGGATACGGCCATCCTGCTTTCCCAGCAGCTCTATACCCTTTTGGCCATGGATGCCATAGAGCCCTTTGATGCCTATATAGCCAAGGACCCCGAGCTCAAGCGAGCGGTAAACGACTTTTTCCCTGCCTTCATGATGAACTCAACCCTGGACGGAAAGGTCTACAGCCTACCCTTCCAACGCTCCACACCCATCCTCTACTACAACAAGGAGGCCTTCCAAGAGGCAGGTTTGGATCCGGAAAGGCCCCCTGCCTCGTGGGACGAGCTGGTAGAGTATGCCAAGCGCCTTACCAAACGGGACGCGCAGGGGCGCATCGTGCGCTACGGAGTGGCCATCCCCACGGAGAACCGCTCCACGTGGCTTCTGGAGGCCCTCACCATCCAAGCGGGGGGTCTGCTCTATGACCCCGCGGGGAAGGGATGCAAGGTCCTGGTGGACACGGAGCCCGTACGAAAAGGAATGCAGTTCAAGGCCGACCTCGCCCGTAGGTACGGGGTGAGCCCCGAAGGGTTGGTGGCCTGGGGCACCACGCCGGGGGACTTCACCGCCGGTAAAGTTGCCATGATCTACCACTCCACGGGCTCCTTGGGCTTTGTCCGGGCCAACGCCCGCTTCCCCTTCGGCACGGCCTTCCTGCCCAAACAGGTGCGGTATGGGGTCCCCACGGGCGGGGCTAACTTCTACCTCTTCAAAGGGTCTGACCCCAAGAAGCGGGAGGCCACCCTCCGCTTCATCAAGTTCATGACAAGCCCCGAGCTCCAAGCGCGGTGGGCCCTGGACTCGGGGTATGTGGCCGCCCGCCGCTCCAGTTGGAGCCTCCCCATCATGCAGAAGTACCTCCAAGAGTGGCCCCAACCCAAGACGGCTCGCGAGCAGCTGGCCTACGCCCGGGCTGAACTCCCCGTCTACAACCTTCAACAGGTCAAGGACATCATTGCGGAGGCGGAGCAAGCGGTGGTCCTGGGCCGCAAGGACGTGCGGGAGACCACGAGGGAGGCCCAGAAGCGGGTGGACGAGGCCTTGAAGCCTTTCTGCCGTTGAGGGAAAGGGCGAGGTGGGTCAGGGGGGTACGTCCCCCTGACCTTTTCCTGACAGGGAAGGCTTAGGTTGGAAGGCATGCGGAGGATACCCCTGCTCGCCCTCTTTGCCCTCCTCGGAGGGGCCTGGGCTCAAAGCATTACCCTCTACACCTCGGAAATCCTTGCGGACGTCAACGCCCTGGTGGAAGCCTTTCAGGCCCAAAACCCAGGGGTGCAGGTGCGCGTTTTCCGCTCAGGCACCGGCGAAGTGGTGGCCAAGGTGAGGACCGAACTGGAGGCGGGCAACCCCCAAGCGGACATCCTCTGGTTTGCCAACGAGGACTTCCTCAAGGAGTTGGCGGGGAAGGGGTTACTCCGCCGAGTACCTCCCACAGTCCCCGGGTACCCGGTGGAGTACGCCCCCGGGGGCGGGCTCTACTACGAGGTGCGCCTGCTCTACAACGTGCTTGCGGTGAACCTTGAGCGCCTGCCCACCCCTCCCAAGAGCTGGCAGGACCTCCTCCAACCCGCCTACCGGGGCCTAATGGCCATGCCTGACCCCAACTTCTCGGGCGCCGCCTTGGCCACGGTGGGGACCCTTGCCTCCCGTTTTGGGCTGGCCTTTTGGGAAAGGATGCGGGAACAAGGCCTGCGCATAGAGCAGTCCAACCCCGTCCTCCAGCAAAAGCTCGCCCGGGGAGAATATTCGCTTGCCCTCACCACGGACTTTGGGGTACGGCAGGAAGCGGCCAAGGGAGCCCCCCTGGTCACCGTCTACCCGCGGGACGGGGCTATCCTGGTGCCCACGCCCCTGGCCATCCCCACGTGGAGCCGCAACCCACAGCTCGCCGAACGCTTCCTACGCTTCCTCCTTTCACCCAAGGCCCAGACCATCTTCGCCGAGAGGGGCTACTATCCGGTCATGCCCCAAGCCCCTAAGCCGAAGGGTGCCCCGGAGAAGGTTGTGGCCGTTCGGGCCCGGTTCGCGGACCAGGAAACCCTGGGGAGGTTCAACGCCCTCTTCGGCCTAAGGAGATGAAGGGTATGATCCGTGGTTTCCGCTTGCCTTTGGCCTTCCTGGCATTCCTTACCTTACCCCTAGCCTGGTGCCAGGATGCGGGAACGCTAACCCTCTACGTCTCCGGTGCCCAACTGCCCGATGTCCAGGCCATCGTCCGAGGTTTTAACCAAATCTATCCCCAGGTGGAGGTGCGGGTGTTTCGCTCGGGAGCAGGGGAAGTGGCGGCCAAAATCCGTGCTGAACTGGAAGCGGGCAATCCCCAACCGGACCTCATCTGGAGTGTTGGCAAAGGGCTTTTCCACGAACTCCGGCAAAGGGGCCTCCTGCGGCGCGTGGCCCCAACCTTCCCCTCCTTGCCCCCCCAGTACGTCTACGAGGGAGGTTACTACTACGAGGTACGCCTCCTCCACATCATCATCGCCGTGAATCCCAAAAAGGTCCCCACACCCCCCACCACCTGGGCGGACCTTACCCGGCCGGCCTATAGGGACCTAGTGGTCATGGCGGATCCCCACTGGCCCGCCCCCGTGGCGTTAGGGCATCTCACGGAGCGCTACGGATTTCCCTTCTGGCAAGGGCTCAAGGCGAACGGCTTGGCCATAGAAGCCCCAAATCCCGTGCTTCAACAAAAGCTAGCCCGGGGTGAATACGGACTCGCCATCACAAACGATTACGGGGTCCAAAAGCTCCTGGCGGCGAGGGCTCCCCTAACCCTCGTATATCCCAAGGATGGAGCGGTTTACGCCCCTACCCCCGTGGGCATCCCCACGTGAAGCCCCAGACCAGACTTGGCAGAAAAATTTCTCCGCTTCCTCCTCTCGGAAGGCGGCCAGCGGATCTTTTCCGAAAGGGGTTACTACCCCGTCATCCCCGGTTCTCCCGTTCCAAAAGGAAGCCCCCAACGCCTGGCCAGCATCCGCGGGCCAGAGGCTAGCCGGGAGGTTCTAGAGCGCTTCAATGCCCTTTTTGGCCTGCGGAGATGACCTTCCTCCGGCGTCTCTATCCCCTCATCCCCTTCGCCCTCGCCCTCCTCGGTACCTCGCCCTTACTCGCCCTCCTCCCCCGAGGCCTCCCCCATCTCCTTCCCCCCAAAGACCTAGACGTGGTAGTCCTTAGCCTGGGACTCGCCGCGTCTGGAACCCTCCTAGCCCTTGGTTTGGGTCTCGCGCTGGCCTACCTGGCCTTGATGGGTGGCGTAAGCCGCCTCTGGGAAGGGGTGTTTCTCCTCTCCTATCTGGTCCCCCCGTTCGTCACCGGGATGGGCCTCCTCTTCACCCTTCAGGAGTTGGGACTAAAGGCGTATGGGGTGCCAGGCATCCTGCTCGCCTGGACGCTGCACTACGCGCCCTTGGCCTACCTCCTCCTCAAGCCCCAGGTCCAGGCCGCCCTACCCCTGCTGCAAGCGGCCAGGGTCCACGGGCTGAAGGGCTGGAAGCGCCTTTACGCCTTCCTACCTCCCCTCCTGCCCTCCCTCCTCGTGACGGGGGGCGCGCTCTACCTGGCCCTTCTGGGTAACTTCGGCGTGCCGGCAGTCCTAGGCTTGCCCGAGCGGGTCTACACCCTCCCCACCCTGGCCTATGCCCGGCTGACAAGCCCCTTGGCCCAGGACCCCATTGGGGAAGCCGCCGCCCTTGGGCTCTGGCTCGGGCTTCTGGCCCTCCCCGCCATCCTCCTTGCCCGCCCAGCCCTCCTAGAGGCCCACCCGGCCCTCCCCGAGGGGAGACGGGGGGGCTTCCGCCTCCTCTTCGCCACCTACAGCCTCTTTGCCCTCGGCCTTAGCCTCTTTGGCCTGCTGCGGGAAGCCCTCCTCAACCCCTACACCGGGGCTTGGGACCCCGCCTTTGCCCGCGCCTGGGAACTCCCCCTCGTCCGCCAGGGACTCCTCCACTCCCTGCTCCTCGCCCTGTTGACCACGGGAGTCCTCCTCGCCCTTGCCCTTGTTGTCCGTCCCTTTCCCCACACCATGAGAAGCCTGCGGCAAAGCCTAGACCTCGCCTACCTGCTTCCCGGCACCCTCCTCGGGATCGGGCTCATCCTCCTCCTGGCCCCCACACGCCTCTACGCCACCCCGGCCCTGCTCCTCCTCGCTTACCTTTGGAACTTCGCCAGCCTGGCCCTCCGGGCTGTGGAGGGCGGGGTAAAGGTGGAGGAGATGGTCCTCGCCGGGCGGGTGCACGGGCTCTCCCTACCAAAGGCTTGGGCTCGGGTGGGCTACCCCCTCCTGCTCCCCTCCGCCTTCGCCGGGGCCTTCCTCATCTTTCCCCTGGCCGTCTCCGAAATCACGCTCTCCTCCCTCCTCTATGCCCCGGGGGCGGAAACGGTGGGGGTGGCGGTACTCTCCGCCCTTAACGGCGGGCTCTACCGGGAAGCGGCGAGCCTAGGCCTCCTCCTCCTTGCCCTCGCCGCTTTAGGTCTTCTGGGGAGGCCGAGATGGTGAAGCTTGAGGGGGTGTACAAGCGCTTCCCCACGGGCGGGGGCGTGGAGGGAGTGGACCTCGAGGTGCGGGAAGGGGAGGTGTTCATACTCCTAGGGGCCTCGGGGAGCGGCAAGTCCACCCTCCTGAACTTGGCGGCGGGCCTCATCCCGCCGGACCGGGGACGCGTGTGGATTGGGGGAAGGGATGTGACCCGGCTGCCCCCAGAGGGGCGCCAACTGGCCTACGTGTTCCAGGACCAGGGGCTATGGCCCCACCTCACCGCCCTGGAACACCTCCT
This sequence comes from Thermus brockianus, assembly GCF_001880325.1. Taxonomy (NCBI): domain Bacteria; kingdom Thermotogati; phylum Deinococcota; class Deinococci; order Thermales; family Thermaceae; genus Thermus; species Thermus brockianus. The sequence goes on from NZ_CP016313.1 coordinate 284,227, forward strand.
CCTGGTGATGCCCAAGCCAGATCCCAAGGAGGCCCTGGCCCTTCTTGAGCGGGTGGGCCTCTTGGAACACGCCCACAAACGGCCCCACCAGCTCTCGGGGGACAGCGGCAACGGGTAGCCCTGGCCCGGGCCCTCGCCCGCAAGCCTCGGGTTATCCTCCTGGACGAGCCCTACAGCGCCCTGGACCCGGTCCTTCGGGAGGGGCTACGCCTCGAGGTCCGCACCCTCCTCAAGGAGACGGGGATCACCGCCATCCACGTCACCCACGACCCGGAAGAGGCCATGCTCCTGGCTGACCGCGTAGGGGTGTTGGCCAGGGGCCGGCTCCTTCAGGTGGGCAGCCCCCAGGAGGTCTACCAGCACCCCAACTCCCTGGAGGCCTTCCTCGCCTTCGGACGGGCTAACCTCCTCACCACGGAAGGGGTGGTCCTCGCCTTCCGCCACGAATGGGTGCGCCCAGGTGGGGATTGGGAGGGTGTGGTGCTGGAACGCCGGGACCTGCGAGGGGAGGTCCTCTGCCGGGTGCGCCTGCCCGCGGGGGAGGCCTGGATCCGTTGGGAGGGAAACCCCGGGGAGCGGGTTAGGATGCGGATAGAACCCCTCCTGCGCTTCTCCCCCACAACCCCTCCCCACCCAGGGGGCTAGGCAAGGGAGGACTGGAGGTGTCCATGGTAGACCAAAACCAGCGGCAAAGGGCCTTCTTGGGCGAGTTGCTGGGCACCTTCCTCCTGGTGCTCCTCACCGTGGGCAGCGCCGCCAACGCCGTGCTGGGGCCCCGGCTGACCCCTGGGGCCTACGGGTACGATACCCTCGCCCTGGGCTCGGGGCTTGCCGTGTTGGTGGGCGTCTTGGTGAGCCGGGCGCTCTCCGGGGCCCACCTGAACCCGGCCGTGACCCTGGGCCTGGCCCTGGGGGGCTTCTTCCCTTGGCGCCTCGTGCCCCTTTACCTATTTGGGCAGTTTATGGGCGGGTTTTTGGGCGCCCTGGGGGCCTACCTGGCTTACCGGGAGGGCCTTTTAGCCCAAGGCCTGCCCAACGTCTTCAGCACGGGGCCAGGCTTCCTGCGCACCGCCCCCGAGGCCCTCTACGGCTTTTGGGGGCCCATGGTAGCGGAGGTGCTCGGCACCTTCGCCCTCATGGCGGTCATCCTCTTCGCCGGGCGGGACGGGAGGTTCCTTCCCCTCTGGCTCGCCCTCACCGTGGCGGCGGTGGGCTATGGGCTCGGGGGTCCCGGGGGCTTCGCCCTAAACCCCGCCCGGGACCTCTCCCCCAGGCTCCTCGCCTGGCTCCTCGGCGTGGAGGGGGCGGCAAGCCCCTACGCCTGGGTACCGGCCCTTGGGCCGGTCCTTGGGGCCGCCCTCGCCGTGGCGCTCCACCGCTTCCACCGGGCGTAAAGGCCCCTTGCGGCCCTAGGCCCTGGTGGGGTTTGGGGAACAGGCCAAGTAGCTGGGCAGGACCTCCTCCAGGGGCGTCAGGGTGGGCAGGAGGTCCTTTAGCGCCTGGGGCAGGGGTGCGGTGTTGCCCTCTTTGAGCATGAGGTACTGGTCGCGGGTGATGGGGGCGAAGGGCAAGGGGGAAAGGAGGGGCACCAGGAGGTCCATGAGGGGCAAGGGGATGGGCAGAAAGGGCTTTTTACGGCCTACCGTGGCCATGACGAGCTCCAAAAGCTCCCGGAAGGTGTACTCCTTGGGCCCCACCAGGTCAAAGGTGCCCAGGACGTTCCCCTCGAGGGCCCGGGCGAAAGCCTCCGCCACGTCCCCCACGTACACGGGGCGGAAGGGAAACCGCCCGTCCCCGATGAGGGGCACGAAGGGCAAGGGGGCGCACACGAGGCCCCGGAGGATCTTCCCGAAGAACTCGTCCCCCGGGCCGAAGATGAGGCTTGGGCGGAAGATGGTCCACTTGAGGCCGCTTCGCCGCACGAGCTCCTCCGCCTCCGCCTTGGTCTCGTAGTAGCGGCTCCCCGTGCCCCGCCGGGCCCCCAGGGCGGACATGTGGAGGAGCCGCTCCACACCGGCCTCGCGCAGGGCGGTAAGGAGGTTTTTCACCCCCTCCACGTGCACCGCCTGGAAGCTTTGGCCCCGCTCCCGGATGATGCCCGCCAGGTAGATGGCGGCCTCCACCCCCTTCAGGTCCGGCACCTCCCGGGTGATGTCCCCCTCCACGAAGGCTGCCCCCTGGGGGAGGTGGTGGCCGCTCCGGGCCAGGACGATGGGGGTGTGGCCACCCTCCAGGAGGCGGCGCACCAGGTACCGCCCCACGAAACCCGTACCGCCGACGACAAAAACCCGCACCTTAGGCCGCTTCCAAGGCGCCTTGGGCCTCGGCCTCGAGGGCCCCCAGGTCCAAGAGGTAAACCTTGCGGTAGGCGGTGGCGATCAGCCCTTCCCGGCGCATGTCGGAAAGGAGCTTGGACACCGATTCCCGGGTGGAGGCGGTGGCATCGGCGATCTCCTCGTGGGAGACGGTCACGTAGAGCCCTTCCTCATCCCGGAAGGAGGCGGGGGTGTCCGCCAGGAAGAGGAGGTAGCGGGCAATCCTGGCCCGAAGCTCCCCAGTCTGCAGGTGGGTCTCGTAGGCCAACACCCGCCGCATCTGCCGCGCCAGGTTGCGGGCCACCTGGTGGAGGGCCTGGTGGTCCATGGCCTTGGGGTCAAACCCCTGCACCACCGCCTCCGTCATGGCCTCGGCGGCGTAGCGGTGGCGCTTGCCCTCCAAGGCCTCCTCCCCGAAGTAGTCCCCGGGGAGCACGTGCCGAAGGGTCAGGGTACGCCCGTCGGGAAGGAGCTCCACGATGCGCACCAAGCCCGACTCCAGCCGGTAGAGGGTGTGGGCGGGGTCCCCCGCCAGGTAGATGACCTGCTTGCGTCCAATCCGCTTCATGCTGCCTCCTCCCAAAACACCTGGGGGAGTTTCCCCAGGTCTTCCACATAGAGCGCCCCAAGCCGCCTGGCCTCTTCCGCCGTGGCCCCGGCGCCGCCCAGGACCACCCGGGGGGCGAGGCCGTGCAGGGCCCCGTCGGGCAGGGCCTTTAGGCTTTCCGCCATGAGGACGGAGAGCACCACCCCTTGGGCCCCAAGCCCCTGGGCCAGGGCCTTGAGGTCGGGTAGAGGGGTATCGGGCCCCAGGTAGAGGGCGGGCAGGCCCTGGCGGCGGAGGTGGTAGGCGGCCAGCATGGCCCCGATCTCGTGCCGCTCCCCAGGGGGCGTGGTGACCAGGATGGGGGCGCCCCTGGGCTGGCCGGTGAGGTCCAAAAGCTCCTGGAGCCGCGCCCGGAGGAAGGTGGAGGCCAGGTGCTCCTGGGCCACGGACACCTCCCCCCGGTGCCAGGCCTCGCCCAACTCCCGTAGGACCGGCAGGACCACCTCCCGGGCCGCCCCTTCTGGCCCAAGGAGGCGCACCGCCCTCCGGAAAAGGCCCTCCGCCTGCGCCAGGTCAGCGGCGAGGAGAGCTCTTTTGGTCTCCTCGGCCAAGCCCTCCGCCTTGGGCGTTACCGAAAGCACCCGCCGGATGGCCGCCTGCGGGGTAGCTCCCTCCTCCAGGAGGCGGCGGACCCGCTTTAGGAGCTCCACCTCCTCTTCCCCGTAGAGGCGGTGCCCTCCGGGGGTGCGCTCGGGCCGGGGAAAGCCGTAGCGGCGCTCCCACTGGCGGAGGACGTGGGCCGAAAGGCCGGTGAGGGCCTCCACCTCGGCGATGGTGTACGCCCCGCTTCGGGTCATGCCCTTAGGGTAGCAGGGCGTCTAGCTTTTGTCAAGCATGTGTATAATGGCGGGGATGCCTTGCGGCGGGCCCTCCCCGGCACCCTTCCCCCAAGGCTCCCTGGGGCGGAAGGGCCTGAAGCCTCAAGGGAAAGGGCCCGCCCTCCCCCAGGAGTGTGGTAGGGACAAAAGTCTCCAATCCGCCTTAAACTAGGATGCAAAAGAGGGCAGTATGGAACCCGATTGGAAACGCCTGGGGAGCCTCGTCCGTATCCATTCCTCCACCTTTTACTTGGGAAGCCTCCTCTTCCCCCCGGTGGAGCGGAAGGGGGCCTGGGCCGTCTACACCGCCTGCCGCCTGGGGGACGAGGCGGTGGATGGCCCCGGGGGCGGGTGGGAGGCCCTTTCCGCCTGGTGGGATGGGGTGGAACGGGCCTACGAGGGGCGGCCCAAGGCGGCGTGGGAGGTGGGCCTCGCCTGGGCCCTGGAGCGGTGGGATATACCCTTTGAGGCTTTCCGCCATATGCGGGACGGCTTCCTCACGGACCTGGGCCCCGTACGCCTGAAAACGGAGGCGGAACTCCTCCGCTACTGCTACCAGGTGGGGGGCACCGTGGGGCGGATGATGGTGGCGGTGGCGGGAGGGGAAAGGACCGAGGAGGAGGCCATCGCCTTGGGGCAGGCCATGCAGCTCACCAACATCCTCCGGGACGTGGGGGAGGACCTCTTGCGGAACCGGATCTACCTGCCCGAGGCGCTTTTGGACCAGTATGGGGTGCGGGTGGAAGACCTCCACGCCGGAAGGGCCACGCCGGGCTACCGGGCCATCATGGCCCACCTCGAGGCCCGGGCCCGCTCCCTTTACCGGGAGGGGCTAAAGGGCATCCCCCGGCTCCGGGTGGGCAAGGCGGCCATCGCCCTCGCCGCCCTCCAGTACCAGGGGATTTTGGACAAGCTCAGGCTCATGGGCTACGAGAACCTGGGCCAGCGCGCCCACCTGAAGCCCTGGGAAAGGCTTTGGCTCATCCCCCGGGCCTACCGCCTGGCCCGGATGGCGGAGTGATGCGCCTCGTCTGGCACCGGGCGGACCTCCGCCTGCACGACCACCCGGCCCTCCTCGAGGCCCTCGGGCAGGGCCCCGTGGTGGGCCTGGTGGTCCTGGACCCCAACAACCTCAAGACCACTCCCCGGCGCCGGGCCTGGTTTTTGGAAAACGTCCGGGCCCTGCGGGAGGCCTACCGGAGGCGGGGCGGGGCCCTTTGGGTCCTGGAAGGCCTCCCCTGGGAGAAGGTGCCCGAGGCGGCGAGGGCGCTCCGGGTGCAGGCGGTCTACGCCCTAAGGAGCTACACCCCCTACGGCCGCTACCGGGACGAGCGGGTGCGGGAGGCCCTAGGCGTTCCCCTCCACCTCCTCCCCGCCCCCCACCTCATCCCCCCCGACCTCCCCCGGGCCTACCGGGTCTACACCCCTTTCCGGCGGAACTTCCAAGGGGTGGACCCTCCCCTGCCCGCCCCCGAGGCCCTGCCCAAGGCCCCGGAGGAGGGGGAAATCCCCAGAGAAACCCCCGACGTGCCCCTTCCCGAACCCGGGGAAGGGGCGGCCCTCGGCCGGCTCCAGGCCTTCTTGGAGGAGAAGCTCGGCCGCTACGCCGAGGCCCGGGACCGGCTGGACGGGGAGGGGGGCTCGAGGCTCTCCCCCTACTTCACCCTGGACGTCCTCTCCCCCCGCCTCGCCGCCTGGGAGGCCCTGAGGCGGGGAGGAAGGGGGGCGGAGAAGTGGGTAGATGAGCTCCTGTGGCGGGACTTCTCCTACCACCTCCTCTACCACTTCCCTGGAATGCGGGAAAGGGCCTTAGACCCCCGTTGGGAAGCCCTCCCCTGGAACGAGGACGAGGGGCTTTTCCGGGCCTGGCTGGAGGGAAAGACGGGCGTCCCCCTGGTGGACGCCGCCATGCGGGAACTCTGGGCCACGGGCTTCCTCTCCAACCGGGCCCGCATGTGCGTGGCCCAGTTCGCCGTCAAGTACCTCCTCCTCCCCTGGCGGAAGGCGGAGGCTGCCTTTAAGGCCCTCCTCCTGGACGGGGACACGCCGCAGAACCTCCAGGGCTGGCAGTGGGCCGGGGGGCTTGGGGTGGACGCCGCCCCCTACTTCCGGGTCTTCAACCTGGTGGAGCAGGGGAGGCGGCACGACCCCGAGGGCACCTGGCTCGCCCGCTTCGCCCCCGAGTACCCCTCCTACGAGCCCAAGGACCCCGTGGTGGACCTAGGGGAGGCGAGGCGCCGCTACCTCTCCTTGGCCCAGGCCCTGGCGAAAGGGTAGCCCAGAGGGGAGAAGGCCTGGCCTTCCCGGGTATCCTCTAACCATGACCGCCACCTTGGACCTGAAGGAGGCCCTCCCCGACCTAAGGCGCCTCCGGGACGATCCCCTGGAAACCCTCCTCGCCTGGGGGAGGCGGCACGCCCGCCTAAGGCTTCCCCTCCCCGGCATGCCCCTCCACCTGGTCTTTGACCCCACGGGGGTGGAGGCGGTCCTCCTGGGCCTGGAGAGCAAGGCCACCTTCCAGTACCGGGAGCTCGCCCGCCTCACGGGGCGGGGCCTCCTCACGGACTTCGGCCCTACCTGGAAGGAGGCCCGGAAGGCCCTCAAGGACCCCTTCCTCCCCAAGGCGGTCTGGGCCTACGCCCCCCTCTTCCAGGAGGAGGCGGAAGGGTTTTTCGCCTCCTGGCGGCCCGGGGAAGCGCGGGACCTGGCCCGGGAGATGCTCGCCCTCTCCTTGCGCTTCCTGGGACGGGCCCTTTGGGGCAAGCCGCTTCCCGAACCCTTGGCGGAGGTGGCCCTGAAGGCCTTGGAGCGGGTAGTGGGAAGGATGCGAAACCCCCTCACCCGGCTGGACCTCCTAGCGGAGGCCCGCTTCGTGAGGCTCCGGCAGGCCCTGGAGCGGGAGGCGGAAGCCCTGGTCCGGGTGCCCCCCCTCGCCCACCTGCCCCGGGAAAGGGCCCTGGCGGAGGCCAAGACCCTCCTCATCGCCGGGCACGAGACCACGGGAAGCGCCCTCACCTGGGCCCTCTACCTCCTCTCGCAAGACCCCTCGGACCAGGCCCGGGTGGCGGAGGACCCCGCCTTCGCCCGCTCCGCCTTCCAGGAGGCCCTAAGGCTCTACCCCCCCGCCTGGGTCCTCACCCGCAAGGCGGAAGCCCCTTTAGACCTCCTGGGGGAGAGGATAGAGGCGGGGACCACGGTGGTCCTCTCCCCCTACGTGACCCACCGCCTCCACTTCCCCGAGGGGGAGGCCTTCCGGCCTGGGCGCTTCCTGGAAACCCCGGGCACCCCAAGCGGCCGCTACTTCCCCTTCGGCTTCGGGCCTAGGCTCTGCCTCGGGCGGGACTTCGCCCTCCTGGAGGGGGAGGTGGCCCTAACGGCCTTCTTCCGCCGCTTCCGCCTGGAGCCCCTGCCTAAGCCCGAGGTCCACGCCGGGGTCACCCTCTGGCCCAAGGGGGGGCTTCCCGCCCGCCTGGAGGCGGCATGACCTACCTGGAGTTTCACCTCGCCTTCATCCTACCGCCCCTCCTTCTCCTCCTCCTCTTGGGCCGGCCCAGGCCGCCCAGGCTTTGGGCCTACCTCCTCCTGCCCCTCATCGCCCTCCTCTACACCACCCCTTGGGACAACTACCTGGTCTGGCGGGGGGTGTGGGGCTACCCCGAGGGGCGGGTCCTCCTCCGCCTGGGGTACGTGCCCCTCGAGGAGTACCTCTTCTTCGTCCTCCAACCCCTCCTCACGGGGGCCTTCCTCCTCCGCATCGCCGGGCCTCCCCCGCCCCCGGGGCCTGGGGTCTTCCGGGTGCTCGGGGGTGGGGGGTTCCTCCTCCTCACCGCCCTGGGCGTCCTCCTCCTCGCCCTTGGGGGGAAGGCCCTTTACCTGGGCCTCATCCTCGCCTACTTCGCCCCCGTCTTCCTCCTCCAGTGGGCCTTCGGGGGGACCTCCTTTGGGGGTGGCGGAGGGCCCTCCTCCTCGGGGTGGGGCTTCCCACCCTGTACCTGTGGCTCGCCGACCTCTACGCCATCCGGACGGGCATCTGGTGGATCGCCCCCGAGTACACCCTGGGGCCCAAGGCCTTGGGGCTACCCCTGGAGGAGATGGTCTTCTTCCTCGCCACCAACCTGGCGGTGGTGCAGGGCCTCCTCCTGGCCTGGCACCCCGAGGCCCTAAGGCGCCTACGGTGATGGACCCCGAGCGCCCCTTCGCCCGGCTCCTCAAGGCCTTCGTGGAAGGCCTCCTCCTCCTGAGCCTCAAGGGGAGCCTCCGGGGGGTGTACCTGAAAGGGCACCTCCCCCAGGGGCCCGTGGTCCTCGCCATGAACCACCATAGCTTCTTTGACGGGCATTTGGTCTGGCTCCTGGGAAGGCTCGCCGGGCGGCCCACAAGCCTCCTGGTGGCGGAGGAGAACCTGAAGGCCTTCCCCGTCCTGGCCCTGGCCGGGGCCCTCCCGGCGGGCCGGGTGCGGGAGGCCCTAAGGCGGCTTGGGCGGGGGGCGTGGGTGGGGGTCTTCCCCGAGGGGGAGATGCGCTACCCCGGGCCCTTGGGCCCCCTGCGGCGGGGGGCGGCCTGGCTTGGCCAAAGGGCCGGGGTGCCCCTCCTCCCTGTGGCCGCCCGGGTGGTCCTGAGGGGCTTTGAGCACCCCGAGGCCTTCCTCCTTGTGGGGAGCCCCTTGCCCCCGGAGGGGGACCTCCCGGGGGCCTTGGGGGAACTCCTGGCGGAGCTGGACGGGCTCCTCGCCGGGACCCACCCCCGGGCGGTGCCGGAGGGCTTCCGGGAGGTCTTGAGGGGGAGAAGGAGCCTGGAGGAACGGGTGCGCCCCTGGGTGGAGGCCCTGAGGCGATGAGGGGGGACTTCTTCTTCGGCGTCCTCCTCTTCCTCCTCCTGAGGTGGCTCGCCCTCCTCTACAACCTCCTCGCCTTCCCCCGCCTCTCCCCCAAGCCCACCCCCCCGAGGCCCCAGGCCTCCCTCCTGGTCCCGGCCCGGAACGAGGCGGAAAACCTGCGGCGCACCCTCCCTGCCCTCCTCCGGCAGGGGGCCCTCGAGGTCCTGGTCCTGGACGACGGCTCCGAGGACGGCACGGCGGAGGTGGCCGCCGCCCTGGGCGGGGGCCACCCGGGCTTCCGCCTCCTTCGGGGGAAGCCCCCTCCCCCGGGTTGGACGGGGAAGAACTGGGCCTGCTGGCAGCTGGCCCAGGCGGCGCGGGGGGAGGTCCTGGTCTTCACCGACGCCGACGTGCTCTGGCACGAGGGGGCCCTGGGGGGGCTCCTCGCCGCCCTGGAGGGGCGGGAGGCGGTCTCGGCCCTGCCCCGCCAGGAGGCCGGGGGAAATCCCCTGGTCCTCGCCACGGTGCCCTTCGTCATGGGGGGGCTCTTCTCCTTCCTGCCCCACCCCTGGCTCCTGGCCCTGCGGGTGGCGAACGGCCAGGTCCTGGCCTTCCGCCGGGAGGCCTACTTCGCCCTTGGGGGGCACGAAGGGGTGCGGGGCGAGGTCCTGGAGGACGTGGCCTTGGCGCTGAAGGCGAGGCACTACGGGCTTTTCCTGGGGGTGGAACTCTTCTCGGCCCGGATGTACCGGGGCTACGGGGAGGTGGTGGCGGGGTTTGGCAAGAACTTCCTGGAGATCCACCTGAAAAACCCCGCCGTCCTCCTGGGGTCGTGGTTCTACCACCTGGCCCTCTACACCCTCCCCTGGGCCTTCGGGCGCCCGGAGCTAGGCCTTTTGGGGCTTCTGGAAAGGGCCCTGGTCCAGGTGGCCACCAAGGGGGAATTCCTAGCCGGCCTCCTCACCCCCCTGGCGCCCCTCCTCCTCCTCCCCGCCTACCTCCGGGCCCTCCTTCCCGGGAAGCGCTGGAAGGGCCGGGCCTTGCCCTAGGGTGTAGCCTCTCCCGCAATCCTTCCCTTCCCCTGGGGTAAGCTCCTCCCATGCGCGCTGTGGTTATTGGAAGCGGGGTGGGGGGGCTCGCCTGCGCCATCCGCCTCGCCGCCATGGGACTAGAGGTGCTCGTTCTGGAAAAGCAGGACGGCCCCGGGGGAAGGGCCCGGGTGCACCGGGCGGAGGGCTTCACCTTTGACATGGGGCCCACGGTGATCACCGTGCCCCCTTTCCTGGAGGACCTCTTCGCCACAGGCCCCGGCAACCCCCGCCTTTACCCCGACTTCCCCGAGGAGGAGGGCCTAAGGGCAACGGAGCGCTACGTGAAGCTCGTCCCCTTGGACCCCTTCTACCGCATCCACTTCCCCGACGGGACCCACTTTGACTACAAGGACGACCGGGAGCACCTCCTTTCGGAGATCCGGCGCCTAGCCCCTGAGGACCTCGAGGGCTACCTCCGCTTTGAACAGGACGCCAAGGCCATCTTCCAGAGGGGCTTCCTGGAGCTCGGCTTCACCCACTTCGGAAGCCTCCTGGACCTCCTCCGGGTGGCCCCGGACCTCCTCCGGCTGGACGCCGTCCGCCCTCTCTTTTCCTTCGTGAAAAAGTATCTCCGGAACCCCAAGATGCGACGGGTCTTCTCCTTTGAGAGCCTCCTCATTGGGGGAAACCCCCTTTCGGTGCCCGCCATCTACGCCATGATCCATTTCGTGGAACGCACCTGGGGGGTCCACTTCGCCATGGGGGGAACGGGGGCCCTGGTGCGGGGGATGGTGCGGAAGCTGGAGGAGCTTGGGGGGAAGGTGCGCTACCAAGCCCCCGTGCGCCGCATCCTCACCCGGAAGGGCAAAGCTGTAGGGGTGGTCCTCGAAAGCGGGGAGCGGATAGACGCCGACCTGGTGGTCTCCAACGCCGACTACGTGCACACCTACGGGGAACTCTTGGCCTCCGAGGACAGGCGCCTCCACGGGGACTGGCGCCTAAAGCGCACCCGGCTTTCCATGAGCCTCTTCGTGGCCTACTTCGGCTTCCGCGCCCGGGGAGACGAGGGGGAAAGGCTCAAGCACCACAACGTCCTCCTAAGCGAGCGGTACGAGGGCCTTTTGCGGGACATCTTCCTCCGCAAGGTCCTCCCCGAGGACTTCGCCCACTACCTTCACCTCCCCACCCTCACCGACCCCTCCCTGGCCCCCCCAGGCCACCACGCCGCCTACACCCTGGTGCCCGTGCCCCACAATGGGAGCGGCCTGGACTGGCGGGAACTGGGCCCCAGCTACTTGGAAAAGGCCCTGCGCTACCTGGACGAGGCGGGCTTCCTCCCCGGGCTCATGGACCGCCTGGTCTACACCCACTACATCACGCCGGACTACTTCCAGTGGACCCTGAATAGCCACCTGGGCAACGCCTTCGGCCCCGAGCCCGTGCTCTGGCAGACGGCGAGCCTCCGGCCCCACAACCGCTCGGAGGATGTGAAGGGGCTTTACCTGGTGGGCCAGAGCTACCAGCCCGGGGCGGGCCTGCCCAGCGTCCTCATGTCCGCCAAGATGACGGCGAGGCTCATCGCCCACGACCTGGGGCTGGAAAGGGCCCCCAAAGGCCTCCTGGAGGCCCGGGTGTGAGCACCCTGGAGAGGAAGCGGAAGCACCTCCAGGCCTGCCTGGAAGGGGACGTGGCCTATCGGAGGACCACCACGGGCTTAGAGCGCTTCCGCCTCCGCTACCAGGCCTTGGCGGGGCTCGCCCTTTCCGAGGTGGACCTCACCACCCCCTTTCTCGGCAAGGTCTTGCAGGCTCCCTTCCTCATCGGGGCCATGACCGGAGGGGAGGAAAACGGGGAAAGGATCAATCTGGCCCTGGCGGAGGCGGCGGAGGCCCTGGGGGTGGGCATGATGCTAGGCTCGGGGCGCATCCTCCTGGAAAGGCCCGAGGCCCTGCCCAGCTTCCGCGTGCGTCGGGTGGCCCCCAAGGCCCTCCTTATCGCCAACCTGGGCCTGGCGCAACTCCGCCGCTACGGGCGGGACGATCTCATCCGCCTCGTGGAGCTGGTGGAGGCGGACGCCCTGGCCCTCCACGTGAACCCCCTCCAGGAGGCGGCGCAGAAGGGGGACACGGACTTTAGGGGCCTCCTGGAACGCCTGGCCGCCCTCCTCCCCCTACCCTTCCCCGTTCTCCTCAAAGAGGTAGGGCACGGGCTTTCCCGGGAGGCGGCCTTGGCCCTAAGGGGCCTCCCCCTGGCGGCGGTGGACGTGGCGGGGGCCGGGGGGACGAGCTGGGCCCGGGTGGAGGAGTGGGTACGCTTCGGCGAGGTGCGCCACCCCGAGCTTTGCGAGATCGGCATCCCCACGGCCCAGGCCATCCAGGAGGTGCGGGCGGTACTGCCGGAAATCCCCCTCATCGCCTCGGGCGGGGTCTACACGGGAACGGACGCCGTGAAGGCCCTGGCCCTGGGAGCGGACCTGGTGGCGGTGGCGAGGCCCCTCTTAAGGCCAGCCCTGGAGGGCGGGGAAAGGGTAGCCGCCTGGATTGCGGATTACCTGAGCGAGATGCGCATCGCCCTCTTCGCCATCGGGGCGAGGCGGCCTGGGGAAGCCAGGGAACGTATAGAACCCCTCTGAGGGCATTCTTGCGAGGGACAGGGAGCTTTCACCTGTCCTTTCACACCCTTTTCACATGGGGCCCTTACCCTTCCCAACGGGGTGGTATATGCGGCGACCCTGGTTCTGGCTCGGTTTCCTGGCCGTCCTAGTGGCCCTCGCCCAGGCGCTTAGCCTGGACCTGAGGCCCTACCTAGTACGGGTATTGGAAGGCAAGGAGGTCTACGAGGAAAACCCCGTGGCGGTGAAGCCCGGGGACGTGCTGGAGTGGCGCCTGGTGGCGGAAAACCGCTCCCAGGGTGCCTTGCGTCAGGTGGCCTTGGTGATCCCCGTCCCCAAGGAGACCCACTACCTGGACGGGAGCGCTAAGCCCCTGACCCTAAGCGGGTCCACCATCCGCCCGGAGTTCAGCTTTGACGGGGGGAGGACCTACGGCTTCCCGCCCCTGAAGAAGCGGGTCCGGGTGGTGGAAAACGGCAAGGAGGTGGAAAAGGAGGCGGAAGTGAAGCCCGAAGAGTACACCCACGTGCGGTGGCTCGTTCCGGAGCTGCCTAAAGGCGCTAAAGTCCAGGTTTCCATGCGCACCGTGGTCAAGTAGAGGAGGTTATGAGGATGAAGAGAGGGATGTATCTTCTAGCCGCCCTATTCATGGTCCTGGGCCTTGCCCTGGCCATGACCCCCGCCGGCACGGCCATCACCAACCAGGCCTCGGCTAGCTACATTGACTCGGCGGGGCAATCCAGGACCACCACGTCCAACCTGGTCACCACCATCGTCCAGCAGGTCTACGCCTTTACCATCACCCCAAACGGCAGTGAGACGAACCCTGGCCAAATCCGCTCCAACCTGCCCGGGGGACAGGTGCTCTTCCAGTACGTGGTCACCAACAACGGCAACGGCACGGACACCATCAACCTAAGCACCGCCCAAGGGACAGGGGACAACTTTGACCTGCAAAACGTCCGCATCTACTTGGACGCCAACTGCAACGGCAACGTGGATGCGGGCGAGGCCCAGGTGACGAACGTCACCCTGGCCATGGGGGCTCAGGCCTGCGTCATCGTGGCGGCCACCATCCCCACCACCGCCCAGAACGGGCAGTACGGCAACCTGAACCTGACCGGCTCGTCCGTAGGTAGTAACAACACCCTCACGGACACGGACAACTGGGCCCGGGCCACCGCCAGTACCGCCGCCGCCCTCACCGCCTTCAAGAGCGCCTCGCCCTCGGGCAACGTGGCCCCCGGCGCCACCGTCACCTACACCATCTCCGGTGCCAATACCGGTGGGAGCGCCGCTTACGGCGTGAGCGTGACGGTGGACAACCAAACCAAGACGGGCATCCTGGTGGAGGACACCATCCCAAGCGGGCTCACCGTGAGCCAGATGCCCACGGGAAGCGCCGGGGCGGGCACCGTGCGCTACGTCTACTACAACGGCACAAGCTGGGTCACGCTCACTTCCTCCCTGCTCCCCATCACCGGAGACGGCACCAAGAAGATCGGCATGCTCATTGAGGGTACCGGGGCCTTCTTCCCGCAAGGGGCGCAGTACAGCCTCAGCTTCACCGCCCAGGTTCCCCAAAACGCTCAAGCCGGCACGGGCTACGCCAACAGCGCCGTTGTCCGCTTCAACGACGGGACGCAGAACCGGGACGTCACCACCAACACCACCAACAACACCGTGGGGGCGAGCTACGACGTGAAGGTGGGTCCCTATGGCTATCCGGAGGGAAGCGCCACGGGCACTTACACGGTGGGTGCCTACACCATTACCCGCTCCGGTGATGCGCAAAGCGTTGCCCAGGTCTATAGCGGCACCAACGTCATCTTCCGCCACACCCTGAAGAATACGGGGAACACCCAGGATAGCTTCACCCTTAGCCTCACGGGTGCTCCCTCTGGCTGGGCGTGCCAGCTCGTGGCCGACGACCTCACCACCCCCATCAACGGCCCTGTGGGTCCGGCTGCGGCGGGCGGCACCTACGACTTCGCCCTCAAGTGCGCCATCCCCGCTAACTACACGGGCGGGCCGGTGAACCTCACGGTCACCGCCACCAGCGTGGGCGATAGCAGCAAGAAAGACACCACCACGGACGAGGTAACCAGCATCCTCTCTGGCTACGCTGTGGACCTGGCTGCTAGGGGTTACAGCGGGGACGGCAACGCCAACAACGACAACCCCGCCTCCCAAAGCGCCAACCCCGGTCAGACCGTGTACTTCCCCTTGGAGGTCTACAACGCCGGGGCTAACCCCGACGTCTACAACCTTACGGCCACGGTGCCCCAGGGGTGGAGCGTGGTCTTCTACCCCGATGCCAACTGCGATGGCGTGCCGGACGGGGCGCCCATCGCCAACACCAACCTGTTGAACCCCGGTCAAAAGCAGTGCGTGGTGGCGGCGGTGACGGTGCCGGCTCAAACTGCGCCTGGCAACAACCCCGTATCCTTCACCGCCACGAGCACCACCGTGTCTGGAGTGTCTGACACCGTCAGCAGCCAGGTGGCGGTGAACCTGGTGGCCCAGGTTACCCTGGACCCCGACCGCTCCGGCACCGTCACGAGCCCGGGCACCATCGTCTACACCCACACCCTCCTCAACAACTCCAACGCCCCCGCCTACTGCGACATCTCCGGCAACGGCGGCGCCCACGGCTGGACCTACCAGTACTCCACGGACGGTACCAGCTGGTACGCCAGCCTGGCGGACGTGTACGTGGCCCCGAATGGCCGCACCGCTACCCTTTACGTCCGGGTCACGGTGCCGGCGGGCGAGCCCGTGGGCCGGGTGGACGTGAACACGGTCAGGGCTAACTGCGACGTGACCACCGGCACGCCCGACAACACCTACGAGGCCACGGACACCGCCACCGAGACCACCACCGTCGTGGGTGGGGAGCTCAGGCTCACCAAGTCCGTGGACAAGACGAGCGCCTTCCCGGGGGATACCCTCACCTACACCATCGTGGCCGAGAACATCGGTACCGGGAACCTCACCAAGGTAATTGTCTCCGACCCCATCCCCGCCTACACCAGCTTCGTGAGCGTGTCGGCCACCGCCACGGGCTTCAGCGGCACCTACACCATCCTCTACTCCACGGACGGCTCCACCTGGAGCCCGACGGCGCCTACCAGCGCGCCCACGGGCGGTAGCGTCTACGTGGCCGTGGACACCAACGGGGACAACTCCATCACCGACCAAGACATCATGCCCCCGGGCGCCAGGATCACCATCACCCTGACGGTCCAGGTGCAGTAGGCCATCCCCCCGCCCCGGGGTTTCCCGGGGCGGGGCCCCCCTCGGGGGGAACGAACAAACGAGAGTTTGTTTTTAGAACCAACTTTGACACGGTTTTGACCAGGAAAGGAAAAAGTGGGAAACGAAGATGGGCGGTGACCGGGCAAGCAAAGGGTTCTGGGCCAGGTGGGGAGTGGGCCTCCTTTGGCTCCTCTCCCTGGCCTTGGCCCTAACCCCGGCCGGCACCGTCATCCGCAACCAGGCGGTGGCCTGGGCGGGGGAGGAGCGCTACCTTTCCAACGTGGTGGAGACGGTGGTGCGCCCCCTCTGCCTGCCCCAGCTCTCTCCGGATGGTACCCCGGCGAACCCTGGGCAGGTGGCGTCCATCAGCCCTGGGGGCTACGCCTACCTCCCCTACCTCCTCACCAACGGGGGGAACGACCGCTTTACCTTCCGCCTGGGCTACACCTTGGGCTCCCGGGACTTTGACCCGGTGGAGGTGGCCTTCTTCCCCGACCTAAACGGGGACGGCCTTCCCGAGGGGAACCCCATGGCGGAGGTTACCTTGGGCATGGGGGAAAGCCTTAGGCTGGTGGTCCGGGTGAAGGCCCCCCTGGCGGCAAGGGGAAGCCTCCTCCTCTCCCCCACCGCCCGCTGCCCCGATGGGGCGGAGGACCGGGAGAACTGGGCCCGCCTCGAGGCCCGCCAAGGCCCCGCCCTCTTCCTGGAGAAGACGATGCCCAGGACGGCCCTCCCCGGGGCGGAGGTCCAGGTGGTGCTCCGGGTGCGCAACCTCGGGGACGGCGAAGCCCTAGGGGTAGCGTTGCAGGACCTCCCCCTTCCCCTCCCCTTCGTCCCCGGTTCCGCCCAGGCCCCCAAGGGCCAGGTGGAGTACTCCGACGGCCAAGGGTGGACGGCCCAGGAGCCCCCTTCCGTCCGAGGGGTGCGCCTCCTCCTCCCCCGCCTCCTTCCCGGGGAGGAGGCTACCATAAGCTTCCGGCTTCGGGTGCCCCTCGGAACCCCCCCGGGCCTGGTGGAAAACAGGGCCTCCGCCACGGGGCCCGGGGGGCCCGCGGAAGGGCGGGCAACCCTAAGGGTCCTTCCCCTCTACGCCCACCACCTGGGCCCCGCTGGGAACCCCAGGGCCCTCCCCGGGGGAGAGGGCTTCCAGGACGACCGGCAGACGGGCAGGGCCCTGACGGGACAACCCCTCTGCTTCCTCCACACCCTGGAAAACGCTGGCACCGTGGAGGATAGCTACGCCCTCCGGGTGGAGGGGGTACCTGTGGGGGTAAGCCTCTGGCTGGAAGACCCCGCGGGCACCCCCCTCCCAAACCCCCTCCCCCTCGCCCCCGGGGAAAGGCGGGACCTCAAGGTTTGCTACCAGGCCCAGGGCCCCGGGGCCTTCACCGCCAAGGTGGTGGCCCGCTCCCTGGCCACGGGGGCGGAAAACGCCACGTGGGACGTCCTCGAGGCGGTGGGGGCGGAGGCCCTCACCCTCCTCAAGGAGGCAGACCCCCCCGCCGGCACCACCCTCCGCCCAGGCCAGGAGGTGGTCTACACCCTGAGGGTGCGCAACGCCTTTGGCCCCCTGGCCCAGGCCGTGGTGGAGGACGCCCTAGGCCCCCACCTGGAGTTTCTGGATGCCTCCCACGGCGGGGCTTACGACCCCCAGGGCCACAGGGTGGTCTGGACCTTGAACCCCTTGCCCCTTGGGGAAACCGTTTTCACCTTGCGGGTGCGCATCAAAGAGGGCACGCCCGACGACACCCTCTTGGAAAACGCCTTCTGGCTTAGGGCCAGGGAGGTGCCTAACCCCGTGGCCTCCAACCCCGTGCGCCACCCGGTCTTTGGGGTGAACCTCCTACTAAAGAAGGAGGTGAGCCCCAAGCAGGCGCGCATCGGGGACCTCCTCACCTACCGCCTCACCTTGGAAAACCCCGCTTCCGCACCCCTCACTGTGCGCCTCACGGACACCCCGCCCCCGGCACCCGGTACGAGCCCGGCACCGCCCGGCTTTGCCAGGGGGGCACGCCCCTTGGAGCCCCAGGTGGCGGAGGGGAAGCTGGTGTGGGAGGGCCTAAGCCTCCCCGCCAAAGGGAGGCTTTGCCTCACCTATGCCCTCCGCCTCCTGCCCGGCGCCTCTAAGGAGCTCATCAATACCGCCGAGGCCCTAGGGCTAAGCGGCCAAGGGGCGGTGGTGGCGAGCGGGCGCGCCCAGGCCCTCGCCCAGGTGGATCCCGGTCCCTTCGCCCTGGGCGGGGTCCTCCTGGGCCGGGTCTTCCTGGACCTGGACGGGGACGGGGTCTATAGCCCCGGGGACATCCCCCTTCCCGGGGCCCGGGTGCTCCTTGCCAACGGGCTCCAGGCCCTCACGGACCAGGAGGGGCGCTACGCTTTCCGCGACCTCTTGGGCCTCCACCAGGTGATGCTGGACCCCGCCTCCGCCCCCTTCCCGCCCAAAGCCCTGCCGGAAAACCTGGGAGAAGGCTACAGGAAGCGGGCCCTGGTGCAGGGGGCCACGGTGGTGGACTTTCCCTTGGTGCCCCCTAAAGGATGGGTGCGGGTGGAGCGGAGCACGGTCCTCCGCATGGGGCCCCTAATGGTGGAAAAAAAGCTTCTCAGCGTGGGGGAAAAGGTGTACGTGGAACTGCGGCTCCGAAGCGGGGAAACCCTTCCGGACTTCACCCTGACCGACCTCCTGCCCGCAGGCGGGGAGAAGACCTTCCACTTCCCCGAGTTCTCCGGGGAGGAAACCTTGGTCTACGAGGTGGGCGAGGCCCGCCTCACGGACCCCGAGGTGCGCTGGAGGTACCCATGAGGCGCTTACTTTCCGTCCTCCTCGCCCTACCCTTGGCCCTGGCCCAGGTGGAGCTCAAGGCCACCCTGGTGGGCACCGGCCTTTCCTGGGAAATGGACCGCCTCGAGGCCTGGCTCCTCCCCCAAAAGGAGGAGGGGCGGATTGTCCTCTTCTCCCCCGGCTTTGACCCTGAGGACTACCGGAGCGCCCTAAGGGGCAAAGAGGAGCTCGGGGACGAGCGCTACGATGGCGGCCAAGGGGAGCTAAAGGCGGTTTACGAACTCTACCGGGGCCAAACCCTCCTGAGGCGGGTGGAGTTTGGCCTGGAGCCCCACCGGGAAGTCCTCCTCTTCTCGGGCAGGCTGGAGAAGAACACCCCTTACCGCCTGGTGGCCCGCTTTGAGGGGTTGGGCAAGAACGCCTTCCTCCTGAAGGCGGAGGGCTTCGCCGTGCGGCTTGACCCCACGACCCTTACGGTGGAAGTACAGGACCAAGGGGCGGGCCTCACCCTTCGCCAACGCCCCGGTGAACGGGGCCGGTTCGTGGAGCTCTTCGCCCTCGAGGCCCCCCCCTCCCTCCTCCCCCTCCCCGTGCGCTTCTACGACGAGGACGGGCCGGAAGAGCTCCTGGCCCGGGTGGTCCTCCCCGATGGCCGCCTGGAGGAACGCCCCGTCTCGGGGGATAGGGCCTGGGCGGAGTACCCCGTGCGCCTTCCCGGCCTCACCCGCTTCCTCTTCGCCCAACCCCCCACCGCCAAGCAGTACTCCAACACCATCGCCATCCAGGTGAAGGCCTGCCTGGAGGTGGCCCAGGACCGCTTCCGGGCGGTTCCCCCTGGCCCTAGGCGGGTGGCCGTGGTGGATAGCGCCGGGAACCCCCTGGACCTGAAGCCCACCCTCACGGAGGACGGCCTGGCCTTCCTGGACCTACCCCAGGGCTACCGCCTCCTGGAGGTTAGGGCCCAGGGGGCGGTGGTGGTGGAGGGCGACAGGGTCCGCTTCGGCTGCCCTGGGGGCGAGGCGGCCTTCGTGGTGGCCCCGCCCGAGGCCAGGCTCAGGGTGCGCCTCCTCCTGGACCTGCCTGGGGGGGAACGCCCGGGAGAGGGGGTGCTCCGCCTCGGGGAGGAGCGCCGGAGGGTGGCGGGCGAGGCCCTCTTCCCCTTGCCGCCTGGCACCTACCCCCTGGCCCTCGAGGCGGAAGTGGCCTTGGCGGAAGGGCCTACTGAGGTGCGCCTCCTCCCGGGCGAGGAGCGGGAGGTGGTCTTCAGGTTGCGGCCAGAGGTGAACCTCACCCTCACCCCCGAAGCCCAGCGCCACCCGGAAGGGGAAACCGCCCGCCTTCTCCTCCGGGCCACCACCCCTTACCCCGGCCTCCTCCCGGCAGAGCTTTCCCTAGAGCTTCCCCCTGAGCTTGAGCCCCTCACCGCCACCCGCCTCACCGCCCCCCTAAGCAAGGACCGCCCCCTGGAGCTCGCCGTGGAGCTTAAGGGCCCGGCGGGGAGCTACCAGGTGAAGGGGCGCCTCCTTCCCTTTGGCCTGGAAAAGGGGGCCGAGGTGGCCTTCTTCCGCCCCGCCACCTTCACCCTCAAGAAGGAGGCCCTGACCCCAAGGGTGGCCCAGGGCGAGGAGGCCCGCTTCCGCCTCACCGTGGTGAACGAGGGGGACGAGGCGGGCCGGATAAGGCTACGGGACCTCGGGGGAGAGGGCCTGGTGGGCCCCGGCCTGGACCAGGAGGTCTACCTGGAACCCCGCCAAGGGAAGAGCTACGAGGTGGCCTTCCGGGTGGTGGGGCAAGGCCTCCTGGTGAACCGGGCGGAGCTTTTGCGGGGGGAGGAGGCCCTCGCCCGGGCGGAGGCAAAGGTGGAGGTCCTCCTCCCCAAGCCCGCCCTTGCCCGGGAAACCCCCCACCGGCGCTACCTGCCGGGCGAGGTAGTGGCCCACCGCCTGGTGGTGAAAAACGGAGGGGATGCCCCCTTGCACTACACCCTGGAGGACACCTGCCCGGACATCCTGGAACCCGCCACCGCCCGCTTTGAGGGGACGGTGCCCCCGGGCGGGGAAAGGGTCCACACCTACGAGGCCCGGGTGCGCTTTGGGGAGGAGCGGGAGGGCCTGTGCCAGGCCACCTTGCGGTACGAGGGAGGCGCCTTGCAAGCGGAAACCCCCGTGGCCCGGGTCCTCCTCGGGCTCAAGAAGGAGGCCCTGGCCCCCCGGGTCCTGGAGGGAACAGAGGCCACCTTCCTCCTCCGGGTGGAAAACCCCGCCGACCACCCCGTGCGCATCCGGCTCCTGGACACCCCGTCCAAGGGGCTTCCCATGGAGGGGCTGGACCTGGAGCTTCCCCTCGCCCCCGGGGAGGTGCGCACCTTTACCCTGAAGGCGGAGGGCGTCCCGCCCGGGGCCCACGTCAACCGGGCAAGCGCCTTCCTCGGGGAAACCCCGGCGGCCTTCCCGGCGGAGGCCACCCTGGTGGCCCTCCCCCTCCTCACCCCAGAAAGGCTTTCCGAGGTGCGCCTGCCCTTCCGGGTGGAGGGGGAGGGTGAGGGCCTTCTCCTCGCCTTCTCCCTGCCGGAAGGGGCCACCTACGTGCCGGGAAGCGCCCGCTTGGCGGAGGGGGAAAGGCTTCTTCCCCTCGAGGACCCCCTCCTCCTGGAGGGCCGCCTCCTCTGGCGCCTCCCCTTCCGGAAGGAGGGCGAGGTCCGCCTTACCCTCCGCCACGAGCGGGCCCTGCCCCCCTTGGCCGAGCCCAGCCTGGCCCTCCTCGCCGGGGGGCGGGAGGTGTACCTGAAGGGGAAGGTGACCCTGGAGGAGTACCGCAAGGCCAGGCCCTTCCAAGGGGAGCGCCAAGGGGTCATCCGGGAGCCCAAGGACGGCGAGGTCTTCCGGGACCGGGACGCCATCCGGGTGGTCCTGGAAGCCCCTTTGGGCCCCCTTACCCTTAAGGTGAACGGCAAGCCCATCGGCCCGGAGCGCCTAGGGAAGGCGGAGCTGGACGAGGGGCGGGGCTGGCAACGCCTGGAGTACTACGGGATACCCCTGGAGGTGGGCCGGAACCTCCTGGAGGTGGAAGGCGTGGCCCAGGACCGCCTCGAGGTCTTCCGCCCCGGGAACCCCACCCGGCTAAGGCTCTCCCTCCTAGAGGCCCAGGCGGATGGGCGCACGCCCCTAAAGGTCTTGGTGGAGGCCCTGGACGAGAACGGCCTGGCCTCTGGCTTTGGCCCCGTCACCGTGGAAACCGACCTGGAGCCCTTAAACCCCGACGCCTTCCCGGAGGTTTCCGGCTACCAAATCCTCCTCAAGGACGGCCGGGCCGAGCTCCTCATAAGGCCCCTCACCGCCCCCAAGGAGTTCCGGGTCAGGGCCCGCTTCAACCAGCTGGAGGCCGAGGCCCGCCTCTTCGCCGGGGAGCGCAAGGAAGCCCTTTGGCTTGCCCAGGGGAGCGTGGGGGTAGCCCTCGGGCCAAGCCTCGCCCGGCTCTCCCTGGAAGGCCTCCGCCTCTTCGGCCTCGCCCGGGCCTACGCCGAGGGCCCCCTTCTAGGGGGACAGGGGCAGCTCGCCCTGGACACGGCGGGCGGCCTTGGGGCGAAGCTCGCCCCGGACCGCTTCCCCATCACCGGGGCCGCCACCGAGGCCAAGCGCCCCCTGACCTCCGACGACCCCGTGGCCTTCCGCTACGACCAGCCGGAGTTCTCCGTAAGCTACGAGCGGGCTCCCCTGGGGGCGGGCCTCCCCGAGGCCACCGCCCTCCGCCTAAGCACCCGGGGTGAGGGGCGCCTCGAGGCCTTCCTCGCCCTCCTCCCCCGGGGCACGGTGGAGGAGGTAATCCGGCCCGACGGCACCTCCTTCTACCGCCTCAGCCGGAGGCCCAAGCCCGGCACCCTCACCCTCACCCTGGTGGAGGGGGCCAGGGAAACCCGCCTGGTGCCCGGCAAGGACTACGTGGTGGACGACCTGGGCAACCTCCAGCTCTCCCGCCCCCTCTTCCCCACCGCCCCGGACCTGAGCCCCGTCTACCTCCTGGCGGCCTACGCCCCCGAGGAGGCCCCCAGGGACCTCCTGGCCTACGGCCTTTCCGGGGTTTACGAGGCGGGGGGCCTGCGGTTTGGCCTCTCCGCCGCCCATCTGGGAGGCTGGCGTTTCGGGGCCGAGGTGGGCTACCAGGAGGGGGCAAACCGCCTGAGCCTGAAGGGGAGCTACCAAGAGGGCCGCTTCGGCCTCTCCTTCGGGGGCGACGCCCGGCTTGGGGCCTTCCGCCTCAGGGGGGACTTAAGGGCGGAGGACCTCTCCCAAGGGCTTTCCGCCCTCCAAGGGCAGGCCCGCCTGGCCTACGAGGAGGGCCCCTTGGGCGTGGCCCTGGAGCACGCCACCCCGGCCCAGACCGCCTTCCTCCTGGAATACCGCCCCAGGCCCTTCACCGTGGGGGCGGGCCTCGGCTACCTCTGGGGCGAAGGGAGCTGGGCCTTCCTGGGCCGGGCGGGGTACGAGGCGGGTGAGGCCCGGGCCCTCCTCACCCACGCCCAGCCCTTCAGCGTGGGCAAGGCCATCACCCGCCTGGACGCCGCCTGGCCCCTGGACCCGAACCTCCGCCTGGAAGGGGGCCTGGCCTACACCTGGGGCGAGGGGGTTTCGGGAACCCTGGGCCTCAGGCAACGCCTGGGGGACGCCAATCTGGCCCTCGCCTACGAGCTTCCCACGGCGAGCGGCGAGGGGAACCGGGCCCGGTTTGGCCTGGAAGCCCCCTTCCCCCTCACGGACCGCCTGAGCCTGAACCTCTCCACCGGCCTGGAGCGCCGCCTCGGGACCGGGGAGACCCTCACCGCCTTCGGCCTCGCCGCCCGCTACAAGGTGGCGGACCTCGTGGCCACCCTGGGGGTGGAAACCTCCCTGGGCCAGGAGACCAAACTGGTCCTCAAGGGCGGGGCCACGGGAAGCCTGGACGCGGAGAACACCCTCTCCGCCGACCTCGCCTACCAGGTCCTCCCCGAGCCCCGGGCCCGCTTCACCGTGGCCTACGCCCTCTTCGCCTCCCAGGTGAACCTCCTCACCTACCACCGCCTCGCCTGGGAAACCGAGCCCGTCCTCGAGGGCGAAACCCTCCTCGCCTACCACCAGCCGGGCTTCCAGCTCCGCCCCGGCTTCGCCTACCGGGTGAAGCCCCAAGACCCCGTGGCCAACACCTACCAAGTGGGCCTTGGCGGCAACCTCTACCCCACGGAGCGGTTCGGCCTAGGGGGTGCCCTCTACTACCTATTCCAGCCCGGAACGGGCGGAAACCGCTTTGCCTTTAGCGTGGAGGGAAGCTTTAGGGTGCTGGAAGGGCTTTGGCTCAACCTGGGCTACGGTTTCGGCGAAACCCTCTTCCAGCCCGAAGGCCTGTACCTACGCCTGGACTTCTTTGGAGGTAGCCGATGAGGACGCCGTGGGCTTTGCTCTTCCTCCTGAGCACCGCCTTTGGTCAAGTGGTGACGCCCTTGCAAGCGCGCTTTGGACCAGTAAACGACCGAGGGGATATCGTCCTAGTGGGAAATACCCTAATGTGCGCGGCGAGCCGTAGCGGATGCGACGTCACTGTCATGAACAACCCAAACGCGAACAACAACCGATCCATGACCTTCATCAACGCAGACCCTTCCGCTCCCAACTGGGGCACTGGCCGAGGGGGCTCCTCCGCCGCCACGCTCAGCCTTCCCACGGACGCCCAGGTGCTTTGGGCGGGTCTCTACTGGGGGGCACGCGCTGATCCTGGTGCCTCCGGAAGAAACCAAATCTACTTAAAACCCCCGGGCAGCACTTCGTACCAAACCGTTACAGGCCAGCTCCTTGGGACAATCACAGACCGGGGTACATCTACCACTAGACCTTACGCCGCCTTCGCCAACATCACCTCCATCGTGCAAGCCCGGGGAAGCGGCACCTACTGGGTCGGGGGCATCCTTGCCCAAACAGGAAACGACGGGCTAGGCTTTTACGCCGGCTGGGCCCTGGTGGTGGTCTACAGCGACCCCAATGCCACCTTTAAAAACCTGGTGGTCTACGACGGCTTAGCGAGCGTGAGCTTGGGGAACCCCGTAACCCTAACACCTAGCGGCTTCCTCACCCCGGCCACCGGGACCGTTACCGCCCGGGTGGGTGCCGTGGCCTTTGAGGGGGATGGGGGAGTACCCGGAGACCAGCTCCTCTTGAACGGCCAGGCCCTTTCCGACAGCCAGAACCCCATCGACAACTTCTTCAATAGCTCTATTTCCAACCTAGGCACACGCTTTACCCAAAAGACCCCGGATTACGTGAACCAAATGGCCGTGGACATAGACCGCCTGGACGCCACCGGCCGCATCCCCAACGGGGCCACCTCGGCTACCCTTACCTTCACCTCCACGGGGGACGTCAACGCCAGCGACACCTACTTCCCCGCCGTGCTCACCTTCGCCGTGGATATCTACTTCCCTGACTTGAAGACCACGTTTACCAAAACCGTAACCGACCTCAACGGGGGCCAGGTCCTCGTGGGGGACATCCTGGAATACGAGGTAAGCTTCCAAAACACCGGTCTGGATGGCGCCACCAACGTGGTCCTCACGGACCTCATCCCCACCGGCACCCAGTATGTTCCCGGAAGCCTGCAAGTCGTCCAAAACGCTGCCGGAGCCCCCACGGGCACCTTTTCCGACACTCCGGGTGACGACATCGCCGAGTACGACACTACCAACAACCGGGTGGTCTTCCGGCTGGGAACCGGGGCCACGGCCACCCAGGGGGGCCTCATCCTCCCAGGGCAAGGGGCGCGGGTGCGGTTTAGGGTCCGGATCCTTCCTAGCGCCGCCAACCAGAACGTGGTCAACACTGCTTCGGTTTCCTATAACGGCCAGACTTTAGGAAACCAGTATAGGGACACCGCCACCGCCGCCGCCTCCGTAACCGTGGTGGGCTTCACCCTCTCGGGCCAGGTCTACCATGACCGGGAACCCAACGGCCTCAAAGGCCCGGCCGAGGACTGGGCGGACGGCGCCACGGTCTACGTCAAGCTCTTCTCGGGGACGGGCCTGGTGGCCTTCGCCCAGGTGGACCCGGGAAGCGGCGCCTTTAGCCTCCAAGGGGTGGCCCCAGGGAGCTACACCCTGGTCCTGGACACCAACAACACCGGAAGCGATACCACCCCCACACCCCCTACGGGCTGGCTCTTCATTAACCCGGCCGCGGGAAGCCTAGCGGTGAACGTGAGCAGCGACATCCAGGGCCTCCTCTTCGGCCTCTTCCGCGGCGGGGTGGTGGAGGGCCGGGTCTTCCTGGACGACGGCCTCGGGAACGGGACCGCCAACGACGCCCTGCAGAACGGGGGCGAAAGGGGCGTGGGGAGCGTGGAGGTGCGGGCCACGGACGGGAGCAACACCCGCACCACCCTAACGGACGGTAACGGCTACTACCGGCTTTATATCCCCGCAAGCTGGGGAACCGTCACCCTCTCCCACCCCCTTCGGCCGGCCACGGGCTGGAACGACGGGAGCACCGCGCAAAGGGTGGCTAGCTGGCAAGACGCCACGGGCGCCCTCTCCTCTGGGGGAAGGGTGGCCCTGGGGAGCGCCCTAGGCCTTGCCGGCTCCGGCCTCACCCGCAACTTCGGGGTGGTGCGGGATAGCCGCTTCTACCCGGACCAGTCGGGCCAGACCAGTTCCCCCGGCACCCACACCTTCGCCCACACCTACGCCCCGGGTACCTTGGGGACGGTGACGCTCAGCACCGGCAGCGCCCCCCGCTACGCCTACCAGGTACGCCTGGATGCCGACTGCGACGGGGTCTATGGCCCCGGGGAGGACTGGCAGCCCTTGCCCTACACCTTTGGCGTGGGCCCCGCCTGGCCCCGGGAGGTTGACGGGAGCCTGAAGGGGTGCACCATCGAGGTGCGGGCCCTCGTCCCCGCCGGGGAGCCAGCGGGGGCGGTGGACATCCTCCTCCTGCGCGCCGGCCTCACCTGGGGCAACAACGCCGCCGTGGTGGAGCCTGATGGGGTCACGGACACCTTGCAGGTGACGGGGGGCGAGGTACGGCTCACCAAACGGGTGCGGAACGTGACGCAAAACGGCTCCTTCGGGGGCGCCGCCCAAGGTAGGCCCGGCGAGCATCTGGAGTACTGCATCGCCTACCAGAACCTGGGCACGGCGCCGGTTTCCGCCTTCACCCTAAGCGACCCCGTGCCCTTCTTCACCGACCCCCTCACCGCGGTGCCGGACTACAACAACCGGGCCATCCGCTGGACCCACGGGACCACCACCCTCCACCTCACGGCCCAAACGGGCGACGACGCCGGGGAGATCCAAGGGGGCCTGGTGCGGGTGGTGGTGGGCACGGTGAATCCGGGAGAGGCGGGGGAGGTCTGTTACCGGGTGCGGATCCGCTAGGAGCTCGCCAGGCTCATGAGGGGCTCGGGGTAAGGGGCAAAGAGGGCCTGGTCCAGGAGGTACCCCTCCTCCCAACGCAAGGCCCAGGACCGGAGAAGGGCGAGGGGGGCCTCGAGGGGCACCCGCTCCTCCCGGAAGCCCGCAAGGAGCTCCAGGAAGTGGGCCTTCTCCTTGGGGGCTAGGCCCTTCTTGAAGTACCCGAAGGCGTGGAGGAGGGTGTCCGCCATGGGCCCAAGGCGGAAGGGAAGCCTCGTGGCCCTTAGGAAGCCCTCCTCGTAGACCCGGCGCACCTCGGGGAAAGGCCTTCCCTTGGCCTCGGCGAGAAGCCGGCCTAGTTGGCGCGCCTCCCCTTGGTGGTAGGCGAGGAGGAGGAGCTTGTAGCGGGCGTGGAAGGCCATAAGGCCCCCCAGGTCCTCCACCCGGCGTAGCCTCGCCAGGGCGAAGATGCGGGTGAAGAAGTGGGCGCGGATGCGGGCGCTGGAAAGCCGGCCCTCGTCCTCCTTGGGCAGGAGGGGGAAGGCCCTTTCCACCGCCTCGGCAAAAAGCCCTGGCCCCCGGCCCACCACCCCGCCCGCATCGGCCCGGGCGTAGACCTTGGCGTCCTTCAGGGCGCAGGTAGGGGAGCGGTTCTTGAGGATAAACCCCTCCACCGGGCCCAAGCCCGCAAGAAAGCCCTCGCTAAAGGAACGCATCCTCTCGGTCAGGTCCTCCCCCGTACTGGGCTGGACCATCCGGGGGCCATCCTCTCCCCGCACCAGGCGCACCGTGGGCCTCGGCACCCCGAGGCCTATTTCCACCTCGGGGCAGACGGGGACGAAGTCCACGTGCTCCCTCAGGGCCGCCACCACCTTGTCCGGGATGAGTTCCCCCGAGTAGCGCACGGCGGCGAAGCCCAAACAGGCGCTTATTGCGAGGCGGGGTCTAGGCCAAAAGGCTTCCACCTCCCGATGCTAGCCGCCCCGCCACCCCCTCCCTGTGGGCGGGCCAACAAAAGCCCCGCCCCCTAGGGGGCGGGGCCCTCCGGGCTCGCCTTAGTCAAACCTATTCTGCTGGAGGAGGCTCGCCGTCGCTTGCACCGAGGGGATGGCCCCTGCCACCTTGCGGAGGGCGGCCCGGGTGCCCTTGTACCAGGGGATGGTGGTCTTGGGGTCGGTGTAGCCGGAAACCAGGGAGTTGGAGGTGCCCCGCCAGTGGTACATGACGAGGAAGAGCATCCCCGGCTTCACCGCGTCGGTGACGTAGACCAAGAAGGTGCCGTTCCCCTCCTCGTTGTAGACCTCCACCAGGTCCCCGGACTGAAGGCCCAGGCGCTTGGCGTCCTCGGGGTTCACCTCCACGTAAGGGAGGGGCAGGGCCATGGCCTTCTCGGGCAGCCGGCGGTCGTGGTAGGCGGTCTGCCAGATGGTCTGGGCCCGGCCGGTGGTGAGCCAGAAGGGGTACTGCCTGGCCTTCTCCCCTTCCAGGTACTTGGCCACCTCCTGCGGGTAGCCCTCCCAGTCGTCCGTGCCGTACCACTTGAACTTGCCGTCGGGCGTACCGAACTTGTGGGTGTAACGGCGCACCGTGCCCACCAGTTGCCCGGTCTTGGGGTCGCGGCGCACGGGGGTTTGGATGCCCTTTTGGCCCAGCTGCTTGAGGAGGGCGTAGGTCACCCCCTTGTAGTTCTCCGCCTCCAGCTTTGCCTCGTCCTCCTCGCTCACGCGGTTGTCGCCGAACTCCTCGGCCCCCGCCAGGAAGACGTCCTCGTCCGTCCGCCAGTTCTTGCCGAACTCAAACTTGAGGGCCTCCTGGACCTTGCCCTCGGCCCGGTACAGTTCGGCGATGCGCAGGCCCACCCATTTGAAGATCTCCCAGTCGGGCTTGGCCTCCCCGGGCGGGTCCATGAACTTCTCGTAGAGGCGGAGGAGGCGGCTATTGCAGTTGATGGAGGTGTCGTTGGCCTCGCCCCAGCCGGCGGCGGGCAGGATGAGGTGGGCGTCCCGGGCGGTTTCCGTCATGTAGATGTCCTGGACGACCATGAAGAGGGCGTCGGGATCCTTGTAAAGAACGTCCAGGATCTTCTGCACCCTTTCCCCGATGGTGCCGGGCTCCCCGCCCTCGCCCAAGGCGCGGGTGAGCTTCTCCGTACGCTCATGGATGCGCTTGCGGAAGACCTGGTTGTTGGGGGTGGAGAGGTAGGGATCGTTGGCGATCACCCAGTAGAACTTGCCCTTCCCATCGGTGAGGAACTTGTCCACGTTAACCGGGGGGCCGCCGCGGTAGATGGAGCCGGGCGTGGGGGCGGGCGGACGGACATAGCCTTCCTGGTGCCCACCCTGACGGCCGCAGCCGGTGCCGGGGCGGCCGATGTTGTGGGTGAGGACGGCGAGCTGCACGATGGCCGCCACCTGGTCGTAGTTCTTCATGTTCCAGATGATGCCCTTCTCGTAGATGGTGAGGGTACGGCGCTTGAACCGGCCCGCCTTAGGCTTGGCGATCCAGTCGGCGGCCTTCTCAATCTGGGCCCGGGGCACACCCGTGATGCGCTCCACCTCCCGCATGAACTCGGCGTAGGGTACCCCGAGCTTGAGGCTCTTTTGCTTGTACTCCTCAAAGAGGGCCATGTCCGTGCGGGCCTGGAGGTAGGCCATATCGTAATAGCCCCGCTCCCAGACCACGCGGGCGATGGCGTTGGCCAGGATGTAGTCCGTGCCCAGGTTGGGCTGGAGGAGCATTACCCGGTCGGGGGCCACCTGGGCCGCCAGGGTGTACGAGCTCGTCTTCCTCGGGTCAATGACGATCATGTACCCGGGCTCGGCGGGCTCCCCCCGTTCAAAGGCCGCCTGCTTCTCCGCCACCGTGGCCCCTTGCAGGTTGGGAAGCATGTGCTCCACATAGAAGACGGTGGCCGTCTCGTAGGAGTTGGCGCCCCAGAGGACGATGGTGTCGGCCAGGCGCGCGTCCTCGTAGGTGTAGTTGAGCTCGTGAACGCCCCGCTCCCGGCTACCCCAGACCTCGGAGTTGTAGGCCGGGCGGTTGTGGATGGCGATGTGCTTCACGGAGAGGGCGGCGAAGAAGAGCTTGCCGGCAGCGTAGTTGTCCTCAAAGCCCTGGCCCGAGCCCCCGTGGTCGTAGCACTTTACGGCGATGTTGTCGTCGTTGCCATCCCGGTCACGGATGCCCTTGATGACCCCGGCCATGAGGGTGAGGGCGTCCTGCCAGGTGATGGCCTGGAACTGGTCCCCCACCCGGAGGAGGGGGTAGGTGAGGCGGTCCTGGGTGCCCCGGTCCAGGCTCCACACCGTGAGGGCGTTGGTGCCGCCCCGGATGGAGTAGTCGCCCCGGTTAATGGGGCTATCCTTGGCCGGGACGATGACCACGTGGTACTGGCGGCCGTCCTTGCCCACCGTGATGGCGTGCATGGTTTCGGTGTAGCTTTGACCAGCGAGCGGCGCCTGCGGGCTCGTGAGATCCAGGCCAAAGGCGTTCTGGTTAGGCTTCGGGCCACCCTGCTCGCCCACGGGCCAGACGTACACCTTGTAGCCGCACCCTACATTGCAGTACTGGCAGACCTGGTTGTAGACCTTTGCGTTCTTGGGGGGAATGGGAAGCTGGTCCCTACGGGGAATGAGCGCCATAGGCTACCTCCTATACGTTCTTCACCCGGCCCCAGATGAGGCCCTGCACCGCCACGGCGTAGATGTCGCCCTTGCCGTCCACCCGCAACGGGATTTGGGGCAACCAGGAGCTGGCCAGGCCTTGGTAGGTCTGGCCGGCCTTGGCGGGGTCAAACATGGAGTAGTGGCACCGGCAGATAAAGCGGCCCTTCTCGTACTGCACGGGGCAACCCATGTGGGTGCAGAGGGCGGAGAAGGCCACGATGTCCCGGTCCTTCCCCACCCCGCCCAAAGCCGGGCGGCCCAGCTTCACGAGGATGGCGGGGGCCGAGGCGTCGGGGTAGTTGAAGGTGATGGGCTGCCCCGTCCGCACCTGGGCAACGTTGGCCACCTTCACCGCCGGGTAGGTGAGGCTTGGGGCGTACCAAAGCTGGGCCTTGCCGCCCGCGGCGAAGAGGGCGCTGGCCGCCGCCGTGAGTTGGACGAAGCGCCTACGGCTTAACGTTCGTGTCATACCGATTCCCTCCTCTCTTGCCTTTTTCGTTTGAACAGTATCAAACGCAAGGGACATTTGTCAATAGGTGGAGCCCATTCCATAAATACCCCGCACGGGTATTCACGGGCACCGCCCATAAGCGATGGGTGCTCTAGATTCCATACCGCTTATGCGTGGGCAAAACCCTGCTACACTATGGGCAGTATGCGTAAGGCGGACCTCTTGGAGAGCCGCTTAACGGCCCTGGCCCACCCGGCGCGGGTGGCCATGGTGCGCCTGCTCGCCGAGCTTCCCGACGAGCACACCGCCCGGGACCCCCGGTGTGGCACCGCCTTCGGCGTCTGCTTCTGCCACCTGAAGGAGAAGACGGGCCTTTCCGGGCCCACGGTGAGCCACCACCTGAAGATCCTGCGGGAAGCGGGTCTGGTGGAGGGGGTACGGGTGGGCCGTTGGACCTACTTCCGCCTGCGGCCGGGGGCCCTCGAGGGCCTCGCCCAGGAACTCCTGGCCCTGGCGCGCCAGGCGCAACGGACGCTGGAGCGGGCGGTGTAGGGGGCGTAACTGCTCCCCCCAGCCCCCCTCGCCAAACAGGACCGGGAAGGCCTAGGGGTTTTCCCCCCGAAGGGGGTTAAAGGCCACCACCCAGCCTGGCCGGCCCCGGCCCACATTGAAGGCGCCAAGGAAGGCCAGCCCTCCCAGGGCGAGGCCCAACACGGCGAGCAGGAGGCCGGCCACCAGGGCGGGGACTGGGAGGGAAGCCTCCCCAGAGTCCCCCGCCGTAGCCCAGGCCTGGCCGAGGGCCCATAGCAAGACCCCAAACCCCGCCGCCGCGACGCCAAACCCGGCCCAGATCCAGGCCCAGGCCCGACGGTAGCGCCGCCGGGCCTCCTCCCAGGCCTCGAGGGCCTCCGCGGGAGGGTAGAGGAGGCCGTTGAGCCAGGCGGGGCCGGTGGCCGTGGTGAGGTAGCGGGAAAGCCCCTGGTGCTCCCGCCAGGAAAGGCCCAGGTGCCCAAGGAGCCGGTCCCACCCCGGAAGGTCCAGGGGCAAGGGCACCTCCCCGGTGCGGAAGCGGAGGCGGAACCGGGGCCCGGCCTGCCAAGGAGGGGCCAGGTGGACCTTAAAGCGCTGGATGGCCTCGGGGCGCTCCTCCAGCCAGGTCCAAGGGCCCTGGGGCCCCTCGAGGCCCAAAAAATCCCCCTTGGGGTAGAACACCCCACCCACCCGCACCCCGTCCGGCAAAAGCTCCACCCGGAGGCCCAGCCGCCTTAGGGGCTCCCACCCGGTGCGGAGGAGGTAGAGGCCCCCAAGCCCCGCGCCAAGGAGGGCGAAGAGGGCGAGGATGCCCCCGCCCCCAAGCCCCGCCCAAAGGAGGAGGGCGAGGCCCAGGGAACCGCCCAGGAGGCGCAGGAGCGCCGCCCGGCGTTGCCAAGGCTGGTGGGCGAGGAGTGGGGGTCTAGCCTCCTGGCCCATGGCCCCTAC
Organism: Thermus brockianus; assembly: GCF_001880325.1. Lineage (NCBI taxonomy): Bacteria > Thermotogati > Deinococcota > Deinococci > Thermales > Thermaceae > Thermus > Thermus brockianus. The sequence continues at coordinate 316,425 of NZ_CP016313.1, forward strand.
CGCCCCCAGGTGTTGGGGAGGCCGGAAAGGCTTTGCTCCAACTGCCGCCAGCCTCCCTGGCGCAGGGCTTCCTCCAGCCGGCTTCCCCGCTCCACCGCCCCCACCAGGCCGCCGAAAACGGGGTCCCGCCAGAAAGTCCCCGTGCGGAAGGATTCCTTGTAGACCTTGAACACCTCCCCGGTACTCGGGTCCCGCACGTAGGTCTGGTCCGAGAGGAGGTTGGTCCAGCTGCGCCGCATCCAGGCGTTGAACTCTTCCCCCTGGCGCACCACTTCCAAGACGCGCCGGGTTTCCTCCTCGCTCGCCCGGCGGGCCCTAAGCGCCTCGAGCCAAGGCCACTCCGGATGGGCCCGGATCCCAAGCAGAACGCCGTTGAACACGGGAAGGCTCTGGGCCAGGGCGGAAGGGGTTCCCTCCCGCACGAGGACCTCCAGCCGAACCTGGCACAGCCCGCTCGCCGCCACCCAGTCCGCCTGCTGGCTCGCTAGGACATCGCCCCTGAAGTAGGCCTGGCGGGAAAGCCCCCCTGACCGCGCCTCCAGGGTGTGGTCCCACCTGGCCCGGACCCACTGGCCCCCGCGGGGCATCTGCATCAAATAGCTGTCCATCTGCGCCTCCTCCGCCGCCCTAAGCTCCTCGAGGCGGCGGGCGATGCGGTTGGTGGCGGCGGGGGAAGGCTCCAGCTTGGCCACCTGCCATTCCTGGCCGCGCTCCTGGCTCCAGAGCTGCACCAAGAGTTGCGCCACCTCCTCGGGCGTCGTGGGGCAGAGGAAGCCGGGAAGGATACGCTTTTGCCCGTTCCAGCCCAAAATCGTGGAGGCGTTACCCCCTAGGCCCGTCTGCAGGCCAGACGCCACCAGGAAAAGCACATCCATCCGTTGCGAGACCCCCGGGCGATCCAGTGTAAAGGCGAGCTGGCGGACAGAAGGCCCATCGCCGGTGGGAACCAGGGCCCCACGAAAGGCATAGCCCTGAGGGACCTTTAGGGCAAAGGCTTCCATGCCCAGAAGGGGGTCGTATACCCTTTGCACCCCGTAGGCCACGCGGGCATTTACCGGAAGAAACTCCAGGGAGCGCAGAACCTGGAAGGCACGGCCCCGCACCGTGGCGCTGGCGTCCGTGGGAAGGAAAACGCTCACGGCCAGGACCTGCCGGTCCCCGCGCAGGAGGAGATGGGCTGCCTCGTAGGTTAGGCCGGCGAAAAAGGGGTCTTGGAACGCCCTTAGGGCTAGGCTAGGGGCCAGGCGGTAGGGGTAGACGAGGCCCTGGGCCGCCAGGAGAAGCCCCCCGGGCACGGTCTTGAAAAAGAGGGCAGGCCGACCCCGGGCCATGGCCTGCGCCTCCTGCACCAGGGGGGTCACGGCCTCCCGGGGGGCCTTCAAGGGCATGCCCCGGACGAGGAGGAAGGCCTCGAGGTCCCCCACCACCAGGCCGTAGTCCCGCACGCTCACGCTGTAGCCCGGGGGAAGGAACAGGGAAAACCCGTGCAGGGCATCCCGGATGATCTCACCCCCTGACCCCGCGCCAGGCCTCCCCAAAGGCCTAAAAGGAGAAGCGGCCCAATGACCCTCAAGCTAAGCAAACCTTTCCACCAAAGGAAGCGCGCCGCTAGGCGGCTATACTGGCGAGCGAGGCGCTTCATCTTCCCTCCTCCTTCCCATCGCCCCCCATGTGGGCAGCAAACTCCTGCCAGCTTTCCCGGAACACGAGCAGGAACGCCACGATGGCCCTGTCCGTCACGCCCCCTTCCAAGAGGAGGTCCGCCTCCAACACGGGATAAAAACCCTCGTCCAGGTAGGCCCGGCTGAAGCGATACTCCCGGTTCCACGCCAAGACCTTGGCGATGTGGTCCAGGGAAGGGCCCTCGGGTAGGTCGGCTTGGAGCCTGAGAGCACCTGAGAGGGAGTGGGCCCGGGTGGCAAGACGGGCGCGGGGAAGGGACCTGGCAAAGGGGAGGGCGTCGGCGATGAGGTGGGAAAAGGGCCCGGTGCTGGGAACCTCTGCCCCTGATCCCCCAGGAGCTGGACCTGCCCAAGGAGTTGCCGGAAGAGGGGTTGTACCTGGGCAAAGGCCTGGGCAGGGGTGGTGAGCTGCAGGCCAAAGGCCCGCCCTCCCTCCACGGTGTAGACGGCGAGGTCCACGTACGCCTGCCCCTGGTAGCGAATCTCGGCATACACCCCCAGGGCAGGCCGGCCTCCTAGGGTGAGGCCCGTGAGGGGTTGCCGTTGGGCCTGAAGGCCCTGGGGGGAAAGCACCCGGTCCTGCTGGGCCGGGCCCGCCCCCACCAAGGCCGTCATCCAGGCATACCGAGGCATCTCCTCCCTACGGGCGCACCGTGCCGGAAAGGCGTAACCGCAAAACCTCGGTCCGGTAGCGGATGGTGGCCTCCTGGCTGCTGGTGGCATCCCCGCTGATCCGGGCGCTCACGTAGAAGCGGCCGCTCGCCACCGCCTGGAGCTGCCCTGCGCTTAGGCTAGCCTCCCCGGAAACGCAGACTGGGCCAGCGTTAAGCCCCGCCACCCCCCCGATGCCCTGGGCGACCAAGTTCGCTGGGTCCAAGAGGCCCGCCTCGTCACCCGCCAGGTATGCGGCGTAGGTCAAGGAGCCGCTAAAGCTTGCGCCCGGCGTTTCCGAGGTGAAGCAGACCCTGTACTCCAAGCTCGCTCCCGAGAGGCTAACCCGGCTATCCGGGGTGTAGGAAACGGGCACAGGCCCAAGCGTCTTGGGGTTAGGGTCTATACCCCCAGCCCTCACCTGAAAAGTGCCCTCCACGAAGTCAGCGGGCAAATCCCGCTCCAGCAAGTCCAGCGTATAGTTGAAAGGAAAGCTGCAGGCGGCAAGCGCCAGGCCTAAGAACCACAACCTCTTCATCGCCACAACACCTCCTTTCACCCCTCACGCTAGTCCCCAGGCCTTACAAAACCCTTAAACGCCCCCAGACCCCACCCCCTTCCGGGCCTCCGCCAAAGGGTTGTACCGGCCCGCCCACCCCTGAAGGCCACCCAGGCCGAAAAGCCGGTGCCACGTGGGAAGCCAAACCAGGAGGAAGAGGAGAAACCCCAAAAGCGCCATGTACCCCCCGATGGCGCTACCGCTTGCAACCAGCACCACCCCTAAGGCCAAGAGGCCGCTTACCCACCAAAGCCGCCCCACCTCCCGGCGGTAGCGGGCGCGGTCCCTTTCCCAAACCTCCCAGACCTCCTCTGGGGGGTAAAGGAGGCCATTCAGCCAGCCGATGCCCCGAGCCTCGCCCAGGTAGGTGGCAAGCCCGGGGTGCTCGGTCCAGTCCCACCCCAGGTGCCCAAGGAGCCGGTCCCACCCCGGGAGGTCCAGGGGGAGGGGAAGCTTCTCCCCAAAGTCCAGCCGGAAGGGATGGAGAGGGCCCCAGGGTTTGGTGGGGGCCAAAGGGCCCTCGAGGCCCCGCAAGGCCGCCTTGGGGTAGTACCGCCCGGCGTAGCGGACCCCTTCGGGCTCCAGGACCACCTTTAGGCCCGCCCGAAGCAGGGGAGCGAGCCCCGTGCGGTAGAGGTAAAGGGGAGCGAGGAGGAAAACCCCCACCCCCACAGCCCAGGCCCAGGCCTCCCCTTCCCGCACAAGAAGCCAGACAAGCCAAAGCGCCCCGAGGAAGGCCCCACCCCCGAGGAGGAGCCGGAGGAGGGCCGCCCGGGTTTGCCAGGGATGGTAGCGGAGCGTCTCCATTTGGACCACCTACCCCTTGCAGACCCCGTACATCCGGAGATCCAGGGATGGGCTTCCCCTCCCAGCCTTCAACAAGCGGCAAGACGGGGGTGCAACCGAGGTTGAGAAGGGCCCCAGGACCCCAGGGTCCTCAACTCCCATCCTCCTCAAGGGAACTTACATCTCCCTTAAACGCCCCGCACCCCAAGCTTTTTCGCCTCGGGGCCCTAGCGGCCCATGACCGCCTGCCCCTCGGCCAAGCCGCGCGAACCCCTCGTTCCTAGAGGGGTGGGGGCGACGAGGGGCCGAAAGGTGGGCAAACCGAGGCCACCTAAGAGCGGTTTTCCCGGGGCCTCGCCCCCCTACACCCGGAAGACCTTGGGCGGCAGAAAGGCCTTCAGGGCTAGCCCCCCGGGCCTCGCCTCCCCTTCCAGCCAGGCCACCCCGCCCTTCTTGAAGGCCAGGCGTTCCGAAACGGCTTCCTCCACAGAAGCCCCCAGAAGGTCCCCAAGGAGGAGTTGGACCAGAAGCGCAGACAGAAAAGGCTCATGCCCCACCAGGGCCACCCTCCCCTCCCGGGGCAACGCCTCCAGGAGCGCCTGGCCAGGAGGGCCTAAGAGGTGCGGCGTGAGGCGCACTTCCCCACCTAAGCCTTCGGCGAGGAGGCTTGCGGTTTCCAGCGCCCGGCGCTTGGGGCTCGTGAGGATCAGGTCCAAGGAAACCCCGAGGGCCTTCAGGCCCCGGACCACCTGGCGAAAGCGCCGCACCCCCTTGGGGGCGAGGGGCCGCTCGTCATCGGCCCCCTCCCCTTCCCCCTGGGGCGGCAAGGCCAGGGCGTGGCGGACCAGGAAGAGTTCCATGCTTCAGTCTACCCGGGCGGGCGCTGGGCATCGTGGCGGCCGCCCCAAAGGACCTTTTCCCCTTCGGGGAGAAGGAGAAAGCTATTGCGGTCGTCCCGCACCTGGCGCTTGAGCACTTTAAGCACCTTCCGCCTGGCCTCCTTGGAGAGCACCGGAAAGAGGAGCTCAAACCGGTTTTGGAAGTTCCGGGGCATGGCGTCGGCGCTGGTGAGGTAGACCTTCCAGGCACCCCCCGCCCGGAAGGCGGCCACCCGGGCATGCTCCAGGTAGCGGCCCACCAGGCTTTTGGCCTGGAAGCGGGGGTGGAGGAGGGTCAGGGTGCTCCGCACCAAGAGGTCCACCCGGGCCCCCGCCTCCGCCGCTTCCACCAGGGCGGAAAGCACCTCGGGGTCGGTAAGGTGGTTGAACTTGAGGATGACCCGGCCCTTGGGATGGGCCTCCGCCAGGATGGACTCCACCAAGAGCGCCCGGATGGCCTCCCCCGTGCGCAGGAGGGCGAGGTCGGGGAAACTCCCCTGTCGCACGGCGCGGAAGAAGGCGTGGACATCCCGCACCACCTCCTCCCGGGCGGTGAAGAGGGAAAAGTCCGTGTAGAGCCGCCCGTTTTGCGGGTTGTAGTTCCCGGTCCCGAGATGGGCAAAGCCCCCTTCCCGGGTCAAGAGAAGCAGGGCCTTGGCGTGGACCTTGCGCTCGGACAGGGGAAGCACCTCCACCCCCGCCCTCAGGAAACGCAGGTACCAGCGGAGGTTCTGCAACTCGTCAAACCGGGCCCGGCCCTCCAGGAGCACATGCACCCGCTTTCCCCGCCGGGCCGCTTCCAGGAGCGCCTCCGCCAAGGGGTTTTCCTCCCCGATGCGGTAAAGGGTGGCGTAGACCTCCTCCACCTCGGGGCGCAGGGCCGCCTCGGCGAACCGCTCCACAGCCCCGTAGTCCTCAAAGGGGTGGTAAAGGAGGAGGTCCTCCTCCCGCAAGCGTCCCAGGGGGTTTTTGAGGAAGCCCTCCGGGCGGACCGGCTTAAGGGGAGGGAAGCGCCACCCCGAAGGCCCCGCCTCCACCAGGGCCTCCACCAGGGTGAGGTTCAGGGGTGGGGGAAGCCGGAACACCTCCTCGGGCAAAAGGTCCAGGCCCCGGCGTAGCCCCTCGAGCCAGGCCTCTGGGAAGCCCTCCTCGGCCACCAAGAGGGTGGGCACCCCCTCCTGCCGCCCCTCGAGGGCCTGCGCCAGCTCGTCCCAGTCCGCCCGGGCCCGTTCGCTTTCCAAAAGGCGCAGGACCCGGAACTCGTAGAGGGGCGCCTCCTCGGGCAGGAAGAGGTCGCTCCGCGCCCGCACCAAGGCCCCAAGCCGCACAAAGGTGCCCTCCCTCCCCGGCACCGGGAGGAGGCGGGGCAGGTCCTGGGGCAGCCGCACCAGATGCTTGGGCGAGGCGAAATACAGGGCCCCGTGGGAAAGGTCGCCCACCGCCTCCCAGGGGATGAGGTCGGTTCGGGGGGCCACCACCTCGGCCAAAAAGACGCGGAAGTACATCCAGTCCAGCTCGTCCAACGCCTCCGCCGACAGGACCTGGAGGACGGGGGCCGCCTCCTGGAGGAGGGCGTGGTAGCGCTCCGCCGCATAAAGGCATTGGGCCTGCGCCTCTTCCAAGAGGGCCCGGTGCGCCGCATCCCCCCGCCCCTTCAGAAAGATTTTGGCGATGCGGGCGGCGAAGAACTCGTCCAGGTTGCGGTTCCAGATGGCGAGGAAGCGAAGCCTCTCCAAAAGGGGAAAGTCGGGCCGCTCGCTTTGCCTGAGGACCCTGCGGTTAAACTGGAGCCAGCTGGCTTCGGGGAGGAGGCGCATTTGCTACAGATTACGCCAGCTTCACGTCAGGAGGCGGTCAAGGAGCGTTCCTTGGCGGTCTTGGACCTGGGCTCGGGCACCTTTCGCCTGGTGGTCTACCGCTATTGCCCGGGGGCGTACTACCTCTTGGCGGACGAGCTCCGGGAGGCGGTGGCCTTGGGGGAGGGGCTCGCGGGGGGGCGCATCGTGGATGAGGCCCTAGCCCGGGGCCGGAAGGCCCTCCGGGCCTTCGCCGACTTCCTCCGGGCCTCCCCCATGGACGAGGTGGTGGTCCTGGCCACGAGCGCCATCCGGGACGCCGAGAACGGGCACCTGGTTCTGGAGGAGGCCTGGCGGTTGGGCCTTCCGGCCCAGGTGGTGCCGGGGGAAGAGGAGGCCCGCCTGGGGGTCTTGGCGGTGGCGAACGGCCTTTTCCTCGAGGACGCCCTGGTGGTGGACCAAGGGGGAGGAAGCGCCCAGGTTTCCCGCATGGAAGGCCGCCGCTTCCGCCAGGGGAAGGCCTTGCCCTTCGGGGCTCTCCGGCTCACGGAGACCTTCCTCCAGGGCGACCCGCCAAGCCCCAAGGAGGTGCGGGCCTTGGAGAAGGCGGTGGCCAAGGCGCTTCGGGGCTTGGGGCTATCGGGGGGTTTACCCCTCGTGGGCCTGGGCGGCAACCTCCGGGCCATCGCCCGCCTCCACGCCAAGGGGCGGGACTACCCCTGGGAGCACCTCCACGGCTACTTCCTGCCCCGAGAAGGGGTGGAGGAGCTCTACGAGCGGGTCCTGCGCCTTCCCCTAAAGGAGCGGGCCGAGCTTCCCGGCCTCCAGCCCGACCGGGCCCGCACCCTGCCCGCCTCCTTGGCCTTCCTCCGGGCGCTCCTGGCCCAGTTCCAGGCCCCGGGGCTTTGGGTAAGCGGGATGGGCATCCGGGAAGGGGCCTTCTTCAGCCGGTTCCTGCCGCCACCCCACCTCCTGCCCGACCCCCGGGCCTTCGCCGTGGAAAGCCTCTTCCAACGCTACCCCTTCTCCGAAGCCCACCGGGACCGGGTGAAGGCCCTGGCCCTGGACATCTTCGCCGGGCTTGCCCCCCTCCATCGCCTGGGAGAGGAGGAAAAGCGCCTCCTTTTGGAAGCCGCCCACCTGCACGATATCGGCATGCACCTGGGCTACCACGACCACCACAAGCACGGGGCCTACCTGGTCTTCTCCGAGCCCCTTTTGGGCTTCCGCCACCGGGAGCAGGCCCTCCTGGGCCTCTTGGTGCGCTACCACCGCCGGGGCGACCCTTCCCCGGGGGCGCTCAAGCCCCTCTTGGAGCGGGGGGACGCCAAGCGCCTCCTAAGGCTTGCCGCCCTCCTGCGCCTCGCCGAGATGCTGGAGCGCACCCGCTCGGGCCGGGTGCGGGGGCTGAGGGTGGAGCTTGGGGAAAGGGTGCGCCTTCTTCTGGAGGCGGCGGAGGACCCTTGGGTGGAGCGGGTGGAGGCGGAAAAGCAAGCCGGGCTTTTCCAGAAGGCCTTTGGGCTGGGCCTCGAGGTGGTGTGGGCGGGGCCCTAGCCCGGGCCTGGGCTCGCAGGCTTCCTTCGGGGGTTCTGGTCGGCAAGTTTTCACCCCCCACATCCCCTCTTTTCTCTAAACTAGACCCGTGGACCCCAGCACCCTCCTCCACAGCGTGCGTCCCGGGCTTCGCCTAAAGGGCTTGGTCCTGGGGGAGAGCGTGCGCGTGGAGCACGTGCGCCCCCTCGAGGGCGCCCTCCACATCACGTACCGCAACGCCCAAGGCGAGCTCGGGGAAGCCCTCCTCTACCCCGAGGACCTTGCCCGGTTGGAGGTGGAGGAGGCGCCCCGCTTCCCCCTAAACGCCCCCGGGGACCTTTTCCGCCTGGCGGCGGAGGCCAAGCGCATCCGCCTCGCCTACCTCTTTGATCCCTTCATGGCGGTCCACGCCTCCTTGGTGGAACCCCTACCCCACCAGATAGAGGCCGTTTACGGCCACATGCTCCCCAAGAATCCCCTTCGCTTTCTCCTCGCCGACGACCCAGGGGCAGGCAAGACCATCATGACGGGGCTCTTCATGCGGGAACTGGCCCTGAGGGGGGCGTTGGAGCGGGCTTTGGTGGTGGCCCCCGGAGCCTTGGTCCTCCAGTGGCAGGAGGAGCTTTGGGAGAAGTTTCGCCTTCCCTTTGAGGTCCTCTCCCGCTCGCGCCTGGAAACCGCTCGCCAAAACCCTTTCCAAGAGCACGGCTACTGGATTGCCCGCCTGGACCAGCTGGCCCGTTTTCCCGAGGTGGCCGACAAGGCCCTCGAGGTGGACTGGGACCTGGTGGTGGTGGACGAGGCCCACAAGATGGCGGCCACCTACTACGGCCAGGAGATTAAGGCCACCCGCCGCTACCGCTTGGGCCAGCGCCTTTCCGAGAAGGCCCGTCACTTCCTCCTCCTCACCGCCACCCCGCACCGGGGAAAGGAGGAGGACTTCCGGCTTTTCCTCTCCCTCCTGGACCCCGACCGCTTTAGAGGTAAGCCTCGGCCCAATAGCCCCGCCTTGAACACCGAAGGGCTCTGGCTCAGGCGGCAGAAAGAGGACCTGGTCCGCTTTGACGGCACCCCCCTCTTCCCCGAACGGCGGGCCTACACCGTGGGCTACGCCCTTTCTCCCGAAGAAATGGACCTCTACGAGGCGGTGACCGCTTACGTGCGGGAGGAGATGAACCGGGCCGAAGCCCTGGAGGAAGGGCAACGCCGCACCGTGGGCTTCGCCCTCACCCTGCTCCAACGTCGGCTAGCCAGCAGCCCCCTGGCCATCGCCCGCTCGCTAGAAAGGCGCCGGAAACGCCTCGAGGCCCGCCGGGAAGAGGTGAAGCAGGGCCTCGCCCTGCGGTTTCCCATCCTGGAAGAGGAGGACCTGGACGAGCTGGAGGAGTTCCCCAGCGAGGAGCTGGAAGGGGCACCCGAGGTCCTGGACCAGGCCACCGCCGCCCGCACCCTGGCCGAGCTGGAAACGGAAATCGCCACCCTCAAGCGCCTGGAAGCGAAGGCCCAGGCCCTTCTCAAGAAGGAACAGGACCGCAAGTGGCAAGAGCTCAGGAGCCTCCTGGAAACCGACCTCATCCGGGGGCACAAGCTCATCCTCTTCACCGAGCATAAGGACACCCTGGACTACCTGGAAAAACGGCTCGCCCGCTACCTGGGCCGCCCCGAGGCCCTCGTGAGCATCCACGGGGGGCTTTCCAGGGAGGAGCGCCGCCTACGGCAGGCCCGCTTCACCCAGGACCGGGAAACCCTCATCCTCATCGCCACCGACGCTGCTGGGGAAGGGGTGAACCTGCAACAGGCCCACCTCCTCATCAACTACGACCTGCCCTGGAACCCCGCTCGCCTGGAACAACGCTTTGGCCGCATCCACCGCATAGGCCAGACCGAGGTGTGCCACATGTGGAACCTGGTGGCGGCAAACACCCGGGAAGGCGAGGTCTACCTACGCCTCCTGCGCAAACTGGAGGAGGCGAGCACGGCCTTGGGGGGCAAGGTCTTTGATGTCCTGGGCAAGCTCTTCCAGGAAAAGCCCCTTTGGGAACTCCTCCTGGAGGCCATCCGCTACGGGGAGGACCCGGAGGTGCGGGCCCGCCTTTTCCAAAAAGTGGAAGGGGCCGTGGACCTCAAACGGCTGGAAGCCCTCCTCCAAAACGCCTTGGCCTCCGAGGTCTTGGACCCCAAGCGCCTGACGGAACTCAGGCTGGCGATGGAGCGGGCCGAGGCCAGAAAGCTTCAGCCTCACTACCTCTCCAGCTTCTTCCAGGAGGCCCTCACCCGCTTGGGGGGCACCGTCCACCGCCGGGAGGGAGGGCGGATGGAGGTGAGCTTCGTCCCCCCTCGGGTACGCCAGGCGCGGCCCGGGGTCTTGCGAAGCTACACCCGGGTGACCTTTCACAAGGACCAGGTGGCCCTCCCGGGTAAACCCGTGGCCGACTTCCTGATGCCGGGCCACCCCCTCCTCGAGGCCCTCCTGGACACCGCCTTGGCCGAGTGGGGCGAATACCTGGACAGGGGAACCGTCCTGGTGGACGAAAACGCCACCGCTCCCCGGATTATCCTGGCCCTGGAGCACGAGGTGCAGGACGCCAAGGGGCCCGTTTCCCGCCGCTTCCTCTACGTGGGCCTGACCCCGGAGGGCGAGGTGCGGGAGGAAGGCCCCGCCCCCTATCTGGACCTGCGCCCCGCCACCGAAGAGGAAAGGAGGATGGCCCTGGCCCTTTTGGAAGGGCTCAACCTCCCCCACCTCCTGGCGAAGGCGGAAGCCTACGCCGCAGCCCACCTGGCCCGCAAACACCTGGAAGAAGTCCGCCGTTTCCGCCAGGTGGAGGTGGACCGCACGCTAAAGGCGGTGAAGGACAGGCTCTTGTCGGAAATTTACCACTGGGACCAGCAGGCCCATAAGCAAAACAAGCTGGCCCGAGAGGGAAAGGCCGGGGCTGCCGGCCGGGCGGAAGCCTTCAAGCGCATTGCAGATGAACTGCGGGAGCGCCTGCGCCGCCGGGAGGAGGAGCTTGAGCAGGCCCGCCACCTGCGCTCCCTGCCCCCTCGGCTCTCCCAGGCCATCCTGGTGGTGCCGCCCCTCTCCCAGGCCCTAAAGGCCCCCGAAGAGGACGTCCGCCAACGCCTGGAACGCATCGCCGTGGAGGCGGTGCTTTGGGCGGAGCGGCGCATGGGCCACGAGCCAGAGGAGATGTCTCCGGGCTACCCGGGCTATGACATAGAGTCCCGTACCCCCGAAGGGCAACTACGGCTCCTCGAGGTCAAGGCCAAGGGACCCGGTTCCGAGGTGGTCACCCTTTCCCGCACCCAAATCCTTACCGCCCTCAACAAGCGGGAAAACTGGTACCTGGTGGTGGTGGAAACGGACGGGGAGAGGGCCTTGCGCATCCACTACATTCCCCCCTTCATGGGCGAGCCCGACTTCGCCGCCACCAATGTGTCCTACGACCTCAAGCAGGTCCTGGCCCGGGCGGTGCGGGTGGTAGAGGCGGGGAAATGATACGCTCGTATAACAAGCTCCAAGCTTGTTATACAAAGAGGGGGGTCTAGTATCATAAGACCCATGCGCCCCGAAGCCTTTTCGCCAAGATCCCCGGGCAGGCTCGTTTCCATTGGTCAAGGCGCCTATGCCTTCGTCCCTGACCCCTTGCCACCTCCATTGGAGTGGACACCCCCTTTAGTACGTCTCCTGGACGAGGCTAGGGGCAACCTTGGTGAGCTTGCGGGCTTACTGCACACGTTACCTAACCCTTACCTTTTCATTCGGCCTTTCATCCGCAAGGAAGCCGTACTCTCATCTCGGATTGAGGGCACCCAGGCGAGCCTAGTAGACGTTTACGCCATGGAGGCCCAGGCCCCCCTTTTCCCCAACCCAAATCTACGCGAGGATGCCCAAGAGGTCCTCAACTACATTCGTGCCCTAGAACGAGGGAGGGCGCTCCTAAAGGAACTTCCCCTTTCCCTGCGCCTCCTCAAGGAGATGCACGCCGTTCTCCTACAAGGGGTGCGGGGCCAAAACCGGGCGCCAGGTGAGTTTCGGCGGGCGCAAAATTGGATTGGCCCGCCAGGGTGTACCCTGGCTGAAGCTCGTTACGTGCCCCCCCCTCCAGGCCCCATGCTGGAAGCCCTAGATGCCCTGGAGCGTTTCTGGCATAGTGACCATGGGCTACCCCCTTTGGTAGAGATAGCCCTTGTACACTACCAGTTTGAAGCCATACACCCCTTTTTGGACGGCAACGGCCGCATTGGCCGCCTCCTGATTACCCTGATGCTCTTGGAGCGTAATCTTTTGCCTGAGCCGGCCCTGTACCTCTCCGCATATTTTGAGCGCTATAGGAGCCAGTACTACGATCTCCTTCTACGCGTCAGCCAAACAGGAGACTGGTTGTCTTGGATTGTCTTCTTCCTCCAAGGTGTAAAAACCGAGGCGAAGGACGCTGCCCAAAAGGCCCAGCGACTCACGGCGCTACGCCAAAGCTGGCGCCAAATCTATCAGAGCCAGGGCGGAAGCGCACACCTCCTGGCTTTGATAGACCTTCTCTTTGAACAGCCGGTGCTCACAGCGCCCATCGTGCAGAAACATCTAGGGGTAACGCACGCTTGGGCCATGCGTCTGCTAAGAAGGCTTGTGGAAGATGGTATCCTCTCGCCCATCGGGCAGGCCCGGCGCAATCGTCTGTATGGCGCTCGGGAAATCCTGCAGGCCCTAGAGGAGCCCAGCCATGCCGAAGAAGCTCATTGAGGTTGCCCTACCCCTCGAGGCCATCAACCGGGAGGCGAGCCGGGAAAAGTCCATCCGCCACGGCCACCCCTCCACCCTGCACCTTTGGTGGGCTAGGCGGCCCCTGGCCGCTGCCCGGGCTGTCCTCTTCGCCAGCCTGGTGGACGACCCTGGGACCTACCTTCCCCCCGAGGAGGCCCAGCGGGAACGGGAAAGGCTTTTTGACCTGCTGGAGCGCCTGGTCAACTGGGACAACGTCAAAAATCCCCAAGAGGCCCTGAACCCGGGCCAGGGCGTCATCGCCGAGGCCCAGTACGAAATCGCCAAGAGCCTGGCCCGAAGCCTGAACCAACATCCCCCCGCCTCCAAGGAAGACCGCCCCGCCATAGAAGCCCTCCTGCGCCAAGCCCCGCCCGTGCTAGACCCCTTCGCCGGGGGTGGCACCATCCCGCTAGAGGCCCAGCGCCTGGGCCTTTCCGCCCACGCCGGCGACCTGAACCCGGTGGCCGTCCTCCTCAACAAGGCCCTTTTGGAAATCCCGGCCCGGTTTGCGGGTCTGCCCCCCATGAACCCCGAGTACCGGAAGGAGGCCACGGCCAGCGACCGCTTCTTTGGCGCCCAGGGCCTCGCTTGGGATGTGCGCCATTACGGGGCCTGGATGCGCGAGGAGGCCAAGAGGCGCATCGGGCACCTCTACCCCGAGGTGGAGGGCAAGCCGGTTATCGCCTGGATTTGGGCCCGGACCGTGACCTGCCCCAACCCCGGGTGCCGGGCGGAAGCCCCCTTGGCCCGCTCCTTTTGGCTTTCCAAGAAGAAGGGCAAGGAAGCCTTCGTAGTCCCCGAGCGGGCACCGGAGGGCATTCGCTTCCGTGTGGAGCGCACGGGGAAACCCCCCGTGGAGGGCACCATAAGCCGAAAGGGAGGGGTTTGCCTGGTCTGCGGAAGCCCCATCCCCCTAGAGCACGTGCGCCAGGAGGGGAAAGCGGGGCGCCTTGGAGCACGGCTCATGGCCATCGTGGCCGAGGGGCAAGGGGGCCGGAGCTACCACTCCCCACTGCCCGAGCACGAGGAGGTAGCGAAAAAGGCAAAGCCCGCTTGGGCACCCGAGTTTCCATTAACTCCGAATAGTCGTCATATGACCCCTGCTGTGTACGGAATGACGTCATTTTCGCAGCTCTTCACCCCCCGCCAGCTGGTGGCCCTCACCACCTTCGCCGAACTTATAGCCGCGGCGAGGGAAAGGGCCTACCAGGACGCCCTAAAGGCGGGCCTACCCGACGACGGCGTACCCCTAGCCCAAGGTGGGCGGGGTGCCAGGGCGTACACAGACGCCATAGGGGTTTATCTAGCTCTGGCTGTAGACCGCTTAGCTGAAAGCTCAAATGTTCTATCAAGATGGCAAAGCGCCGGCGACAAAGTCGCCGGCGCTTTCAGCCGTCAAGCTTTACCAATGCTATGGGACTTTGCCGAAATAAACCCCTTTTCAAGTTCCACCCGCAACTTTTTGGATGCGGTGGAATGGGTCGCGGAGTGTCTGGAAGCTCTTCCCGCCCACCCCCCTGGCCAGGCCCGGCAGGTGAACGCCACGGACTCGGTCAACGGCGTTCCCTCCTCACCCCTCATCTCCACGGACCCCCCTTACTACGACAACGTCCCTTACGCCGATCTTTCCGACTTCTTCTACGTTTGGCTTCGCAAGACCCTGAAGGACACCTACCCGGATCTCTTCCGCACCCTCCTGGTGCCCAAGGAGGAAGAGCTTATCGCCGACCCCTACCGCCACGGGGGCAAGGAGGCCGCCAAGCGCCGCTTTGAGGAGGGTATGCGCCAGGTCTTCCGCAATCTCCGCACCAAGGCCCACCCCGACTACCCCCTAAGCCTCTACTACGCCTTCAAGCAACAGGAAGTGGAGGAAGAGGAGGAGGAAACGGAGGATACTCCCCAGGTGGCCTCCACCGGCTGGGAAAGCTTCCTACAAGGCCTGGTGGACGAGGGCTTCCAGATAACCGCCACCTGGCCCATGCGCACGGAACGGGCCAACCGCCCCCGGGGCCAGGGGTCTAACGCTTTGGCCTCCTCCATCGTGTTGGTTTGCCGCCCACGCCCCGAAGGGGCTCCCAAGGCCACCCGGCAGGACTTCCTCCGGGCCTTGCGCCAAGAGCTTCCCGCCGCCCTAAAAGAGCTCACCCAAGGGAGCATTCCCCCTGTGGACCTGGCCCAAAGCGCCATCGGGCCGGGCATGGCCGTCTTCAGCCGCTACGCCGCCGTTTTGGAGCCGGATGGCCGCCCCCTTTCCGTGCGGGAAGCCCTGGCCCTCATAAACCAGGTCCTGGACGAGTTCCTGGCCGAGGAAGAAGCGGAGCTGGACCCCGATACCCGCTTCGCCATCGCCTGGTACGAGCAGTACGGCTACGAGGAAGGCCCCTACGGGGACGCCGAAACCCTAGCCAAGGCCAAGAACGTGGCCGTGGCGGGCCTGATGGAGGGGGGCATCCTCCTAGCTAGGGGGGGCAAGGTGCGCCTTTTCCGCCCCGAGGAGTACCCCGAGGACTGGAACCCCAGCGCCGACAAGCGCCCCTCCGCCTGGGAGGCGGCCCACCACCTCATTCGCCTCTTGGCTAAGGCCGGGGAAAGCGCCGCCGCAAGCCTCCTCGCCCAGCTTCCCGGCCACCTGGCCGAGGGGGCGAGGGCCCTCGCCTACCGGCTTTACCAGATTGCCGAACGCAAAGGCCGTGCGGAAGACGCCCTGAACTTCAACCTGCTGGCGGGAAGCTACGGACACCTGGCGCTGGAGGCCGCAAAGCGTAAGGGGGTCCAGGAAAGACTTTTTGGCTAGAGGAGCCGAGGATGGCACGGAGGTTAGCCTTGACTAACTATCTTGGGGGTAATAACATGGGGGTGTGAGGTGGGGCGATACCAGGTGGTCTTCTACCAAGACCCCAAAGGGCGCGAACCTTTTCGCGAGTGGCTTGAGGAACTGAAGCGCTTTCGCTCCCACCTCCACCCGCTAGCCATGCGCCTTCTTAGCGAGCTTCAGGAGCTTGGTACCGACGAGATGCGGCCACCAAGGGTCAAATCCTTCCGCCGTGAGGGCGTGCTGATTCACGAGCTTCGCAAACGCACCCAGGAAGGCGCCATGCGCATTTTCTTCGGCTAGGCTCCACCTTTTTGGTCGTGGCCGGAGAACTCAAAAATGAGAACCGGCCCGACGAAAGACTTTTGGATCTTGTTGTCCAGGCCTACAGGGAAGAGGTGAACTAAATATGCCTAGGGGCACGAACTTTGCAGATTACTTCAGGGATTCCATGCAGGACCCTGAGGAGCGGCGGCTCTACCGGGAGGTTTTGGAAGAGGAACTGCCTGAGCTTTTGGTCCACTTGCGGGAGAAGCGGGGGCTCACACAAGAGAAGCTAGCCAAGCGCCTTGGGGTGTCCCGCAGCCGCGTGAGCCAGCTGGAGACTACCGGGGGGCTTTCCCTCACCTTGGAAACCCTGGCCCGGTACGCCCTGGCTTTGGGCCTTTCCTTGCGGCTTGAGTTTGCGGACGAGAACGGAGAGGTTCTCGCCCGCTACAGCCTCTCCCCGGATGAGCCTTTGGAGTCCACCGCCGCAGGTTGGACCAACGTGGACATCAGCCCCCTTTCCCTTTCCTGGGACGAAACGCCCATCAGGACCTGCGCCGCTTAAGCTATGGCTAACAAATCGGAAACCATCCGAAACCTCTACCAACAAGGGAAGAGCGTTTCGGAAATCGCCAAGGAGCTGGGGCTTACCTATCAACGGGTCTATAGCACCCTGCGCAGAGCAGGGCTTCTCCAGGTCAAGAGCCCCCCATCCGAAGGGAAGGCAGACCCCAAGGCCTATAGCCGCTTTATTGAGGGGCTAGAAATCCTATCCGTGGAGCTCCTAGAGGTCCAAGCTAAGCTGGAACGCCCTCCGCAGAAAGGCGCACCTCTGCAACCCGTTTTCGGCCGTTCCGAGCCCTTCGGGCCGGAGAAAATAAAGGACGGGTTTAGGGCCGGTTTGGAGCTCCAGCTGGACTTTCAGGACTCCCTTGGCACCTTTGGCTTTCTCAGGCTCCGCGTGGCGGCCAGCTACCAAAGCGGCGTGTTCCCCGATGCCTCTTTCTTCCAAACGTTTAGCCAACGGAACCTGCCCGTAAACCTCTGGCCGTACCTGCGCTTTTACGTGGACTTCCTAACCAGTCAGATGGGCCTCCCACGCCTCGTGCTTCCTGCACTTAAGTTTTGAGACAAGGTCGTTTGGCCAGGGGCGCCTCCTCCTGGCCGATATGCTTTTACTATGGCGCTCAGCAACCGCGAAATCGTAGGGCGGGGGCTGGACCTCCTCAAGGCTGGCCTCAGGCCCTTTGTGGAGCGGGAGTACCGCCGGGTGTACGGGGACGACTGGGCCAAGGAGATGGCCGAGGTCTTGCGGGGGGACCGCTACTCCCTCCAAGACCCCGACGCCCAAGCCCTCCTCAAGCTCATGGACCACCGCTGGACCGAGGTCTTTGACGAGAAGCTTGGCCGCTGGGGCCGGACCTTGGTCAAGGAGCTCATAGAGGTGCGCAACCGCTGGGGCCACCAGAACGCCTTTAGCCTCGAGGACGCCCACCGGGCCCTGGACTCCATCACCCGCCTTCTGGAGATGATCGCCGCCGACGAAGCCCGGGAAACCGATCGCATGGCCCGCGAGCTCCTCAGGCGGCGCTACGAGGAGGACGCCCGGCGGGAAGCGGAACGGCGGGCCAGCGAACCCATCCAGGTTCTGGCCCATAGAGGCCTTCCCCCCTGGCGGGAGGTGGTTACCCCCCACCCCGACGTGGCCTCGGGCCGCTATAGCGAAGCGGAGTTCGCCGCCGACCTAGCCCAGGTGCACAAGGGCGAGGCCGGGCCCGAGTACGGCGACCCCGAGGAGTTCTTCCGCCGCACCTACCTGACCAAAGGGTTATCCCGCCTTCTCCAAAGCGCCCTCAAGCGGCTTTCCGGCGCAGGGGGCGACCCGGTGGTGGAACTCCAAACCGCCTTCGGGGGCGGCAAGACCCACTCCATGCTGGCCCTTTACCACCTCTTCGGTGGAAGGGTGAACCCGAAGGAGGTGCCGGGGTTGGAAGACCTCCTGGCCGAGGCGGACATCGCCCAGGTGCCTGTGGCCCGCCGGGCCGTCTTCGTGGGCACCGCCTTTAGCCCCGCCCGCACCCACCCCAAGCCCGAGGGGCTGGAGGTGCGCACCCTTTGGGGAGAAATCGCCTACCAGCTCGGGGGCGTGGAGGGCTACCGCATGGTGGAGGAGGAGGACCGGAAGGGGGTAGCCCCGGGTTCGGACGTCCTAAAAGCGCTCTTTGACCGCTACGCCCCGGCCCTCATCCTCATTGACGAGTGGGTGGCCTTTCTCCGCAACCTCTACGGGGAAACGGACCTGCCCGCCGGCACCTTTGACCAAAACCTCACCTTCGCCCAGGCCCTCACGGAAGCCGCTAAGCGAAGCCCCCGCACCCTGGTGGTGGCCTCCCTGCCCGCTTCCGACATGGAGGTGGGGGGAAGCGGAGGGCGGGAAGCCCTTATTCGCCTGCAAAACGTGGTGGGAAGGCTGGAGTCGGTTTGGCAGCCCGCCACCCAGGACGAAGCCTACGAGATCGTCCGCCGCCGCCTCTTCCTTCCCCTTTCGGAGGAGGGCTACCGCCAGCGGGACGCCGTGGTGCGGGAGTTCATGCGCTACTACCAGGAAAACAAGGGCGAGTTCCCCAGCGAGGTCCTGGATCCCAACTACGAGCGCCGGATGAAGGCGGCCTATCCCATCCACCCCGAGCTCTTTGACCGCCTCTACGAGGACTGGTCCACCCTCGAGGGCTTCCAACGCACCCGGGGGGTCCTCCGCCTCATGGCCTTCGTGGTCCACACCCTCTGGACCCGAGGCGACCCCTCCCTCCTCATCCTCCCCGGCAACCTGCCCCTGGACGCCGGGGGGCCCCGGTACGAGCTGGTCCGCCACCTCTCCCGCTACCAGGAAGGCTTTGACCAGGTGGTGGACGCCGACATAGATGGCCCCAACGCCAAAGCCCTGATCTTGGAGCGGGAGCGCCCTGCCCTGGCCCGCCACCACGCCGCCCGCAGGGTAGCCCGGGCGGTCTTCCTCGCCACCGCCCCCGCCGCCGCAAGCCCCGGCCAGGCCCACCGCCCCAAGGGCGTGCAGGGGGTGCGGGTAAAGCTAGGGGTAGCCCAGCCCGGCGAAAGCCCCTCCCTCTTCACCGATGCCCTAAAGGCCCTTTCGGACCGCCTCACCTACTTCCACGCCGAGGGGGACCGCTACTGGTTTGAAACCCGCCCAAGCCTGAACCGCCTGGCCCAAGACCGGATGGCCTCCCTGGAAGAGCACGAGGCGATGGCGGAAATCGTGGCCCGGCTTCAGGCCTGGGCCAGGACCCGTCCCCCCCTCTTCGCAGCCGTCCACGCCGCCCCCTCGGGAAGCGGGGACGTGCCCGACGAGCCCGCTTTGCGCCTGGTGGTCCTGCCCCCCACCGCTCCCTACAGCAAGGAGAACTCCGAGGCGGAGCGGCTCGCCCGGGAAATCCTGGAGCGCCGGGGCCAGGCCCAAAGGCTTTACCGGAACACCCTCCTCTTCCTCGCCCCCGATGCCACCGCGGTACCAGACCTGATGGAGGCGAGCCGCCGCTACCTGGCCTGGCGGTCCATCCTCGAGGACAGGGAGCGGCTTAACCTGGGCCAGGCGGACGTGCGCCAGGTGGAAGCCCGGGTCAAGGAGGCCAGCGAAACGCTAGACCTGCGCCTAGAGGAGGCCTACCGCCACCTCCTGGCCTTCCACCAACCCGACCCCAAGGCCCCCCAACTGGAGATGAGCGCCATCCGCCTTCTGGGTAGCGGCAAACCCCTGGAACGGGCGGCGGCCAAGGCGAAGAACGAAGGCTTGGTCTACACGGAATGGCATCCCTCGTTCCTGGAAGAAACACTGAAAAACTACGGCTTTTTCGCCGCCAGAGGCCAGGAACTACCCTTAGGGTGGCTTTGGGAAGCCTTCGCCACCTACCCCTACCTGCCCAAGCTCAAGGATGAAGCGGTCCTCCTGGGTGCCGTGGAAAAAGGTGTTCGGGAGGGGCTTTTCGGCTACACCGAAAGGCCTGGGGAGGGGGCCAGGGTTTTCCTTCGGGAACCCGTCACGCCTAACCTCTCCGGGTATCTTCTGGAGCGAGAGCGGGCCGAGGGCTTGCGGAAAAAGGCAGAAGAGCCAGAGGAGAAGGCACCAAAGGACCCTGCGGAGGGAGGGCGAGACGATATAAAAGGCCCCCCTACAGCTCCTAGTGGGGAACCCCCCTTCCCCTTTCCCGGGCCCAAACCCCGCCGCTACTACCTCAAAAAGGAAGTGCGCCCCGCCAACCTGGTAAGGGACGCGAGCCTCTTGGCCGAAGAGATTGTCCGCCACCTGGCGGGGGAGCCCGGGGTGCGGGTGAGGGTGGTCCTCGAGGTGGAGGCGGAGGCCGAGGAGGGCTTCTCCACTGAGCTTCACCGGGTTTTGCGGGAGAATAGCCCGCACATCGCCGACGAATACAGCCTGGAGGCCTAAGCCCAGCCCTCCCCCGGGGCACCGCCCGCACGGGCGCATTCCAGAAGCCGCTCCGCCCCCTCGGGCCTCGCCGGGAGGTAAAGGTGGACGAAGCTCGCCAAAACCCTCCCGTCCGCATACCCCTCCACCTCCTCCCCGCCCACCCGGCGCCAAGCGGGGCTTGGGGACTGGGGGAGGCGGGCGTAGTGGAACTCGTGGCCCTTGTAGACCTCGCCCCTTCGGGCCAAGGGGTTATCCTGGAGGGCCTCCACCTCCCGGTAGCCCAGGACGGGCCTTTCCGCCATCCGGGCCTCCCCCGGGACCAGGCCCACCATGGGGTAGAAGGCCTCCCCCACCCAAAGCCCCTGGGAGAGGTACATATACCCCCCGCACTCCGCCACCACGGGCCCGGGAAAACGGCGGATGGCCTCCCGCATGGCCCTGTTGGCGGAAAGCCGCTCGGCGAAGAGCTCCGGGTAGCCGCCCCCTAGGAGGAGGGCCTCCGCCTCGGGGAGGGCTTCGTCCTCCAGGGGGCTAAAGGGGACGAGCTCGGCCCCCAGGGCCTCCAAAAGCTCCAGGGCCTCCGGATAGTAGAAGCGGAAGGCCCGGTCCCAGGCGTAGGCCAGGCGCACCCGGGGCGGGCGCCTTTCCGGGAGGAAGGAGGGGGCCTCGGGGAGGGGCGGGGCGGCCCCGGCGAGGCGGAGGGTGGCCTCGAGGTCCACCCGGAAGGCCCGCCGCAGGGCCTCCAGGGGCGGGGCCACCTCCCCGGCGAGGACCAGGCCCAGGTGCCTTTCGGGCAGGGCCAAGGCGGGGTCCTGGGGGAGCCAGCCCAAGAGGGGGAGGCCCAAGGGGGCGAGGGCCTCCTTGAGGAGCTCCGCATGGCGCTCGGAGCCCACCCGGTTGGCGAAGACCCCCACGAGGGGCACCTCCGGGTCGTGGTCGCGGAAGCCCCGCACCAGGGCGGCGATGGAGCCCGCCATCCCCTTGGCGTCCACCACCAAGGCCACGGGCAGGCGCAAAAGCCGGGCCACCTGGGCCGTGGACCCCACCCGGCCCACGGGGTCCTTGCCGTCAAAGAGCCCCATCACCCCCTCCACCAAGGCGAAGTCCGCCCCCCTCGCCCCGTGGCGGAAGAGGGCGAGAAGGCCCCCCTCGTCCAGGAAGAAGCCGTCCAGGTTGTAGGGCCTCCTTCCGGTGGCCGCCTCCAGGTGGGTGGGGTCAATGTAGTCGGGGCCCACCTTGAAGGCCTGGACCCTCAGGCCCCGCTCCCTCAGGGCCAGGGCCAGGGCGAGGGAGAGGGTGGTCTTGCCCGCCCCCGAGTGGGGCGCCGCCAGGAGGAGGCGCATCAGTGCTCCATCCCCCTTTGCGCCGGCACGCCCTGGTCAAAGGCGTGCTTCACCTTGCGCATCTCCGTCACCGTGTCCGCCTGGGCCAGAAGCGCCTCGGGCGCCCCTCTGCCCGTGACCACCACGTGCACGTGGGGCGGACGGGCCTTGAGGGTTTCCAGGAACTCCTCCAGGTCTATCCACCCGTAGCGCAAGGGGTAGGTGGCCTCGTCCAGGATCACGAGGTCGTACTCCCCCGAGAGGAGGGCCTCCTTGGCCCTTTGCCAGCCCTCCCGGGCAAGCCCGGCCGAGGCCTCCAGGTCCCGGCTTTTCCACGTGAAACCATCCCCCAACCCCTCAATGGGGATGCCAAGGCGGGCCAAGGCCCGGTGTTCCCCAAAGCGGGCGGTGGCGTGCTTGATGAATTGGAAGACCCGCACCCTAAGGCCCCGACCGTGGGCCCTCAGGGCGAGGCCGAAGGCGGCGGTGCTTTTCCCCTTGCCGTCCCCGGTGTAGACGAGGAGGAGGCCCCTCCGCTCCCCTTGGGGCTTGGCGTAGGGTTTCACCCGACGAGGCCCTTCCATAGAGCATAGGTTAGCAGGGCGGCCAGCTCCCCCAGGGCGATGGCCGCCCCCAGGATGTCCCCGTTGAGCCCCCCAAGCCGGGAAAGGGCCAGCCTCGCCACCCCAAAGGCGGCGAGGAAGGCCGACAGAGCGGGCAAGGGGAAGAGGAGGGGGAAAGGCAGGGCGAGGAGGAGGGCTACCCCCCACGCCCCCCCCGCACCATGGCCGCCATCCCCGGGCCCAGGAGGGGGTAAAGGTGGAGGAAAGGCAAGGGGGCGAAGCGGGCGAACCCGGGAAAGAGGAGGAGGAAAAGGGGCTCCGGGGCCAGGGCCAGGGCTTGCCAGAGGAGGAGGAGGTAAAGCCCGCCCACGCCGAAGGCGAAGGGCCCCAGGTGGGGGTCCTTGAGGATGCGAAGCCTTTCCTCCCGGGACCGGTAACCCAATAGGGCGTCGGCGGCGTCCAAAAGCCCGTCCAGGTGCAAGAAGCCCGTGAGCCCAAGGAGGAGGGCCACCTGGAGGGCCGCCTGGAGGCCCGGGGGGAGGGGGAGAAGGGCGAGGAGGGCGAGGAGAGCCCCCAGGGCGTAGCCCACCAGGGGGAAGAAGGCCAGGGCCCGGCGGAAGTCCCGAGACTCCAGGGCTAAGGGAACAGGAAAGACGGTGAGCAGGGCGAAGGCGGCCCCGAGGGCCCGAAGCACCTACCCACCCCGGGAGACCCCCGCCTCGGCGAAGGTGGCCATGTGCAGGATGCGGGCGGCGGCGCGGAGAAGGGGCATGGCGAGCACCGCCCCCGTCCCCTCCCCCAGGGCCAGGTCCAGGTCCAAGAGGGGCCGGAGGCCCAGGGCCTCCAGGAGGTAGCGGTGCCCGGGCTCCCGGGAAAGGTGGCCGGCGAAGAAATGGTCCCGTATCCCCGGCTCCAGCTTCCAGGCCAGAAGGGCCCCGGCGGTCACGGGAAACCCGTCCAGGACCAGGGGGACCCCCTGGGCGTACCCTTCCAGGTACACCCCGGCGATGGCGATGAGCTCAAGCCCCCCAAGCTCCGCCGCCACCCCCAAGGGGTCCATCCCCGGCCGCAGGCGGGCAAGGGCCCTCCCCACCGCCTCCCGTTTCCGCCTCAGGCCCTCCTCCCCTACCCCTGTCCCCCGGCCCACCACCCGTTCGGGGGGAAGGCCGAGAAGCCCGGCGGTGAGGGCGGCGGCCGCCGTGGTGTTGCCGATGCCCATGTCCCCGGCGGCGAGGAGGGTAGCCCCCTCCGCCAGGGCCCGGCGCGCCGCCCTGCGACCGGCCTCGAGGGCCCTTTCCGCCTCCTCCCGGGTGAGGGCGGGCTCCAGCGCCAGGTTCCGGGTGCCCTCCCGCACCTTGGCCTTGAGGAGCCGCGGGTGGTCGGGGAGGTCCCCCATGACCCCCACGTCCAGCACGTAGACCTCGCAGTCCGCGGCCAGGGCGAACTGGTTGATGGCCGCCCCTCCCCGGAGGAAGTTCAGGACCATCTGCCGCGTGACCTCCTGGGGGTAGGCGGAAACCCCCTCCGCCACCACCCCGTGGTCCGCCGCCGCCACCACCACCGCCCCCCGGCCGAGCTCCGGCTTCACCCGGCCCTGGATGGCCGCCAGGCGCACCGCCACCTCCTCCAGGTACCCCAAGGAGCGGGGCGGCTTGGTGAGGTCTTCCATGCGCTTTTGGGCTTCTTCCAAAACCTCCCGCTGCATCGCCCTCACTATAGCAGGGGGCGTAGACTTTAGCCATGGAGCTTTGGCTCGTGCGCCACGGGGAAACCCTTTGGAACCGGGAGGGGAGGCTTCTCGGGTGGACGGACCTCCCCCTCACCCCCCTGGGGCGGGCCCAGGCCAGGGCCCTTAGGGGGCTCCTCCCTCCCCTACCCGCCTACAGCTCAGACCTGAGGCGGGCCCTGGAGACGGCGGCCCTGGCGGGCTTTGCGCCCAAACCCACCCGGGCCCTACGGGAAATCCACTTTGGGGCCCTGGAGGGGGCTTCCTGGGAAACCCTAGACCCCCTCCACAAGGAGGCCCTCCTCCGCTTCCAGGGCTTCCACCCCCCTGGGGGGGAAGGCCTCGAGGCCTTCCAGGAGAGGGTGTTCCGGTTCCTGGAGGGCCTGGAAGGGCCCGCCCTCCTCTTTACCCATGGGGGGGTGGTGCGGGCGGTGCTAAGAGCCCTCGGGGAGGATGGCCTGGTGCCGCCGGGAAGCGCCCTCCTGGTGGACTGGCCCAAGAGGGTCCTGAGGCGGTTAGCGCCTGCACAGGTTGACGGGGGAGGGGAAGTAGGATAAAACCTAGGGCAAGCCCCCTAACGGGGCCCGTGCGGCTGGGGTGCCCCAAGGCCCGGATGTCTTGGGGCAGCAAAGGGGGAAGACCGGTGAAAGTCCGGCGCTGTGCCGCAACGGTAACCGGCCCGCGCATCAAGCCCTTCGTCATGGTCGGAAGCCCGAATACCCGCCCCGGCGCGCGCCTCACCTGCCCCCGAGCAGGGGTGAAAGGAGGCAAGCATGCGCGAAGCCATCGGTTTCCGGTCTAAGCTTTCTGTTTTCCCCCCACCTAGAGGTGCCCCATGACGGGCCTTGATCTTTTGGCCGTGGCCCTGGGGATGCGCCACGGCGTGGATCCCGACCACCTGGCTGCCGTGGACGGGCTCTCCCGGGTGCGCCCTTCCCCCCTCAACGGCGTCTACTTCGCCCTGGGGCACGGGGGCATCGTCACCCTCCTGGCCTTCCCCGCAGCGGCCTTGCTTGAACGGGTGGACCTTGAGGCCCTCCACCTCCCCACCTTACTCCTCCTCCTGGTGGCCGGCATCAACCTCTACCGGCTCCTCCGGCCCGAGGGGAGAGCGCCCCACCGCCTTCCCCTCCTCAACCCCCTCCTCCTCGGCCTCCTCTTCGGCCTGGGGTTTGAGACGGCAAGCCAGCTCTCCGCCCTGGCCCTGGCGGCTGAGCTTTCCCCACTGCGCCTAGGGCTTTTCTTCACCTTGGGGATGCTCATGGTGGACGGGGTGGACGGGTTCCTCGCAAGCCGCCTCCAAAACCTCGCCCGGGACTCGGAGCGGGCCAGGCGGGCAAGCCAGCTCCTGGGGTTTACGGTGGTGGGCCTAGCTCTGTTTCTAGCCGCGGCGGAGCTCTGGCGAGTGGACCTCGAGGCCCTCGCCCTTCCCTTGGGCCTCGGCCTCTTCGGGTTCCTCGTTCTCCTGAGGCTTTACGCCCTGCGCCCCGCATGAGCCATCCCTACCCCCCGCCCCGCGACAAGAAGGGAAACCGCATCGGCTTCACCACGGGGGCCAACGCCGCCGCCGCCGCTAAGGCCGCTGCCCTGGCCCTCCTGGGGGAAGCCCCCAAGGCAGCGGACATCTGGCTTCCCGCCGGATGGCGCCAGTCCTTCCAGGTCTTCCGCCTGGAGCGCAAGGGGGACGGGGTCCTGGTGGGAATGATCAAGGACGCCGGGGACGACCCGGACGTGACCCACGGAGCGGAGATCCAGGCCTACGTGCGCTTTGCCAGCGAGGACCGGCTGGAAGGGGGGGAGGGTGTAGGGGTGGTGACCCGGCCTGGGCTTGGGGTGCCCGTGGGGGAACCCGCCATCAACCCCGTGCCCCGTCGGATGATCTGGGAAGCGGTGCGGGAGGTGACCACCAGGCCCCTCGCCATCACCATCGCCATCCCCGGCGGGGAGGAGCTGGCCAAGAAGACCCTAAACCCCAGGCTCGGCATCCTCGGGGGGCTATCGGTGCTGGGCACCACTGGCGTGGTGAAGCCCTACTCCACCAGCGCCTTCCGTATGAGCGTGGTCCAGGCCGTGGGCGTGGCGCGGGCCAACGGCCTCCTGGAAATCGCCGCCACCACGGGGGGCAAGAGCGAGCGCTTCGCCCAGAGGCTCCTCCCCCACCTTCCCGAGATGGCCTTCATCGAGATGGGGGACTTCGTGGGGGATGTGCTCAAGGCGGCGCGGAAGGTGGGAATAGCGGTGGTGCGCATCGTGGGGATGATTGGGAAGATCTCCAAGATGGCCGACGGCAAAACCATGACCCACGCCGCAGGGGGGGAGGTAAACCTTTCCCTCCTCCTCGGCCTCCTCAAGGGGGCGGGGGCGAGCCCCAAGGCCCTTAGGGAGGCGGAGGGAGCTGCCACCGCCCGCCGCTTCTACGAGCTCGCCCTCGAGGAGGGGCTTGACCGCTTCTTCCTGGACCTCGTGCGCCTGGCCCAGGAGAAACTCCAAGCCTACATCGGCCCAAGGCCCTTCGTGAGCGTGGCCCTCACGGACTTTGACGAGGGACGGTGCCTTGCTGCCTGGCCGGACCGGGAGGTGTACCGTGGAT